>JBJKUQ010000012.1:0-41897 GCA_045563015.1 Alphaproteobacteria bacterium | reverse complement strand
ACCATTCTTTTTCTAATTCTTTTATAATCCTTTGGGTTTGAGTAATTTGATTAATCAAATCTTCATTTACTGAATATTGCAGATTTTTTTTATTTTCAAGGGTCATATAGAGTTCTTTTAATTCTTTTTCTTTTTTTTCAATTTTTATTAAAGTCTTTTTAATTAATTTATCTATATTGTCAGGTTTCTTTTTTTTTTGATTTGCTATATCTAAATTATTTTCTTGTATTTTAGGTTTTTTTTCCTCATCAAAGGTATTCAAGAATGATTCTCTTTCATATGATATTTTTACATTTGCTGAATCATTAAAAAAGAAGAATTTATTTGAAATTTTATCTAAAAAGTCCATATCATGTGATGCCACAATAACACCCCCATTGAAATTTTTAAGGAATTCAATCAAAATATCTATTGTTTCAATATCCAGATCGTTAGTTGGTTCATCAAGTATTAAAATTTCTTTAGGGTTTGAAAGAACCTTTGCCAATAAAAGTCTGTTTCTTTCTCCCCCAGACAGTAATCCAACCTTTTTATCAATAATTTTTGGCTCAAATAAAAAATTTTTTAAATATCCACATATGTGAATCTTCTTATTTACAACCTCAATATAGTCACCTCCTCCAGGTATCATATTCTCTTTTATACTTTTATTATAATAAAGCTGACTTCCAGATTGATCAAAAAAAGAAAAATCAATGTTTTTTCGTATTTTAATATTCCCTTCATCAATAATTTCAGGGTTTTTTATCATGTTTAAAAAAGTTGATTTACCCGAACCATTTTTCCCTAATATTCCAATTTTTTGTCCTCGAGTAAATTTATAGTTAAAATTTTCAATAATTGTTTTAGTTTCGTTTTCATTTTGAAACGTTTTTTTTATATTATGAAAGTTTATTAATAAATTCGGGCCTTTTTCATTTTTTTCTGGAGGTAATATTTTAGTTTTTGTAATTGACTTTAAAAACTCACTTCTTTGTTTCTCATATTCGACCCTAAAATTTAATATATTTTCTTTCCTTCTTACATTTCTTTTACGCCTTGCTGTTACTCCTTTCGAAAGCCATTCCACCTCTTCAGATAAAAATCTTTTTTTGTTCTCCAGTTCTCTTTTTTCTTGATTAATTAATGAGAGGCTCCACGATTCAAAATCATTAAACCCTTTAGGAGATACTCTCAACTTCTTTCTATCCATCCAAAAAACCTTGTTAGTTACATTTTTCAAAAAACTTCTATTGTGACTTATTACAATGAATGCCCCTTTAAAATCATTAATAAGATAATTCTCAAGCCATTGAATAGATTCAATATCTAAATGGTTAGTTGGTTCATCTAAAAGAAAAAATTGAGGCTTACTTAAAATTAATGAGGCTAAACTCATTTTCCTAAGCATTCCTCCTGACATATTTTTTATTAGCTCATTTTTATTTAATTTCAGTTGATTGCAAATATAATCTATATTGTATTCTTCGGTATCAGAATCATAAACTTTAGATAAAAAATCAAAAGCACTTATATCGTCTCCACTAATAAGACCCTGGTTTAATAAACAAGTTTTTATATTTTTATTAAACCAGACATCGCCAGAATCAATTTCTTTTGAGCCATTTATGATATTTAAAAGTGTGCTCTTTCCAATACCATTCTTTCCTACTAATGCGACTTTATCATTATTGTGAACACTTATTGATACTTCTTCAAAAATTACTTTTTTTCCAAAAGCAAGGTTGCAGGAGTTAAGCGAAAAAAATACCTCATCAGTCATCAATCAATTGGCTGGGGTGGTAGGATTCGAACCTACGAATGCCGCTACCAAAAAGCGGTGCCTTACCACTTGGCCACACCCCAAGAATTATAGAAACATAATCATTTTTTCTTTTATATACAAGCTTATTATATCTCATATTTTATTAACTATTCTAGTTTTTTTAGTCCAAAAATCCTTAAAATTTTTATTGATTAATTTTTCTGCAAGAACTAAATCTTCTTTATTTTCATAAATACCAAAACATGTCGCACCAGAGCCCGTCATCCTACACAAAAAAGATTTTGTTTCTCTATCGAGAAAATCAATTATTGAATTTATTTCTCTACATTGACTTATAGCAGGATACTCAAGATCATTATTCTTTGATTTCAAAAAATCTATAAAATTTGCAGGATCTATTAATTTATCCTCAAACTTAGAAGATTTTTTGTAATTTATTTTAAGTTTATTAAAAATTAGTTTTGTTGAAATTTCTTTTCTTGGATTTACTAAAAGAATTAAAAATTCAGGAATTTTTTTTTTTAGTAATTCTACTTTTTCTCCTTTTCCTTTAACAAAAGCTGATTCTCTGTAATAACAAAATGGGACATCTGCACCCCAGCTCAAATAATGACGATAATATGTAGGTATCAAATTTCAAATTAAAAAGTTTCTTCAGACATATAATTGTTGTAGCAGCATTAGATGACCCCCCACCCATTCCAGATGCAATTGGTATATTTTTTGTCAAACTTATTTCTACTTCTATTTTTTTATTTATTAAATTTTCAATAAATAAAACAGAACTAGTAATTATGTTGTTATTTTCAAGGTTTTTAGAGAATGGACCATTGATTGAAAAACTGAAATTTCTTGCTTTTCTGATTTGAATAACATCACCAAAATCACAAAAACACATTAGACTTTCTAGATTATGGAAACCATCACTTGCTTTATTTATTACTTCAAGATAGAGATTTAATTTAGCTGGAGATAACATTTTAATCTCATTAATCATTAATTAATTCCACCCTCTATTTTTTGTTTAATTTTTTTCTTATTTTTATATTGAGGTTCTATAATTAGAACTCGTTTCCATTGAGATATACCCTCAAGTTTTCTACCAGACTTCCATAATGCATCTCCCAAATGATCATTTAAGGTAGCATCATTTGGCATAATTGATACTGCTTTTTCGAGATAAAAAATCGATTTTTCTATTTGACCAGTTAGGTAATATGCCCACCCCAGAGAATCAAGAATGTATCCATCACTTGGCTCTAGTTCAACGGCCTTCTCTAAGAAATTTACTGCTTTTTTTAGATTCATATTTCTGTCTAGCCAACTATATGCTAGATAATTCAATATATATGGATCGTTAGGATTAAGTTTGAGGGCTTCTTTAAAGTCAATCTCTGCTTGGTTCCAATTATTTAATCTTTCATATGCAATACCTCTAGAATATAATACTGGCCATTTTTCAATAACAATTTCGTTATTAATTACGCTAGTATACAAATTAATAGATGCATTATATTCTTTGTTATTTCTATATTTGTCAGCAAGTAATAATTTTACTTCCCAATTATTTGGGAAATTATTAGATATTTTTTCTAACTCACCAATAAAATCTTTTTTGTCTTTAAATCTTTCATAAAACGTACCCTTAATTTTAATTAACTTCATAAAATAAGGGTTGTTTTGATTTAAGTTAGTTAAAAGCTTTATTGCAAATCTATGATAATCTAATTGATCATAAGCATTTAATATTAATATTTTCATTGCATTAAAATTTGGTCTTAACCTCAGAGACAATTTTCCAAAAAATACACAGTATTTAAATAAATTTTTTTGATAATACCAACTAGATATATTATAAAAAATTTCTGCTAGTCCATCTTTTTCATTGTTAACAGGGTTAAGTAAATAATTATTCTTAACAAGATGTTGCATGGTATATTTTTTCAAATTTGCATCTTTGAAAGACAAGCTATCTATTTTAATCTTTGCTTTCTCAAAATCTTTTGTTTTTGAGTATGCAAGAAATAATAACTCTAAAACACGAGTCGAAGTAAACTTCTTATCATCTAATTTGGTTAAATAATTCATCGCTTGTTTCTTTTTACCTTGAACCATTAGTTTGATTCCATAATGCATACACAATAATGGAACACAACTAGCGGATTCGGGAACCTCCGTATCTTGATCTGTCCAAAGTATCAAAGCTTTTAAAAAACTTAGTTCAAAATATTCAGGATCTATATTTTTAATGTTTTTTGTAACGTTTTTCTTATTTAAATAATTGTCAACCAAATTAAATAAATTTGCTGAAAAATTTTTTTTATCGCTTTTACTAAGCTCTTCACTTATTTCTTTTGCTTTTTTCCAGTTATCAAAAACTATTGATTGAAATAATATTTCTTCCAAAAGGCTTTTATCGATATTCTTTAAATCTACAAAAGAATACAAATTTTCTAAATTATCAAAGTCACTATTCTGTCTAGCATAACTCCATGATAGGTATTTTCCGTAATCATTTGAAAGAACTAACTTAGGTAAAAATATAAAAAAAATTATATAAATACTTAAAAAGGCAAATTTATTTTTACATATTCGTGTAATTTGGCCCACCCCCACCTTCAGGTGATACCCAATTAATATTTTGCAAAGGATCTTTGATATCACATGTTTTGCAATGAATACAATTTTGCGAATTTATTTGTAGCTTTGGAATATTATCATCATGCAAAATTTCATAAACACCAGCAGGGCAGTATCTTTGTTCAGGAGAATCAAATAATTTTAAATTATTTGAAATAGGAATTTCATCATTCAAAATTTTTAAATGGCAAGGTTGATTTTCCTCATGATAAGTCGAGGAGAAAGAGACATTAGTTAATCTATCAAAAGTAACTTTACCATCAGGTTTTGGATAAGATATTCTTTCACATTCGTCTTTTTTCCTGAGAGACAGATGATCAGGTTCAGAGTGTTTTAATGTCCATGGTGCATTGCCTCTCAATAGTTTTTTGGTCTATGCCTGTCAAAAACATTCCTATTTTTTGACCATACTTAAAAGACGGCCTTACATTTCTTGCTCTTTTTAACTCTTTACCTGCCCATGACTCATTAAATAATTTCTGATAGTTTGTAATTTCATTATTTTTTTCACCAAGTTGGAGTTTTTTGAAAACCTCAGTAGAAGCAATAATTCCTGATTTCATTGCAGTATGAGTGCCTTTAATCTTGGGCGTATTTAAAGTGCCAGCATCACATCCTAAAAGTGCTCCACCTGGAAATGTAAGCTTTGGAAGTGATTGCCACCCACCTTCATTGAGTGCTCTTGCGCCATAAGAAATTCTTCTTCCACCTTCAAACAGTGGCTTCAAATTCGGATGTAACTTAAACCTTTGAAACTCCTCATAAGGGGATAAATATGGGTTTTTGGTAATCAAGTCCAATTACAAAGCCAACTGAAACTAAATTGTCTGACAAATGATACAAAAAAGAGCCTCCATATGTATTTGTATCCAAAGGCCATCCTATAGTATGGAGGACACTACCAGGTTTTGACTTATCTGTTTGAATTTCCCACAGTTCTTTCAAACCAATTCCATAAGTTTGGTGTTGAGAATCTTTTCTTAAATCAAATTTTTCAATTAGTTTTTTTACCCAAGTGTCCTCTACAACCCTCTGCAAATAGAGTATACTTAGAGTGTATCTCTAATCCAGGTTGAAAGTTTGATCCTGGTTTACCATCCTTGTCTAAACCAAGATCACTTGTAATAATACCTGATAGATTCCCTTGATTTGTTAAAAAGTCTGCTGCTGCAAATCCAGGATAAATCTCAACTCCAAGATTTTCAGCTTCAATTGCTAGCCATTTACAAAAAGATCCTAATGAAATTATATAATTACCTTCATTATGCATTACTGAAGGAACAAAAATCTTTGGAATATTTATAGATTTAGATTCAGTTAAGAAACAAATTTTTTCATCTAAAACCTTTGTTTTTACTGGACAACTGACATTATTTTGCCAATTATCAAAAAGTTCGTTTAAAGCCGTAGGCTCGAGAATAGCTCCAGATAAAATGTGTGCGCCAACCTCAGATCCCTTTTCTACAACACATACTGAATAGTCTATATTTTTTTCCTTACACAACTTTTTGAAATTTATAGCAGCAGACAAGCCGGATGGTCCTGCTCCAACTACTACTAAGTCGTATTCCATTTTTTCTCTATTAATTTCAGTCACTAAATACTTTATCTTTAATAATTTTTATAAGTTAATAATATATATATTAATGAAAATTAAAAACATAAAGTCTTTTATTGATTTTTACAAAACTATGAATGTTTCTGTATCTATTTCTCAACAATCAAGATTTGAAAGCCTAAAAAAGAATACTAAAGAAAAAAAGCAATATATAGATGAAGTTTCTCTTGAACCAAATAATAAAGAGTCAGCTTTAAAACAACTATATAAAGAAATTGAAACTTCTGATTGTAATTTAAAAGATATTGCAACAAATCTAGTTTTTTCAGATGGAAATAAAGATTCAAACATTATGTTGATTGGAGAAGCTCCCGCTGAAGATGAAGATAAATTAGGGAAACCTTTTGTTGGGCAAGCAGGTAAATTGTTAGATAAAATGTTTCGAAATATTGATCTCATTCGAAGCAAAAATTTTTATGTTACCAATGTTGTTTTTTGGAGACCACCAGGAAATAGAACACCAAATAAAAATGAAATTAATATTTGTTTACCTTTAACAAAATCACACATAAAAATAATAAACCCAAAATTAATTATTTTGCTTGGAAATGTTGCCGCTCAATCAATTCTGAACACAGACCTAGCTATGGGGTTTGTTAAGAAAAAAAGATCTTTTTTACACAGATGAAAAAAAATAAATTGAAGATACCCGTAAAGTCTACCTTTCATCCTGCATATTTACTTAGAAATCCAATTGAAAAAAAAAAAAGTTTGGGAAGATTTATTAAAAATTAGTGACTATATTCTTGAGAAAGGAATAAATTAATGAAAAGAGAATTTGAAACTCTTAATATCTCAGTTTTTGTAATTAGTGATTCTCGTGATGAAAGATCTGATAGATCAGGTAAAGTTCTTGAAGAAAAAATCTTAAAAGCCGGTCACAAAGTTTTTGAAAAAGTTTTTATAAAAGATGATCCAAAATTGATATTGAATAGTTTAAAAACCTCCCTAAAAAAGATTAAACTAAATGTGATAATTCTTACAGGAGGAACTGGTTTAACTGGAAGGGATTCAACACCAGAGGCTGTAAAAAAAATTTTAGATAAGGAAATACCCGGATTTGGTGAAATTTTTAGGTCAATTAGTTATAATAAAATTGGTACCTCATCACTTCAATCAAGAGCTTTGGGAGGACTGGCTAAAAATAAATTTATATTTGCTTTACCTGGCTCACCCAGTGCCTGCAAAGATGCCTGGGATGAAATACTAAAACATCAGTTAGATTCCAGAACTAAACCATGTAATTTGGTAGAACTATTTCCTAGACTAACAGAAAAATAAAAAAAATTCGCCAATGTCTTCTAAAAATCTAATTAAAAAAAAAACGTTTTTTGAGGATGTTTACAAGAATGTAATTGGTGTTGATGAAGTTGGTAGAGGTGCATTGTGTGGGCCAGTAGTTTCTTGTGCAGTAATATTGAATCAAAGTATTATGAAAAAAGATTTGTTTGTTGAAATAAATGATTCAAAGAAATTAAATATAAATAAAAGAATTTTATTATCTGAATTCATCAAAAAAAACTCCACATATTCATATGGATTAGCCTCTAACAAAGAAATAGACGAGATTAATATTCTTCAAGCAACAATATTATCTATGAAAAGGGCACTAGATTATTTTAAAAATTTTAAAAATCAAATTATTGTAGACGGCCCTGAAATATTTGAATCTCGAAAAGACATAAATTTTATTAAAAAAGGAGATCAAAAGTCTGTATCAATTGCAGCTGCATCAATATTAGCAAAATGTTATAGAGATGATATTATGTATAAACACTCACTAAATTATCCAGGTTATGAATGGGAAAAAAATAAAGGTTATGGAACTGCTAAACATATAAATGCTCTAAAATGTTTTGGAAAAACAAATCTTCACAGGAAAAGCTTTATAAAAAATTTATTAAATAACTGAAACGGGAAAAATTATGTTTACCTGCAACCCACCAAACTCTCTAGATTTGTCCAGCCAAACCTTTCCTTTATAAATCTCAACAATATCTTTAACAATATTTAATCCTAAACCACTACCAGGAGTTTGTTCATCTAATCTAAAACCTCTAGCAAAAACTTTGTTTTGTATTTCTTGTGGAAGACCGGGGCCATCATCAGAAATCATCATCTTTATTTCGTTGTTTGATATATTTTCAAATTCAATTGAAATATTTTTCTTTGACCATTTACAAGCATTTTCAATTACATTTCCTAATACTTCCTCCATATCTTCGAGACTTCCATAAATAAAAAAGTTATCTATATTTTTTCGAAAACTAATTTTCCTGTTAGGATATAATTTTTCAAAAATATTTATCATCTTTTCTAAAAATGGAAAAAATGAAATTTTAGATTTAATATTTTTCCCTACTGATTCTAAATGTGCTTTTTTTAAGTATCTATCTATATGTTTCCTCATTAATAATATCTGATTCTTTAGGACTATATTATCTTTTTCAATCTCATTAGATATGACTGCAAGAGGTGTTTTTAGAACATGTGCAAGGTTTCCAACATGAGTTCTCGCTCTTTCAACAATTTTTTCATTGTGTTGTAAAAGATTGTTAATTTCGGTTGCTAAAGGTTGAACTTCTGAGGGATATTTTTCCATGAGTTTTTTTTCATCGCCATTTCGCACCTTAAACAAAGCTTGTTTAATTTTGTTTAGAGGCAGTAACCCGTAATTAACTTGAAGAAAAACAGCAATCATCAAACCTACACCTAAAACAATAAGTGTTGTTAACAATATATTATTAAACTTATTAATATTTCCTTTGTACTCTGCCGTATCACCAGATACCAAAAATGTTATTGGGTCAGACATACCTGGAAACGAGATTTCTCTTTGTACAATGTGAAGTTTTTTTTCTTCAATCACCTTCTTATTTTCGTCATCATCTAGCAAATTTATAAATTGAGTACGTCCACCAATTAACCTTTTATCTAAAGTAAATAACTGATCCCACATAGACCTTGATCGACTTAAAGTCTTTGCACCTTTATTAACCTGCCAATACCATCCAGAATATGGTTGAAAAAAACGTGGCTCACCTATAGAACTGACTACAGTAATGCTATCTGATGAATCAACTTTGCTGGCTCCAATTAAAGATTCTAATAAAAGATTTAAACGATCATCAAAAGCAGCAATATTAGACTTTCTATTTAAGTCTGAAAGTAAAAGGCCAGTAGCCAACAAAGTTAATATTATCCAAACAGTTGCACTCAAAAATAATCTGACAGCTAAAGAATTCATTCCTTTTCTATCGACAGCCTATAACCATAACCTCTCTCAGTTTTGATTAGATTCATACCCATCTTTTTTCTCAATCTTCCTATAAAAACTTCAATCGTATTAGAGTCTCTGTCAAAGTCTTGATCGTATATATGTTCGACAAGTTCAGTTCTTGAAATAATTTTATCTTGATGATGAAGAAAATATTCAATAATTTTATACTCATGTGAGGTTAGTCTTAATTTAGTACCGTTAAGAAATACTTTGTTAAGTTTGGTATCAATTTTTAGTGGACCACATTCAATATCCGACGAGGCATGTCCCGCTGATCTTCTTATTAAGGCTCTTAGTCTGGCGAGAAGCTCCTCCATTTGAAAAGGTTTTGCAACATAATCATCAGCTCCAGCATCAAAACCTGAAACTTTATCACTCCATTGATCCCTGGCTGTTAAGATTAAAACAGGAAAGTTTTTTTTCTCTTTCCTCCACTTTTCAAGAACGGTTATTCCATCAAGTTTTGGAAGTCCTAGATCTAAAATTACCGCATCATATGGTTCAGTATCACCTAAAAAATGACCCTCTTCACCATCCATAGCAATATCGACTGAATAACCACTCTCTTCAAGTGAAAGTTTAATTTGATCATTTAGATTTGGATCATCTTCTATAATTAAAATTCTCAATTTTTCCCTCCTGTTTCAACAGAGAGAATGGTAGACGTTCCTGCATCGACTCTTAACTGTTTAACATTATTATCAAATTCAATGATCATTATATCATAAACCCAGCCAAATAAACCTTTTTCATTATCTTTAAGATTTATTGAAATAATTCTCCCTTCAAATTTTTTTTTTACTTTTTTTAATATTTCATCCAATGGAAGTATCTCTCCTTCATTTACAGCTATTATAGCCTTTTCATGGTCATCTAGTTTTCCCTCAACAATACCAGTCTTCCAATAAAAAAATTGAAGGAAAAATATATAAAAAACAAAAAAAAAATTTATTTTCATAATATCTTTTTTTTTGCCTTTCTAACTAAGCTTGATATTGGTTTTTTATCAAATTCATTTTTATTCATCCACAAATAATCACTTATTTTTTTCTTTTTTTTTAATACTATCTCAACCATATTCAGTTTCAAATGAAAATGAGTAAAATCATGATTTATTGTACTAATAATTTTTGAATATTCCTCTAACTCATTATTAATCTTCCATAAATATATAATTCTATCAATAATTTTTTTAGAGTCATCAGCTGGAAGATTATCAACGAACTTTGACATTGGAAACTGGTATAATCCTTGAAGGATTTTCTTTTTTGAAACTTCCACACAAAATTCATTTTTAAATCTCACAACAAATATTACTCCAATTTTATTTATTTTCTTTTTTTTAACTAAATTATAATTGTTTTTACCCTTACTTATACAAAGTTTCTCAATTGGACAAACAAAACATTCAGGGGTTTTGCTTTTACAGATCTCGTTTGCAATGTCCATTAACGATTGACAATAAAATCTATTATATTTATTTGGAGTTAATTGTTGTGCTAAAAAAATTAATTCCTTGTGAAAACTTTTTTTTGAAATATCTAAATTAAATGCTCTAGTTATTATTCTTTTTATATTCGAATCTATAACTGCACATGGCTCGTCTTTGAGAATTGCAGAAATTGCTGAGGATATATAATCTCCAATACCAGGAATGTTTTTTAAACTTTTTGAATTAATGTTTAATTTTTTGTTTTTAAGGTACTCTTTTGCTTTAAATAAATTTCTTGCTCTTTGATAATAGCCCAAACCTTGCCAGATAACTAAAATGTCGTCAAGAGAAGATGAAGAGAATGACTTGAGTGAGGGCCATTTTTTCAAGAATTTTTGATAATAAGGAATTACAGCTTTTACAGTTGTTTGTTGCAACATTACCTCTGATATCCATATTCTATAAAAATTTTGATTTTTTTTTTTCCTCCATGGTAAATCTCTTTTGTTAAGATAGTACCAATTTAAAATTTTTTGCTGCCAGTCTTTTTTAAATTTTAAAGAAATGTCATAATGCTTAACCATGAGTAATAAGAAAAATATAAATAACCCAAAAAAAGTTTCAATATTTTTACCAAAAATTCTTAAAAAAATTAATAAAAATCGTGGAAGTAATTTTTTGGAACTAAAAATGAACTGGGATAAAATTGTTGGCAAAGAAATATCAAAGGATTGTTTTGTATCTTCTTTGATAAAAAGAAATGAAGAAAATGTGTTAACAATAATTTCAAACAAAGCTTCTATACTCGAACTATCATATTCCTCAGAAGTTATAAAAAAAAAAATTAATGATTTTTTTCTTACAAAAATAGTTGATGTTATAAAGTTTAAAAAGTCATTACAAATATAAAGTTTTATGATAAAAATATACTATGATATTTAGATATTTTTACTCCACCTTTTTAATTCCCTTTCTGTTATTTACTGTCATATCCTCAGAATCTAATTCTAGAATAGTTGATACAATTGAAGCCCTACAAGAAAAAAAAATTGGTACTGGTTCAGCACAAATTCAAATGCTTGAATTTGCATCACTAACCTGTGGTCATTGTGCAAAATTTCATAATGAAGTATTTCCAAAAATTAAGACTGAATTTATAGACACAGGAAAAATTGACTTTGTTTATAAAGATTTTCCATTAGATAAATTTGCATTAAAAGCTTCTGTTATAGCAAGATGCTCTGGAAATGATAGGTTTTTTAATTTCCTTAAAGTTTTATATAGCAAGCAGAAGGACTGGACAAGATCAAATGATCCTTTCAAATCTCTTCTAAAAATAGCAAAGTTTGGAGGACTAAAAAATGATGAAATAAAAGTCTGTGTTGGAAATAAATCTATAGAAGATGGTATTTTAAAACAAAGATTAGAGTCAACAAAAAAATTTGATATTAAAGCGACTCCCACTATTTATCTTAATAATAAAAAATATGAGGGTGATCTCACGTATGAGGCACTTAAACTTAAAATAGACTCTTTATTGAATTAATTAAAATTGTTTACAGTCAAAAAATTAAAAATTTCAGGCTTCAAATCTTTTGCTCACCCTACAGAGCTTTTAATTGAAGATGGTGTAACTGGTATAATTGGTCCTAATGGATGTGGAAAGTCCAATGTTTTTGAAGCTATTAGATGGGTCATGGGTGAATCGTCTTCAAAGAGCCTAAGATCAGGATCTTTAGATGATATAATTTTTAATGGAACACAAAATATTCCAGCAAAAAATTTTGCTGAAGTAATAATTGAACTAGATAATTTTACTGGAAGTATAAAGAATTTTCCAACTAATGATAAAAAGTTAGTTGTCAGCAGATTACTTGAAAGAGGAGTCGGTTCATTTTTTAAAATAAACAACAAAGATGTTCGTGCAAGAGATGTTAGTACTTTATTCTACGATTCTGGAAGTGGTCCAAGATCAAGTTCCATAATTAGTCAAGGAAATATTGACCAAATTATTAATTTCAAACCTATTGACAGAAAAATTATTCTTGAGGATGCTGCTGGTATTTCTGGCCTTCAGGCCAGAAGACATGAATCAGAATTAAAGCTTCAGTCTACTGAAGTAAACCTTGAAAAAATTGACATAAATCTTAATAGTTTGATAGAGCAAAAAAAGTCACTGTCAAGACAAGCTAGACAAGCAGAAAGATATGAAAATATTTCTAAAAATATAAAATTTTATCAATCAATTCTTATTTTTTCAGAATGGGAAGAAATAGTTAAGAACTTAAATACTTCGAATGAATCAATTTTTAATTTAAAAAAAAAATTAAAAATATTTGTTGAAGAGTCAAATGAACAAAAAAAAATGTCCAAATTATTAAGAAATGAAATACTTAATCATCAGCAAGAAGGGAACCTGCTTAGTAAAAATTTGTATGAAACTGAAAATAAAATAAATAATCTTAAAAATAAGCAAGATCTTATCAAAAATAAAAAAATTGAAATAAAAAGATTTCTTGAAACTATTGTAATTGATAAAAATAATGAATTAAAAAAACTAGATCTTCTCCAAAAAACAATAGCAAGTACAGAAATAAAGCTATCAAATCATTCAAATAAAATTAATCAAAAAGCCAAACTAAACGAGCTTAGTATTGAAGAAACTGATTTGAAAAGGCAAGTAAAACAATTAGAAGGAATGTTTGTTGATGAAATCCAACTATCCTTAGGAGATGAATTTAAATCAGATAATTTAAAAGAGGAAAAAGAAAATCTAAATAAAAAGAATATTGAAAATACAAAGGAAAATGAAAAAATTGAAAATCTTCTAAAAGGTTTATACAAAGATTTAACTTATGATGAAAAAAAATTAGAAGAATTACAAGTTGAAAAAAATAATCATGAAAAAAAAATTGAATCTATAAAAAAAGAAATTCATATAAATTCAAAAAAACTGCAAGAAAATAGAGAGTTATTTAATAAAGTTGATATAGAAATTGAAAACAAAACAAAAAGATTTACAGAAATCAATACAGAAATCAAAACACTTAATGAACTCACAGGAAAAGCTAATTTATCAAAAGACTCGATTGTTAACCTCTTAAAAATAAAGTCAGGTTATGAAAATGCTATTTATGCAGCATTAACAAATGAACTTGATGCAACTTTAAATAATAGTTCACATAAAAGGTGGGTTAAAAAAAATATTCTCGGACTTGAACCTATTAATAACCCTCTTACTCAATATGTTACAGCACCAAATGAATTGTATCCTATACTATCGCAAATAGGGTTTATAAATAATGAAAAAGAAGCTTTATCTTTACAAAAAAGCCTTCGTATTGGTCAAATGTTAGTTGATAAAAATGGTAATGTCTGGAGATGGGATGGATTCATTTCAAAAGATAATCTTCAAAATAAAAAAATTATTGACTCTCAACTAAAGATTAATGAGTTGCAAAAACAAATAAAAATAATCGATTTAAAACTATCTAAATTGAAAAGAGAAAGCAAAGAATCTATCGAAAATACTCAAAAATTAGAAAAAAATATAAAAAGTTTTAACATGGAATTAGAATCATTCTACAAAAAATTAGACACTATTCTTCCAACAGAATCAAGCTTTAGAGAAAAAATTTCCCTTTCTAAATATAATATTCAAAAAAATAAAGAAATGATAAAAAACTATAAAACTCAAAATAATGAAATTTTGTTTAGATTAAAAGAAATTCAAAAAATAGAAAATACTCTTAACAAGAATTTCAATAATAAATCAACTAATGAAAGAGAAAGTATAGAAAAAAAGATACATGAACTTGATAAAAAGACTGAAGAAAAAAGAAATCAAATTAATTCTTTAAAAGAAGAAGTTATGAGAGAAGAACTAAATAAAACTTATTTAGTTAATGATCTTAAAAAGAGTAAAAGTGATTTTTTAGAATCAAGAAAAAGAATTGAATTACTTAGAAAACGCGAAGAATCATATTTTTTGGAAAATAAAAATCTCGATACATTACCTGATGAGATTCAGATAGAAATTAATGATGCCGAGGGAGTATATAATTCTTTGAATGAAAAACTCATCATTAATAAAGATTCTGTTAATAAAAAATCGCTAGAACTCGAATCAGTAGAACAAAAACTCGTTAAATCAGAAAATTTAAGAGAAAATCAAAGGAATGAAATTACAAAACTTGAGAGTACTTTAGATGTTATGAAGTCCAAGGAAAAAGAATCAAGAAATTTGATATATGAGAGATCCTCTAAACAACCAGAAGAAATTAAGGAAGATTTGAAAGATAAAGATTTAAAATATAAAGATTATGATGAGATAAAAAAATATCTAGAAAAGCTTGGTTTTCAAAGAGAACAAATGGGACCTGTAAACCTTCGTGCAAGAATTGAAGAAAATGATATAAAAAATTTAATTGAAGAACTTGAGGTTGAAAAATTCGACTTAGAAGAAGCGATACAAAAGTTAAGACTTGCCATAAATAAGATTAATCATGAGGGTAAAAATCTATTATTAGTTGCATTCGATAAAGTAAATAAGAATTTTCAAGATCTTTTTAAAAAATTATTTAATGGTGGTGAAGCAAAGCTTGAGCTTGTAAAATCAGATGATCCTTTGCAAACGGGTCTAGAAATCTATGCTAGGCCACCAGGGAAAAAATTATCAAGTATAACTCTTCTTTCTGGAGGAGAAAAAACCTTGACTGCAATATCATTAATTTTTTCTATCTTCCTAATCAACCCTTCTCCTATATGTATTCTTGATGAAGTTGATGCAGCGCTTGATGATGTAAATATAGAGAAATTTTGTGTTATTCTTAATGAACTAAAAAGTAATACAAAAACTAAATTTTTAATAATCACTCATAATAAAATTACGATGACATCTATTGATCGAGTTTATGGTGTAACAATGGCACAAAAAGGTATTTCAGACATAGTTTCAGTTGATTTTGAAAAAATAGATTTACAAAAAGCAGTTTAATGACAAAAAGAATAGAGGAAATTAAGTTAAAAGTTGAAAAAATACAAAAAAAGAAACGGATCCCAAAGCAAAACTTCAATATTGGCTTTAAAATTAGTCTAGACCTAATTTCTCCAATTATTGCTGGAATATTAATTGGCATCGGTTTTGATAATTTTTTTTCAACAAAGCCTATATTTTTTCTTATTTTTTTGCTATTAGGAATAACCGCAGGATTTTACAATATTATTAAATCTATGAATAAACTTAAATAAATTTAAAAGGAACCCTGAAATTGGCAAGCCCACTAGCTCAGTTTGAAATAAAAAGCTATTACCCAATAGAATTTATGGGAGTCGATATTTCTTTTACCAATTCCTCTTTAGCTATGCTAATAACCTCATCTGTTATTATATTTTTTATGTTCATGGGAATCAGAAACCCCTCCATAATTCCTTCAAGACTTCAGGTTATGCTTGAAATATCATACGAATTTATCGGAAATATGATTAGTGATAATATTGGAAAAGAAGGGATGAAATATTTTTCATTTATTTTCACCCTTTTTATGTTTATTCTTCTTGGAAATTTAATAGGTATGATGCCATATAGCTTTACTTGGACAAGTCACATTATTGTGACATTTGCTTTATCATTCTTTATTTTCATAGCTGTGACGCTCATAGCTATTGCTAAACACGGATTAATTAAATTTTTAAAGTTCTTTGCACCCAGTGGTGTTCCAAAACCAATGTTAATTTTACTGATCCCAATAGAGGTTATTTCGTATTTATCAAGACCCATAAGCTTATCAGTTAGATTGTTTGCTAACATGATGGCAGGTCATACTTTACTTAAAGTAATCGCAGGGTTTGTTTTTGTACTAGGAGCCAATAGTTTTATTATAGGAGGAGCATTACCAATTGCCTTCTTAGTTGCATTAACAGGTTTAGAAATAGTTATTGCATTTCTGCAAGCTTATGTATTTGCAATATTAACTTGTTTGTATATAAATGATGCAATACATTTACATTAATTTTTAAAAAGGAGTATTTTTATGGATATGGAATCAGCGAAACTATTAGGAGCAGGAATTGCTGTTTTAGGTGTTATTGGCTCAGGTATAGGAATAGGATCAATATTTGCAGCATTCATTACAGCAGTAGGAAGAAACCCAGAAGCAAGAGAGCACGTCTTTACAATGACAATGCTTGGTTTTGCTCTTGTAGAAGCACTCGCACTATTCGCTCTAATTATAGCTTTATTATTACTTTTTGTATTTTAAAAATGTTGAGTAGGATCTTTCTTACTTTTCCAATATTATTCTTTTTTAACAGCGTAAATGGAGCTGAAGACAAAGGAGGAATGCCTCAGTTAAACCCTGATTCTTTTACCTCCCAAATTTTCTGGCTAATCGTTTTTTTTGTTACTCTTTTCATTTTAATACACTTTATTTTTATACCAAAACTCAAAAAAGTGAGGATTTCAAGAGAAACTAAAATTGATAATTATTTATCTGAAACAAAAAAAATTAATCAAAAAATTGAAAAAATTATTTCGGACATAGAATCTGATTTAAAAAAGACAAGAAATATATTAGACAATGAAATCAAACTTGTATTGGATGAAAATAAAAAAAATTACGAAGAAAAAGTTAGAGTCATTGAAAATGATTATGAAAAAAAGAAAAAAGAATTAAATGAAAAACTATTAAACTCAAGAAATGATTTAGCAAAAAAAATTCCGGAAATATGTGTTTCTTTATCTGACCAGCTTTTTGAAAAAATAATGAATGAGAAATCAAAAGGTAATATTAAAGATTTTAATGAGGTTGCAGAAAAAATATGACCATAGATTTCAACATACTTAATGATGCAACACTTTGGGTAGGAATTTCTTTTCTGATATTTATTTTATTAATTTTTAGACCTATAAAAAAACAGGTTCTTGATAACCTAGATAAGAAAATCATTGAACTTAAATCGGATCTTGAAGAGAGCAAAAAACTAAAAAATGACGCAGAACTTCTTTATGAAGAACATGAAAGAAAACAAGAAGAAAATATAAAGAAAATTGAGAATCTAAAACTATCAACAAAAAAAGAAATAGAAGCAATTAAGGATAGAATACAAAAAGATATCGAATCTACTATTATAAGAAAAAAACAAAATTTTGAACAGATGACCTCTCAAATGGAATTAAAAATGACTGATCAACTAAAAAGTGAAATACTAAAAAAAACAATTATGTTTACTGAGATAAGAATAAAAAAAAAATTAGAAAAAAAACATAATAAAAAATTGATCGATGAGTCACTTCAAAAATTGACAAACCATTTTTCTTAATAACTGGACATGGCTGTACACACCAAACTGTCTAAGCATGATATTTCATTAATCACGAATAAATATAATATTGGCAATTTAATAAAACATATTCCCATAGAAGAAGGTATAGAAAATACCAATTATAAAATAATCACTACAAAAAATCAGTTTATACTTACACTTTATGAAAATAGAGTTAAAAAGAAAAATTTACCATTTTATTTAGAGCTAATGCTGTATTCGAAAAAAAAGGGTATCCCATGTCCACACCCCATTAAGGATAGAGATGGGAATATTATCAATAAATTTTACTCAAAAAAATTTTCAATTTTTTCCTACCTTAAGGGTAAATCAAAAAAAAAGTGGAATGCTCATGATTGTTTATTAATTGGAAAAAATTTAGGTTATTTTCATACAAAAAATAAATACTTTAAGGAAAAACTTAATAATGATTTTAGGCAAAACTTCTGGAATAATATTGCTAAAAAATTAGACTATAATAAAGTAGATAAGATAATTCCTGATTCAAATAAATTTATTAAAGAAGAAATTAAATTTCTAAAGAATTTCTGGCCTCAAACACTTCCAAGAGGGATTATTCACGCAGATCTTTTTCCTGATAATGTTTTCTTTGATAATAAAGTAATTACCGGAATACTTGATTTTTATTTTTCATGTAATGATTTCTATATTTACGATTTTGCTATTACTTCTAATGCTTGGTGCTTTAATAACGGAATTTTCAAAAGAAATCTTTTTAAAAATTTTGTTAAAGGCTACGAATTAATTAGGCCATTAACAAATAATGAAAAAATGAATTTAAACATTATTTTTAGAGGGGCATCTATACGATTTCTTCTAACTAGGTTATATGATCAAAAAAATATTCTAGGAAATAAATTAGTAAAAGAAAAAAACCCAATTGAATTTTATAAGATTTTAAAATTTCATAAAAGTTTAGATATGGATTTTAATTACTTTGATTGATTTTGACTACATAATTTATACAGATGGTGCCTGTTTAGGTAACCCTGGACCAGGTGGTTGGGGTGCTATAATTTTTGATAGTAAAAACAATAAAATTAAATTGTCTGGTTCAAGTAAAAATTCAACAAATAATAAAATGGAAATAATAGCAGCAATTGAATCTTTGAAAAATATAACATCAAAATCAAAAATTCAAATTTTCACTGACAGTAAATATTTAATTGACGGTATCAACAATTGGATTAACAAATGGAAAATTAATAATTGGAAAACGGCTAATAAAAAAGATGTTAAAAACAAGGATCTGTGGGTAGAACTTGACGTATTAATAAAAGAGCATGATATCGAATGGAAATGGGTTAAAGGACATAGCGGCAATCTGTACAACGAAGAAGTTGACAAAATTGCACGATTTGAAGCTGAAAAATTACAGTGCAGCTAAAAGGTCTTCGGCTTTACTTAAATTAAGGTCCCCTCCATTCTCATCAAATAATTCTTTAACAAGTCCATTATCAATAATCATTGCAAATCTTGATAGTCTTTTTCCAAGACCAATTACTGATAAGTCTATCTGCAAACCTGAAGCTTCCAAAAATTCATAATTACAATCCGATAAATATTTTATTCTATTATCCTTATATGACTTAATCCATGCATCCATAACAAAAGGATCATTATTTGAAACAAAAAAAATTTCATTAATTCCCTTTTCGATAAATTTATGATGATTATTTAAATAACCTGGCAAATGGTCATTAGAACATGTTGGTGTAAAAGCACCTGGAACACCCACTAATATTATTTTTTTTTTTCCAAAAATTTCTGAAGATTTAACCTTTTTTGGACCTCCATCAAGTAATTGATAAAATATTACTTCTGGAAAACAATCATTCGATTTTATTTTCATATTATTCCACTTTTTTGATATTATCTATAATTAGATCTTTTGTCAAAATTTCCGAGAGTATAATCCCATTTTTAGATCTTGGACCGTAAATAATATTTACTGGTATTCCAAACCTCTGGTAGCTTTTAATAAAATCTAAAATATCATTATCTCTTTTGGTCCAATCACCTCTCATTAATTTGACGTTCTTTTGTATTAAGAAATCTATAACATGTTTATTTTCAAGTGTGGTTTTTTTATTTAACTGACACGTAATACACCAATCAGCAGTAAAATCCAGTAAAATTAATTCATTATTTTCAATTAATGACCATAATACTTCTTTGTCAAATTTTATCCATATTAATTTATCATCTTCTTTAGCTAGAGGTTTTATAAAAAAAAATATAACAACCATTAAGCCTAGAAAACTTGAGATCAAATTCTTTAAATCTTTTTTAATAATAAAAGACAACCCAGTTAAAAGAATAAAAGAAGCAAAAATTATTCTATTATCAGTATTTAATAGTTTTAAAAGCCAACAAAATGTAATCAACAAAATTATTCCAAGAAAATGTTTAAAATTAATCATCCATGAACCTGGCTTTGGGAAAATTTTAATAATAGATGGTTTAAATAAAATTATTAAATACGGTAATGAAAAACCAAGGGCAATAAATGTAAAGATTAATAGAATATTATAATTAGATGTAATTGTTGAAAAACCTATAGCAGTTCCAAGAAAAGGTGCGCTACATGGGGTTGCTAATAACGTTGCAAACATTCCAGATAAAAAATAATGTTCCTTATTTTTTGAGTTAGTAATTTTATCAAAGAAGTTATGAACTTTGCCAGGAAGAATTATTTCATAAAAACCCAACATATTTGTGGAAAATAGAAAAATAATAATACTTATAGTTATCAGAAAAGATTGGTTTTGAAATTGAAATCCCCAACCAACATATGTTCCAATACTTTTCAGTAGTATAATTAAGAGTGATAAAGTTAAAAAAGAAACTAAAATACCGATTACAGTAGAGATTGTATATTTTCTTATATTATTTCTTTTGCTATTAAGATGATTGACTAATGATAAAACCTTGAGTGATAAAATTGGTAAAACACATGGCATAAAGTTTAAAATAACTCCCCCTATAAAAGCTAAAAAAAGAAATTTAAATATTGAATAATTTAAGTCATTTACAAAATTATTTGGATCTAAAACAAAATCTTCGTACTTTTCTCCATCAGAAACGGATAAGATAAATGGTGAGCTTAAATCTCTAAAGCTCTCGTCTGAATTTAACTCAACATATGTTTTTTTATTTTTTTTTCTTATCTCGGTTTCTATATTAATATCATTAGAAAAAGAAAATGCTTCTTTTATTTGATGATCATCATTACTAAAGACAATCTCAATAGTATTACTATCTCTAAAACTAAATTCCTGAAAATTAAAGTACCCTTGATCAACAAAAGGAACTTTTGACAAATATTTATAAATACTACTTTCAACTGATAGTTTATTTGATGAGCTAAGAGAATAATTTATATATAAACTTTTAACTAAAGGTATACAGATCTCTTTACAAACTAGATATTGGATGTGTAATTTTGAAGTATAATTTTTAACATTATCTTTAAATTTTAATCTAACTGGAAAAATAACTTCTTTCTCATACCCAATTGTTTTAAGGTTGTCTTCTAAATATTCTTTTGGAAATGGAAAAAGAATCTCTTTTTCAATTAAACTCTCTTCATTTTCAAAATCAACAGTGATAGGAGCCCCTGCATCACCTGGGTTTTTCCAATATGTTTTCCAACCATCATCTAAATTAATTTTAATTCCAAAATAATGATAACCATCTTCTGATTTCAAAAGTCTATTTTTTGGAATAATATCTATAGTTGAATTATCTGCAAAAAAAGAATTTTCCTCAGCACAAACAAATGAGGAAATGAAAATTAGTAGTAAAAACTTTAGACTATACATTTTATAATTAATGTTCTATTTGAATAAGAAAAATATATTTGTAATAATAATTTAACTATGAAAAGTAGATATTTAAAGGGAAATATTATTTGTGCACTACCGCAGTTAAAAGATATTTTTTTTTCAAGAAGTATAATATATATAACACATCATAATAAAGATGGTGCTGTTGGAATTGTTCTAAATTACAAAATTTTAAATATAAAAGGATCTCAATTATTCAAGAAATTAGATATAAAAGATGTAACTGAAAATACTAATACTAATTTTGCATTTCACATTGGTGGTCCGTTAAGTCAAAACAATGGTTTTATTCTTCATTCAAGTGACTATAAAAGTGAATTCACCCTAAAAATTTCACAAAACGTTAAGCTTACTTGCTCAACTGATATAATTAGTGACATTGCAAAAAATAAAGGTCCAAAAAAATTTTTTATTTCCCTTGGTTATTCAGGTTGGGGGCCTGGTCAGTTGGAAGATGAGATTAAACAAAACAGTTGGATAAACTTAAGTGAAGAGTTAGATTTAATTTTTGACTACGACCCAGAAAAAAAATGGAGTAATGCAATAAAAAAAACTGGCATTGATTTTACTAAATTTTCAAGTCTTACAGGTAATGCTTAATTTTTAATTTGAATCAACTAAACTCTCTAATTCATTTAAACTATTATTTATTAAAAGGAATTCCTCATCTTTTTTAAAAATTTTTTTTAATTTGTCAGGATAATTAAGTTTTTTTTTTATAGAATCTTCAACGGTTTCCATAAACTTTGAATAATGAGCTGTAGCTAGATAAACTCTTTTCTCACTTTTTTTCAATATTTTATTTCCCACTGAATAACCAACGGCTGTATGAGGATCAATAATTATACTAAATTTTTTATAAATATCGTTTATAGTATTTAGAATAGCTCTATCATTTAATTTTCCACCAGAAAACTCATTTAACATGGAATTCAATATTTTTTTTGGAATTATAAAATTTCCTTCATTATCCAGTTCATTGAAAAATTTTGAAACTCTTTTTCCATCGGAGATATAATTAAAGATTAATCTTTCAAAATTACTTGATACCTGAATATCCATACTCGGACTAAGTGATTTAACTACTTTTTTTTTTTTCATTTCTCCAGAATTAAAAAATCTCGTCAAAATATCATTTTTATTAGAACAAACGATTAATTTTTTTATGGGTAAACCCATTTTCTTACTTATAAAACCAGCATAAACATTACCAAAGTTTCCCGTAGGAACCACAAAATTTATTGGTTTGAAGTTTTTTTCAATTCTTAAATAAGCCCAGAAATAGTATACTATTTGCCCAAGAATCCTAACCCAATTTATTGAATTTACTGCACCAAGATTATATTTCTTTGTTTTTACATTTAATTTAAAAAAATCTTTCACAAGTTTTTGACAATCATCAAAGTTCCCTTTAACTGCTATATTAAATACATTTTCACTAACATATGTAGTCATTTGCTTTCTTTGAACTTCACTAATTTTATTTTTTGGAAATAGAATAAAGATTTTTGCTTTTTTAGATTTTGAGCAACCATGAATTGCAGCAGACCCTGTATCTCCTGAAGTTGCCCCCAATTAATGTCAAATTTTCCTTTTTTTTTTTAAGAATATAATCATAAAGATTTCCTAACAATTGAAGTGCATAATCTTTGAATGCTAATGTGGGTCCATGAAATAAATTAAGAATAAACTCATTATCATTTAATTTATCAATAGAAATTAATTTTTCACCAAATTCCTTTCCATAGGTTTTATTACATATTTTTTTATAACTTTTTTCAGGAATTTGTTCTGATACAACATATCTTTTTGTTATTTCAAATACTAGTTCAGCATAACTCATTTCTTTAAGAAATTTTATGTCCTTTTGAGATAATTTTGGAATTTCATTTGGAACATATAAACCTCCATCTTTTGCCAAACCATTCATCAAAACCTCAGAAAATTCTAGGTTTTTATCATTCATTCTTGTTGATGAATAAAGCATTATACTTTTCTAACGCTTGCAAAGAAAAAAACACCAACCATTCCAAATGCCATAAATAACCATGTAAGAGCGTACTGCAAATGATTATTTCTCAAATAAATCCTTGTTTGATTACCTATAGGATAACCTCCAGGTCCATTTTCGACTGCTTCTAGGTAAAATTTTTTTTCTATATTTAGATTAATATTCTCACTCATATGAACTGGGTCAACAAAAAACCAAAAGTTTTTTTTTGAGTCATTATCTGGTTGAAAATACCCTTTTCTTCCAGGTATTCTGACGACTGCAGAAAATTCTTGTTCAGAATTATTAATATTATTTTTTCTTTTATTTTTTTCTCTTTTATGAAGAGGAATCCATCCTGTATCATAAATGATGTGATAATCTTTTTTAATTTGAATTGGCACTAAAATGTGGTACCCATTGTTACCATTTTTACTTAAAGCAGGCATAAAAAATTCATAATCATTTATTAATTTTCCACGGACAAAAACTTTTTGAAATTCACTATTAGTTGGGTCATCAAGTTTAATTAAATTTTTAGGTTGGCCTTCAAACATTGAAATTCTAGTTTCAATTAAACCAGTTTTCCAAACAAGTCTTTTAAATTGCCAAGTTGATAGACTAAGCAAAATCAACAAAGCTATACAAAAACATACTGTTGGGAAAAGCTTAAAGTTAATGAAATATGAGGAATTGTTATACTTAAATATCATTATTGGCTATAGGGAAGCCCACCAATAAACAAATGTAAATAGAAATAACCATACGACATCTACAAAATGCCAATACCAAGCTGCAAACTCAAAACCTAGGTGTTTTTCAGGTTTAAAGTGACCTCTAGCTCCTCTTATAAAACAAACAATAAGAAAGATTGTACCTATTATTACGTGAGCTCCATGGAAACCTGTGGCCATATAAAAGGTTGATGGATATATTCCTTCATCTATACTGAATGTTGCATGAAGATACTCGTATCCTTGAAACCCTGTAAATATTACGCCCAACAAGATTGTTAGAAATAAGAATAAAAGGAAATTTTTTCTATCATTTTCTCTCAGAGCACTATGAGCCCAAGTTACCGTTCCACCAGATGCAAGTAAAATAAATGTATTTAACAGTGGGATACCAAAGGGCGGTATAAGTTCAATTTCCTTTGGAGGAAACACACCACCTATCGCCTCTTGTCTACCAATAAGTTCTTGACTATTATTACCAGGGTAGAAAGCTACATCAAAAAATGCCCAGAACCATGCAGAAAAGAACATAACCTCAGAAGCGATAAAAAGTATCATTCCATACCTTAACCCAATTTGAACTACTTTATTATGGAACTTACCACCTTCTGATTCAGCGACAATATCTCTCCACCAAAAAAAAACTTGTTACGAAAAGACCAACAC
This sequence comes from Alphaproteobacteria bacterium, assembly GCA_045563015.1. Classification (GTDB taxonomy): domain Bacteria; phylum Pseudomonadota; class Alphaproteobacteria; order Methylaequorales; family Methylaequoraceae. The sequence goes on along the minus strand of JBJKUQ010000012.1, from coordinate 16,580 downwards.
AACCAACTGCAAAAATAAGAATCTTTTCCTCATGCATAAAAGTTACAAAACCATATGCTAATATCAGTAAGGATATAGCTGTAACTAATGGCCATGGACTAGGGTCAACTAGGTGATATGGATGTTTTTGATTACTGCTCATACTATTCTGTATCCTTACTTTTAGTAAACATTGTATAGGAAAGTGTAATTTCACTCAAATTCTTAATAAATTTATCATCTTTTATTGAGGGGTCAATAAAAAAAGAAACAGGCATATCTACTAATTCTTTGGGTGAAAGGACTTGTTCTTCGAAACAAAAACATTCTATTTTGTTGAAGTACTTACCAGCTTGAAGTGGTGTTACATTAAAGACTGACATTGTCGTTATTGGTTTGTTAGTTTTATTTTTGGCTTTATAAAAAGCCAAATTATTTTCACCAATCTTTACATTTAAAATTTTTTTTTTGGGCTTGAAGGATATTGGAGAGTTTTTTTCTATCGAGGAGTCAAAACGTATTTTGATGTTTCCAAAATCTCCACTTTTATTATTTTTTTCAACAATCATTGGCGTTCCTCCATAACCTGTGACTTGACAGAATAACTTATATAATGGAACAGATGCATAACTCATGGTAAGCATAAAGAGTGCAAAAAATAATAAATATATAGCGTGAGATTTTATTCTTTTATTTTCCATTTTAAAACTTTAGTAGTGTTACACAATAAAAAATTACCGCTAATGAGAACAAAAAAATTCCGAGTGCTAGGTTTTTTTTTTTTTTATTATTCATTAGTTGTAAATAAAATTATCCAAAAGAAGTAATAGAAATATTAGATAGAGATACAATATTGAAAATTTAAATAGTTTAGGGGCGTAAATTGTTTTTATGTCATCTTTGGACTTTAAAATTCTGACTGATAGATAAAGAAAGTATGAGCTCAAAAAAATTGCTGAAGAAAGATAAATATATCCAGCAAAACCAAAAAAGAATGGTGCTGTTGATACCCCAAACAAAAGAATAGAGTATGCGAATATTTGTTTTTTTGTATATCTTTGTCCTTTAACAACCGGAAGCATAGGAATTTTAGCTCTCGAATATTCAGTATCTTTATATAAAGCTAAAGCCCAAAAATGAGGGGGTGTCCAAATAAATATAAGACTAAAAAGAATTATTGGAAATAAACTTATGTCGCCTGTAACACATGCCCAGCCAATAACTGGGGGGAAAGCCCCAGCAGCTCCTCCGATAACAATATTTTGAGGTGTTCTTCTTTTTAACCAAAATGTATAAATGAAAATATAAAAAAAAATTGAAAAACCAAGTAAAAAAGCAGCAAAGTAATTCACACATAATCCTAATATAAGAGTTGAAATCATTGATAAAATGATCCCAAAACCTAAAGCATTAGCAGGGTCAATTTTTCCAGCAGGTATTGGTCTTTTTTTTGTTCGTTCCATGAGATGGTCAATATCTCGATCATACCACATATTAATTGCTCCAGATGCTCCTGCACCTATTGAAATACAAAATATTGATAAACCAAATAAGAATGGGTGGATATGATTGGGAGATAAAATTAGACCACACAAAGAGGTAAATATGGCCAAGGCCATAACTCGGGGTTTTAGTAAAGAAATGTAATCCTCAAGTGAACTGTGGTCGTCTATGATATTAAAATCGTTTGTTGATGATTTAGAAGACATAAACTGACCACAATAAATTACTTAACCTTCGGTATATCGTCATAAGAGTGAAAAGGTGGTGGTGAACTTAAATTCCATTCAAAAGTTGTTGCACCTTTTCCCCATGGATTTTTTGCAGCTTTTCGAGACTTAATAAAGGCCTCAAAAAGAACTACAAGAAAAAAGAAGGCTGCAAATACTGATATGTAAGCGCCAATGCTTGAGACATAATTCCACCCAGCAAATGCGTCAGGATAATCTGGTATTCTTCTTGGCATTCCTGCCAAACCAGAGAAGTGCATTGGGAAAAATGTAATGTTAACACCAATAAAAGTTAACCAAAAGTGAATCTTTCCTAGAAATTCATTGTACTCAACACCTGACATTTTACTAAACCAATAGTAAAAACCAGAATAAATCGAGAACAAAGCACCCATTGACATAACATAATGAAAGTGAGCTACAACATAATAGGTATCATGTAATGCAACATCAATACCTGTGTTAGCTAATACAACTCCGGTAACTCCGCCTAATGTGAAAAGAAATATCATTGCAATTGCAAAAAGCATGGGAGTTTTAAACTCAATAGACCCTCCCCACATTGTTGCAATCCAACTAAATATTTTTATCCCAGTTGGAACTGCAATAACCATTGTTGCGGCCAAGAAGTAGGCTCTTGTGTCAACATCAAGGCCTGTTGTATACATGTGATGGGCCCAAACAACAAAACCTACAACACCGATCGCTGCCATCGCATAAGCCATCCCAAGGTACCCAAATATAGGTTTCTTTGAAAAAGTTGATACAACATGACTTATCATTCCAAAGCCAGGTAAAATTAATATATAAACTTCTGGGTGACCAAAAAACCAAAATAAATGTTGAAATAAAACTGGATCTCCACCAGCTTCAGGGTTAAAGAAAGCAGTACCAAAATTTCTGTCGGTTAACATCATAGTGATTGCACCGGCTAGTACGGGAAGAGACAGAAGTAAAAGAAATGCGGTAATCAAAATCGACCATGCAAATAAAGGCATCTTGTGCATTGTCATGCCCGGTGCTCTCATATTGAATATTGTTGTTATGAAATTAATTGCTCCAAGTATTGAAGAGGCTCCAGCGAGGTGCATTGATAAGATAACCATATCTACTGCAGGACCACCATGACCCGAGGTTGAAAGTGGTGCGTATAAGGTCCAACCAGGGCCTGCTCCACCGTCAACAAATCCTGAACCAATTAGTAAGATTAATGATGGAACCAATAACCAAAAGCTCAGATTGTTCATTCTTGGAAAAGCCATGTCTGGTGCACCAATTAACAAAGGGACAAAATAATTACCAAACCCTCCCACCATGGCAGGCATTATCATAAAAAAAATCATTAATAAACCATGTGAGGTTATCCACACATTATACTGTTGATAGTCATCACCAAGAATTTGCATCCCCGGCTCAGCTAACTCCATCCGTATGAGAAGAGAGAAGACTCCTCCTATTAAGCCAGCTATAATTGCAAATACGAGATATAAGACACCTATGTCTTTATGGTTTGTGGAAAAGAAGTATCTAGTGAAAAATGATGGAGCGTGACTTGACATATACTAATTCCTTTCTATTTCAAAACTATTAAATCATCATTGTCTGAAGCAAATTCAACCTTTGCTTCTTCTAACCATATAGCAAAGTCATCTTCTGTTACTGCTTTTACGGAAATAGGCATAAAACCGTGACCAGGGCCGCATAACTCAGAACATTGACCGTAGTACATTCCAGGTTCAGTTATATTAAAGTACGTTTCATTTAACCTCCCGGGAATAGCATCCATTTTAACACCAAGCGAAGGCACAGCCCAAGAGTGAATAACTCCTGAAGGGTCTGAAGTTATTTGCATTTTTACATTTGTATTTACAGGTACTACTAGTAAGTTGTCTGTCGATAAGAGTCTTGGTTGACCTTCTTCCAATTCTTCATCAGACAACATTATTGCGTCAAATTCTATATTATCATGATCAGGGTATTGGTATCCCCAGTACCATGTGTATCCAGTGGCTTTAATTGTCATGTCAATCTTACTGAAATCATTTTGATTGTATAAAAGCCTTAATGAAGGAACAGATATGACAACCAGGATTAGTACTGGAATTACTGTCCATGCTACCTCTAACAAAGAGTTGTGAGTTGTTTGTGATGGTTTATTGTTTTTTGATGCCCTAAACTTGAAACAAACATAAGCCATTAAAAAGAAAACAAAAATTGTTATAGCTGTAATGATCCAAAAGACAAAATCATGGAGATCTATGAGACTTTGCATTAAGGGTGATGCGGCGTCTTGCAAACCTATTTGCCATTCTGTTGGCTGTCCTTTTGACAGAACTTCACTGGAAAAAAGCAATGATAAAGCAGCTAAAAAGTATTTACTGGTAATTCTCATAATATCTCTCTATTTTATAATCTTAAACATAATTATCCTAATATAATTATAGTGTAGGAAAAAACAATTATTAATTAGCTACAATATAATTAAATTAAAATGGATATTAAACCACATATCGTCTATTTACAATATAAATGATAATTGATACTTTCTAAATTAAAAGATAAAGCTTATGACCTTGATCAAAAAAAAATGGGATGACAAATTAATAATATCAAAAGTAGACGGATTAATGTCGAAATTTGATGATGGTGAGCTTTTTATTGAAGAGGTATATTCTGAGAATATATTATTTGATGACAATAAAATCAAAAATGCAAGTTTTGATCAAGATAAGGGTTTTGGACTTAGGACTGTAAAAGATGATACCATTAATTTTTTTCATAGTTCCGATTTAAGCCAAGAATCATTCTTATATGGAGTCAAAGCCATAAATAATCATCATACCAGTAATGTAAAGAAAAAGAATAATTTAAAAACAAACGATTCATTGTATGAAAACAATAACCCGATATCATTGGTGAGTTTAAAAAAGAAAATAAACCTCCTTGAAAAAATTAATTCCTACGCGAGAAAACTATCTAACAAGGTTAAAGAAGTATCCGTTTCACTTAATGGTAGTTATCAGAACATAGAAGTTATAAAAAGAAATGGTGATTTTTTTTATGATTCTCGACCATTAGTTCGACTTAATGTTAATGTTTCAGTTGAAAAAAACGGGAAAATTGAAACTGGATCATTTGGTATGGGAGGGAGATACATGTACGATAGATTATTTAAAAAATCAGAGTGGAAATGTGCAATTGATAGTGCCTTTAGTCAAGCAAACCTCAAACTTATCGCCCTCCAAACTCCTGCTGGAGAACAAACTGTTGTTTTAGGACCAGGTTGGCCAGGAATTCTTTTGCATGAAGCAATTGGTCATGGTTTAGAAGGGGATTTTAACAGAAAAAAAACTTCTGCTTTTCACGATTTAGTTGGTAAAAAAGTTGCCTCAGATCAGATAACAATCGTTGATGACGGCACCATCCCAGAAAGAAGAGGTTCACTCACAATTGATGATGAAGGGACTCCTTCCCAAAACACAACATTGATTGAAAATGGAGTTTTAAAAGGTTTTATGTATGATAGACTCAATGCAAAATTGATGAATCAGCCTACAACTGGAAACGGTAGAAGACAGAGTTACTCTCACATTCCAATGCCAAGGATGACAAATACTTACATGCTCTCAGGAAAATATGAACATGAGGAATTAATAAGTTCAACTAAGAAAGGAATTTATGCAACTCAATTTAGTGGTGGTCAAGTTGACATAACTTCTGGCAAATTTGTTTTCAGTGCTTCAGAAGCATTTGAAATCAATAATGGCAAAATTGGTAAACCACTCAAAGGAGCAACATTAATCGGAAATGGTCCTGAAATCCTGAAAGAGGTTATGATGGTTGGTAATAATCTAAAATTAGACAATGGGATTGGAACGTGCGGTAAGGAAGGCCAAATGGTTCCCGTTGGTGTAGGTCAACCAAGCCTTAAAATTAAAAAGCTTACTGTGGGTGGAACTGTTTAATTTACTTATCAAGTTTGTGAATATCGTCAAAAATTTTTTCTTCATAAGCAATAAACGTTTTAATCATTAGTTTCCAAACTTCTTCTACAAACTCTTCAGGAAGATCCCTTTTTGATGCTTCCTTTCTTAATCTTGCAAGAATATCTTCAATTCTCTTAGTATCAATTATTTGATTTCTTTTTTTTAATTTTACAACTTCTGTTACAAGTTTTTTTCTATTAAAAATTAAATCTAGTATTTGTATATCAATTTCATCAATTTCCTCTCTAATTTCCTCGATTGAACTAAATTTTTTCATCTTTCAAAACCTTAAAATAATTTGTCTTATATAGCATATCAACATTATTGTCCCATTCTTCCTCAAATAATTTTTTCCATGTTTCAGCAGGTGACTTACCAGAATCAATTATTTTTCTTAAAGGATCAAGAAAAAAACTTTCATCCTTGTTATTTGATACTATATTTCTGTGCTTAAGTCCTTTTTGAGAGAGGTCTATAATATTTTTTGAAAATTTTATTAATGTTTCTCCATCTGGAGTTTTTGTTTGAAGTCCAAATCTTCTTACATTTTCATAGAACTTTTGAATGTCTTCAAATTTCCAGTTTTGAACTAATTCCCAAAAATAATCTAAGTTATCTTGATCATATAAAATACCGGTCCAAAAAGCTGGTAGTGCACAAACTCTTGACCACGGGCCTCCGTCAGCACTTCTCAATTCTATAAATGTTTTAAGCCTCACCTCTGGAAAAACAGTTGTTATATGTATTTTCCAATCCGATAAATTTGGTTCAATATTTTTGTGACTTTCAATTTTTCGTTCATAAAAATCTCTGAATCTATAGGCAGTCATATCTATGAATTTTTCGTCTCTTATTATAAAATACATTGGTACATCCAAAAGGTAATCTACATAACGCTCAAAACAGAAAGAATTATCATAGATAAATTTTAAAAGACCACATCTTGAATTGTCTGTTTTCGTCCAAATGTGTGATCTATAACTCATGTAGTCTGTTAATTTTCCTCCTATAAAAGGAGAGTTTGCATATAAGCCAAGAATCACAGGTTGAAGTGATTGTGAGACCCTAATTTTTTTTTTCATATCATCTTCAGACGAAAAATCAAAATTAGCCTGTATTGTTGATGTTCTTAACATCATATCTAAACCTTTTGAACCAACCTTGGGCATTAAACTACTCATTATTTCGTATCTTTCCTTGGGCATTATCTTAATTTCTTTTTTCTCCCACTTTGGGAGCGTTCCCATACCTAAAAAATCAATATCTAAATTTTTACAAACCTCTTCTAATTCGTCATGGTGAGAGTTTACTTCCTTACACGTATCAAATAGACTTTTTAATGGAGCACCCGAAAGCTCTATTTGTCCCCCTGGCTCTAATGTAATCGACGCATTATTTTTTGAAAGAGCTATAACTTTTGATTTTTCAAATTTTTTCTCCCAACCAAATTTTGCACTAAGTTCAAAAAAAATTTTTTGTATATCTTCATAATTTATCGGCTTAAGTGATTTTTTAACAAAACCAAATTTTTCATGCTCAGTTCCTATTCTCCAATCATTTTTTTTTTTACAGCCCTCTTCAAAGAAATTTATTAAAACCTTTTTTGACAAACTTTCATTCATATTAGAGGTTCCTTAAAACAAAAAGTGAAACCAAAGATGCTGTATCAACTTTTAAGATATTACTTCCAAGGCTTACATTTATATAATCTAGACACTCAAAACATTCCCTATCTTGTTCGCTCCAACCACCAACTGGACCAATAAATATTGCAAGTTTTTTTTTCGTCAAAGTTACTTTCATAATTTCTGTACCATTAGCTTTTTCGTCACAAAAAATAATTTTTCTGTCCGGATCCCAATCTTTTAAAATTTCTTTCAAAGTTTTTTTTTCTTCAATTGTAGGAATATTCATCCCTTCACTTTGTTCAACAGCTTCTAATGCTATTTTTTTTAGTCTTGAATAATTTGGGGTAAATCTTTCAGAGAAAGTTGAAACAATGGGTACAATTTTTTTTACACCAATTTCAGATACTTTTTCAATTAAATAATTCACCTTCTTCGATTTTATCAATGAAAAGCATACCCATATATCATCATTGAACTGTGATTTTCTTAAAAGTTTTTTTGGTAACAATTTCATGCCATCTTCGTAAGAAACTTTTGCAACCCACTCTTCATTTTGGTTAAAAATATTAATCTCCTCATCTTGTTTTTTTCTCATAACATTTTTTAAATAATGTGATTTTTCTTTATCTAAACTGATTGGCGTGGATTTGCAAAAATTTTTATCAATGTAAAGTCTGATTTTTGACATCTAATTTTAAATTAAAATAATTAATACTACAAAATGAAAAGTATAGGTGTTGTAACATAATTTATATGATAATAATCGATAAATGACAGAAAAAATTTTAAAAAAAATTAAAAATTTATTGATATTAGGAAGGTATAATAACCCCACAGGTGGTTTTTTATTATTTTGGCCATGTATTTGGGGACTCTTCTATCAAATTGAATTTCATACAGATTTAGTTGAGTATATTATTATTTTTTTCATTGGCTCTTTTGTTATGAGGGGGGCAGGTTGTTGCATAAATGATTTGTTTGATCAACAATTTGATAAACAAGTATCCAGGACAAAAAAACGGCCTTTAGCTAGCGGAAAACTTAAAAACATTGATGCTTTAATTTTTATAATTTTCCAACTAACTATTGGCTTCATTGTTGTTTTAAACTTAAAGTTCAAAGTTATCTTTTTTAGCTTCATTGTGATACCATTAGTGTTTAGTTATCCACTATTTAAAAGAATAACTTTTTTTCCTCAAATACTTTTAGGAGTTATTTTTAATTGGGGAATTCTTATTGGTTTTTTGACTCAAAATGATCAACTCAATTACGGGATAATATTTTTATATTTAGCAGGAGTCTTTTTTACAATAGCCTATGACACAATTTATGCACATCAGGATATAAAAGATGATAAAAGAATTGGCGTCAAGTCCATAGCAATTCTTTTTGAAAAAAAGTCGACTTACTTTTTATTACTAATTTACATATGTAGTTTATTTTTTTTCACCAATTCCATAATTTTAAAAGACGAATTCAGTAAAAATTATTTAGTATTATTTTCCTTTCTAATAACTATTTGTTTTATGCTCCAATATTTAAGTTTCAAAAAAAAGAAAAATTTAAAACTTATTTTTGATTCATGCAATTATGTTGGTGGGCTTATTGCCACTTTACTTTTTGCACAAAATTATTTGTGAGGTAATATAATATATCGTGTATTGCAACTATCGACGTTTTGCCACGAAACTCTGTTCCACTCTTTTTTTGCATCTTCATAAGACTCAAATGGACCAATTTTTTGCAAACTTTCACCATCTATTAAATCTTTAAATTTGGTATCTTTGAAGATACCTCCAACAACCCAGTAACTCATAAATCCAAATACTTTCTTGTTTAAGTTGAAATTATAACAAATTCAAATATAAATTACTAACTTATGAATAAAAATTTTCTAGAAGATATTTTGAAAAAATTAAAAAGAAGAGGAGCTGATCAAGCTGATATAATATTTTCTTGTTTTGAACATAAAAGTTCTTCATGCAGACTCGGCAAACTTGAAAAAACTGAATCCTCCAAGACAAGTGAAATTGGAATAAGAGTAATTGTAAAAAAAAAACAATCAATCATCTCCTCAACAAATTTAGAAAAAAAAAATATTGATTATCTCATTGAAAAAGTTTTAGAAATGTCAAAAGTCGTTCCAAAAGACGAGTATTGTGGCCTGGCTGATGAAACTCAAATTTATAAGCCTAATCAAAGTGAAATAGATTCTTTGGAACTTTTTGACCCTTATGAACCAGATATAAAATATATTAATGAAAAAGTTTTATCTCTTGAGGGTTCTGCTTTAAGTAATTCTAAAATTAGCAATTCTGAAGGTGCTGAACTTTCGTTCTCAAAAAGTAATTTTATTTTAATGGCATCTAACGGACTGATCTCTGAAATCAGTAAAACACATAGTGACTATATTGTCGCAGTATTAGCAGGCAAAAATAACTCAATGGAAAGGGCTTATGATTATAAATCAAAAGTATTTTTTGAAGAACTTGGAGATTTTGAAAAAATTGGTAAAAAAGTGGCTAAAGAAGTTATAAGAAAACTTGATTCCAGAAAAATAAAAACACGTAAATGCGATGTTATATATGATTCAAAAATTTCTTCAAGTTTATTAAGTAATTTATTCAATGCCTCAAATGCAGCCTCTATAATTAAGGGAACAAGTTTTTTAAAAACAAAAAAAAATAAAAAAATCTTTAATTCTAAAATTAACATCATAGATGACCCATCTATGAAAAAAGGCCTAAGATCTAAAATTATTGATAGCGAAGGAATTCAATCAACACCAAAAAAGTTAATTGAAGATGGAAATTTAAATTTTTATTTTAATTGTCTTAGCTCGGCTAGGCAACTTAAAGAAATGCCAACCGGTCACGGCTCTAGATCCACAAATTCAATTCCATCAGCTTCATACACAAACCTTTATCTTGAAAAAGGAGATGTTAAAAAAAATGATTTAATCAAATCAATCAAAAAGGGAGTTTTAGTCACGGAACTGATGGGAAGTTCTATAAACTATTCTAACGGAGACTATAGTAGAGGTGCCTCCGGTTTTTGGATTGAAAATGGAAAATTATCCTATCCAGTTTCTGAAATAACTATTGGTGGAAATTTAAAAGAAATATTTCAGCACATGGTTCCTGCTGATGATCTACAATTTAACTTTGGAATTAATTCTCCATCAATTTTTATTAAGAACCTAACTGTTGGTGGGATATAATTGGGAAAATTTTTGATTCCTAATAATTTAAAAGAGATGGCTGTAGAAGCTATTTTTCAAGCCGGAGAAATTGCATTAAAACTTAAAGAAAAGCTAGTGATAAACTACAAATCACCAAACCAGCCTGTTACAAATGCTGACAAACAAATTGATAATTTTTTGTTTAATTTTTTTAAAACTAATACCCCAGATTATGGTTGGTTATCAGAAGAATCTATAGATAATAATTCAAGGTTTAAAAATGATTTTTTTTGGTGTCTTGACCCGATTGATGGAACCAGATCTTACATAATGGGTAAACCAGAATACACGATTTCATTAGCACTTATAAAAAATTCAAGCCCAGTAATGGGCATTATTTATAATCCCGAAACCAAGGATCTTTTTTTTGCTGAAAAAGGAAAAGGAGCATATTGCAACAAAAAAAATATTTTTGTAAATAAAAAAAAAAATATAGATACATGTTCGGTTGTAATTAGTTCCTCAGAAGAGAAAAAATTAAAGTCCTACAACTTTTTTACAGATAAAGAGATTATAACAATTGGCTCTATTGCATATAAAATTGTTTTAGTTGCAAAAGGAGATATTGATATAGCACTGAGTTTAACTAAAAAAAATGACTGGGATCTTGCGGCAGCTGATTTAATTATAAAAGAGGCCGGTGGGTTAATTTATCAAACAAATGGCAAAAAAATAGTATACAATACAGATAAACTTCATATCAATTCAGTTATGGCTTCAAACTCTATTATTCTTCCAGAATTAAAAAGAAACTTAAGAGAATAAAAAAAATGCACAGAAAAGATTCAACAAAACAAATAGTTAAAAGATTATTTGAATGTTACATCAAGAAGCATTACTCAAAATTAATTTTCTCAATTCTGTGTATGGTTATAGTTTCTGCTGCAACAGCAACTAATGCGTGGTTAATGCAACCAGTTCTTGATGATATTTTCATAAAAAAAAACAAAGATTTAATAATTATAATTCCTGTATTTGTCTTTATGATTGCTTTTTTTAAGGGGATTGCCTCCTACTTTCAGTCTGTTTTAATGAGTTTTATTGGCTACAAAATGGTTGCTGACCTACAAAGAGATATGCTTAATTCTCTACTATATTCTGATTTGTCATACTTTAATAGAACAAACTCTGGAACTTTGGTTTCAAGATTTTTAGCAGACGTAGGATCTTTATCTCGAGGAGTACATAATGTAATAATAAACATTATTAAAGACTCTTTAACTTTCATCTTTTTAATAGGTGTAATGTTTTTTCATGACTACAAACTAGCATTAATAACGATACTTGTTTTTCCATTAGCAATTTATCCTATTTCAAGAATTGGTAAACGACTTCGCAAAATTTCCAAAAATACCCAAGTAGGTTTTGGGTTACTTACAAAAAAACTCACAGAATCTTTTCAAGGAATAAAAACAATTAAATCATTTAATAATGAAAACTCTGAAATGGAAAAAATTAATATAGAGATAGAGAGTTTATTTAAACTAACCCTAAAATCAACCAAAGTTAACTCCATCTCCAGACCATTAATGGAAACTTTAGGAGGGATTGCAATTGCAATAATTATTTTTACTGGAGGTAGCCAGGTTATAAGTGGGGAAACTACACCAGGTACTTTTTTCTCATTTTTAACTGCATTATTAATGGCTTACCAACCTCTAAAATCATTTGCAAGCCTAAATGCTACATTGCAAATTGCTATGGCTTCAGCGGAAAGAGTTTTTGAAATTATTGATAATGAGCCCTCTATTAAAGAAACAAAAAAAAATAAGGATCATCTTTTTGATTATAGAAACTCTTATGATTTGAAAATTTCTAAAGCATCATTTAAATATAAGGACTCCGACCAATTAGTCCTGAGAGATATAAATCTTACAATTCAAAAAGGTGAAAAAATTGCCTTAGTAGGATATTCTGGTTCTGGCAAAACTAGTTTATTGAATTTAATACCAAGGTTTTTTGATTTAGAAAAAGGAAATATATATCTAGGTGATATAGATATTAAAGATTTAAGTTTTAAATTTTTAAGAAATCATTTTTCAATAGTGAGCCAAGATGTCACTCTTTTTGACGATACTATTAAAAAAAATATAATGTATGGAAAAAAAAAACCTAATGAAAAAGATATTATAAAGGCTTGTAAAGATGCTAACTGCTATGAATTTATAAATAAACTTCCAAAAAAAATTAATGAAGATATTGGAGAGAAAGGTGTCAAATTATCAGGTGGCCAAAAACAGAGAATTGCTATAGCTAGGGCATTTCTTCGAAATTCGCCTTTTCTACTTTTAGATGAAGCAACATCTGCATTAGATTCTAAATCAGAAAAAAAAATCCAAGATTCTCTATCAAAATTGATGAAAAATAAAACTTCGCTTGTTATTGCTCACAGACTTTCAACAATTATTGATGCAGATAGAATAATTTTACTTCATAATGGAAAAATTGAAGGAGTTGGTAAGCACAATTATCTTCTTAAAAATTCAAAAATTTACAAAAATCTATATAAACTTCAATTTAAAAATAAAAATGATAAAAAAAGTATTACAAAATAAACTTACTCAAAAATTTTTAGGTTGGATTATATCATTCTATCTAAAATTTTGTTTCCAAAGCTCTCTTTGGTATGTGAAGAATGATGAAGTTATAAATAACTTAATTACTAAAAAGAAAGTTTTGGTATTTTTTTGGCATAATAGAATATTGATGGCACCATTTTGTTGGAAATACAAAAATAAATTTAAAATGCTCATATCCCAACATCACGATGGAAGAATTATTTCTTATGCTGTTTCACACTTCGGTATAGAAACCATTCAAGGGTCATCAAGCAAGAGTAAAATATCAAGTGCAAAATCAATTCTTAAAGAACTTGAAGGCCTTAATGTTGTTGGAATTACACCTGACGGCCCACGAGGTCCTAAAGAAAAAATTAAAGAAGGCATAATTTCAATACAAAAAAAAACTAATGCTATAATAATTCCACTTAGCTACTCTGCTAGGTTTAAAATAAAACTTAATTCATGGGATAATTTTATTTTTATTTTTCCATTCAATAAATTTGTAGCCGTTTGGGGAAACCCGATAACTTATAATTCTAAAGAGTCTATTTCAAAAAACATCCAAAGAGTTGAAAGTGAGCTTAAAAGAGTAACAAAACTCTCAGACAATTTATCAAAATAATGATCTTTATAATCTACAAATATTTATCAAATATTTTATATTTTCCTATACTTTTTTATTTCTTTATTAGATTTTTATTATCTAAAGAGACAAAAAAAAGTCTATTAGAAAAATTTTTCTTAAAAAAAAATAAAAGACCAAATGGAAAGATAATCTGGATTAATGGAGTGAGTATTGGAGAGGCAAAAACTGGAATGATTATAGCCGAGCAAATTTTAAAAAAAGATCCGCATACCAAAATTCTCTTTAGCACATCAACAATAACTGCCCATAAACAAATATTTAATCAAAATAAAAAAATAATACTTATTTACACCCCTGTCGACATTAATTTTATTATAAAAAAATTTATTAATCATTGGAAACCAGATCAAACGATTTTTTTAGAATCTGAAATTTGGCCAAATATTATCAATGAATTAAAAAACAAAAGAATTAAGTTTCAAATAATTAATGGGAGGATGTCCAAGAAATCATTTTATTTATGGAAAAAAATTTCATATTTTTCAAAAAGTATTTTCTCAAATATTTATTTTTGTTCGGTGCAAGATTATAAATCTGAAGAAAGGTATCGACAGCTTGGTGTAAAGAACGTCTCTAATATTGGTAATCTTAAGTTTCTATCAAGAAAACCATTTGTTGATAAAAAGAAATTAAATTTATTAAACAAAAGTATTGAAAACAGAATTGTCATAACACTCTTTAGTAGTCATGAAAACGAAGAGTTAGTTCTCATAGAGACTTTCAAAATATTAAAAAAGGAATACCCAAAAATTTTGTTTGTCGTGATACCTAGACATATTTATAAAATTAATAAAATTGAAAACAACCTAATTAAAAACAATATTAAATATGCAATTAGGTCGACAAATAAAAAAAGAATTGAAAGCCAAGACTTCTACCTTGTTGATAGTTACGGAGAATTAGGACTCTTTTTTAAAATTTCGGATATAGCTGTAATAGGAGGATCATTTGAAAAAATTGGAGGGCACAACCCAATTGAGGCCTCCTACTTTAATTGTGTCTTAATTTTTGGTCCTCATATGTTTAACTTTGAAGATATTAAATTAGAAATACTCAGTAAAAATGCCGGTTTCGAGGCTAAAAACTCAAAAGAATTATCAAGAAAAATAATGATACTATTAAAGAACAAAAAAATTAAAATAAATATGATAAAAAAATTCAAGGAATTATGTATCTTAGAATCAATTAAAGCAAAAGAAATTTTAAACAAAATTAATTAAAAAAATGAAAACACCGAAATTTTGGAAAAAAAAAAATTTATTAATTTTAATTTTAGTGCCTTTTTCAAAAATTTATTATTTTTTTTTTTTAGCAAATAATTATCTGAAAAAAGAAGTTAAATTTAAAACACCAATAATTTGTGTAGGTAATGTTGTTATTGGTGGTGCAGGAAAAACTCCAATAGTAATAAAATTAAGAGAATACTTAAAAAAAAAATTTACTAAGATTTTTGTTCTCTCTCGTGGTTATGGAGGAAGACTAAAAGGACCTTTAATTATTAAAAGAAATATGAACTTCCTTGATGTTGGTGATGAATGTCTTATTCATTCAATTCATGGAGATACATGTATTGCAAAAAATAAAGTCAGCGGAGCTAAGTTTTGCGAATCTCAAAATGCTAATCTGATTATTTTAGATGATGGACTTCAAAGTAAAAATGTAAAAAAAGATTTTTCAATACTTGTAATTGATTCTGAATATGGTTTTGGAAATAAATTAATATTCCCTGCAGGTCCGCTCAGAGAACCACTAAAAAATGCTATAAATAAAAGTGATGCAATAATCGTATTTGGTGATAAGAAAAATTTAAAAGATTTACCACCTGATAAAATTTTCTTTGCTGATAGAATTTTAAAGCTTGATAAAATTAAAAATAAAAGGGTAATTGCTTTTTGTGGACTTGGTAACAATGATAATTTTTTTAATAATTTAAAAAAAAATTCTATTAAACTTATTGAAACAATAAACTTTCCTGATCATCATAAATATTCCTATGATGAAATTAAAAAAATTGTAAACTTAGCAAAACTGAAGAAACTCCATATAGTTTGCACCAAAAAAGATTTCATGAAGCTTCCAAAAATTTTTCAAAAAATTATCCATCCCATAGATTTAGATATAAAAATACATAAAAATGAAAAATTAAAAGAATTAATTATCAAATCAATTCAACTAAAAAAAAGTGTTCTCAACCAATGATAATGGATCAATAGGGGTTTTTAAATAGTATACTCCCCAATGGAGATGGGGTCCTGTTGCTCTCCCAGTCATACCAACGGTACCTATAACTTCATTTTTTTTTACTAATTGACCTTCTAAAACATTTATATCTTTCATATGTGCAAAAATTGAAATCAAACCGAGTCCATGATCAATTATTACAGTATTGCCAGTAAAAAACATATTCGCTGCAATAACTTTTATTATACCTGAAGATGGTGCTTTAATAATTGAGCCCTCAGACTGAGCAATATCAATTCCGTAATGAGGTCTCCTAGGTTTATCGTTTAAAATTCTTTGACTACCAAAAAAACCAGAAAGTCTTCCGTCAACAGGAATAATAAATTCATTATCAAATAACTTATTTTTTTTACCCATTTTTTTTGCTTCACTTATTCTTTTCTGGTCTTTTTTAATTTTCACTAAATCTTTTTTACTTGGGTCAACTTTTTTTTTTGGTAATCCTCTAATTTTTTCAATTTTATATTTTTTCTTCTTTATTTTAAATTTTTTTGAAACATTATTAACTTCAATACTTACTTCTTCCTTAAAATTTCTATCAAATGCAAAAATAAATTCTCCATTAGGA
>JBJKUQ010000011.1:0-46018 GCA_045563015.1 Alphaproteobacteria bacterium | reverse complement strand
TTTTGAAAAAATACTTGTTTTACTTCAATTGATCCCGTAATACCTTGTGTTTGTTTCCAATCATTTAAATTATATTCTTGAACGGATGCTGTTAATGGAATTGATCCTGAATACCAGGTTACAGTACCTCCTGATCCTGCTTCAGATCCATAATTTTCTGCTAATCTTATAACATTTCCTAAATTAGGATTAATTACATCTTGATTATGAGAAGATCCTGTACTAGATGCTTCTAAATTTATAAAATTATTTCTTATTTGATATAAGTAAAGTTCATTACCATATGTAGTAACTGCTTCTTCAAAACAAGCATAAAAAGAACCACTACCTAATTCAACATCTACTGTAGGATATCCTAAACGAGATGCACAAAAACTCGCTACTTTATCAGCATCTGTAGTAAAATCTGTATCACTATCATAAAAAGCAAAAGGAGTTTGTCCTGAGGCAAATGATGAAGATCCGGGCCATATTATAGGTGTTTGAGACATGTTTTATTATGTTGTTGCGATTATATATTCTATTTTGGCATTACTACCTGATGGTTCAACTTTTAGTGAAGCAATGTCATCATAAGTAAATACTGTATCACTTCCTGATAGGATACTTCCTGTAATTGCACTAGTAGATACCATAAAAGATCCCCCAGCATCAATTTTAAAATTAAGTTGTTCTACTGAAGATGATACTTTTAGATTTACAGGTACATCTGTAGAATAATTACTAATTCTAGCATATTTTAAACTACTACTTAAAAAAGTTCCTGCTCCTTCTGTATCGCTTAGTGAAAATATAGTAGTTTCTGAACCAGATAATGTATTTAATATTCTATTATCTGTATAATTAACTCCTGTAATAATTTGAGAAAAATCTGATCCTCTTTCTACACCTTCTAATGAAATTCTTTCTTGTATTGTTATGTTAAAGTTGGCCATAGATATTATTTGTTATAAATATTAAAAAAAAATCCCGCCTTGTGGGCGGGATTTAATTTAAAGTATACTTGTTACTTTTAGATTACTTGTAAATCTGCAACATGTACTTTTCCATAGAATTCAGGTCTTACCATTTTCTTAGCATATCTAGTCATA
Organism: Alphaproteobacteria bacterium; assembly: GCA_045563015.1. Classification (GTDB taxonomy): domain Bacteria; phylum Pseudomonadota; class Alphaproteobacteria; order Methylaequorales; family Methylaequoraceae. Next base: position 44,927 of record JBJKUQ010000011.1, on the reverse strand, counting down.
ATACCTTTTCTTGGAGTGAAAGTATTAGGATCGTACACTAATGGTGTCATGATTAATGGAATATATGGAGCATATACAGCACCACTTTCTAGGAATTGGTTACCTCTAAATCCTAACAAGATCGTGTTTTCAGTCATGTAAGGGTTTTTGTAAACTTTATATCTGCTGTTTAATGCACCAATTTTCTGTACACCAAATGCATATTGCATTTTAGCAGCATCCCCGTCAGTATCAGCAGCAAATCCTGGAATAGATTCTAGGATTGTAGCAACAGTTGGAGAAACAACCATAAAGTTAGCACCACCTCTTAAAGTTTTCTGGTGGATTAAGTTAGAGATTTTCTGTAATTTAATTCCAAGAGTTTGGAACCAACTCATTTGTGTATAATATACACCATCTGTGTTAGATGTAAAAGCTGTACCAGCTGTGTTAATTTCGTTACCTACTTTAGCTGACCATTCAGCCACCTGAGTTGTAGGTACGTTTTCAATTAACATATCTAAAATTTCAAGATCGATTTCTAATGAAATATACTCACTTAAAATATTAGTTAATTCTGCTTCAGCATCTAATGAATGAAATGCATTTAAATCCTGAGAGAATTCTGGTGTCCATTGTGCTTTTAACTTTCTTGTTTTAGCAGCAATAGTTTCACTTCTTAATTGAACATCGATTTCTGGGATGTTAATTGCTCTACCAGTACCTGTCTGAGAAGAGTAATTAGCATTATCTTCGAAGTCACCTCTTGCGTTATCAGCAGTTTGCTTGTTATAGAAAACAGTAATGTCTTCATCACTTTCAACACCTGATGATGTTACAAAGAATTCAACACTATCTCCGTTTATCTTAGTTAACGCTGGGAAGTTAAGAGCCTCTGTAATTACAGCTAGTGCTCCGTTAGCACCAGTTACTCTCCATCCTCTTACTCCGTCTACATCAGCACCTGATAAAGATCCTGTTTTAACAGAAATTTTAGTAATTCTACCTGGAGCGGCAGCTACAGAAGCTGATAAATCAGCATCAAAGTTTACATCAGCATAAGAAGCTGAAGATATAGTGTGGTTAGCGTCAGCAACAGAAGCTGAGAATAGGTTAATTGAATATCCGAATCTACCAGCACCGTAAAGACCACCTTCGTTTGTATTACCGAAGTGACCATCCGCATAGCTATCACCATACGTTGAATTTCCATCAGTGAATGGAGTTTTACTATTTCCGTACTGGAAGTCTAGGTAAAATACTAAACCAGCAGGTAAAGACATTGGCTGAACAGAAACGAATTCCTTAGCAGCTATTTGTCCAAATACCTTTCTTACAAGTGGTAATGCTACAGCAGCATATTGTTCACCTGTACCTGGAGTAAATGTTCCACCTGTCCCAGTAGTGTTAGCTTCAACAACAAGTTGTTTGGCTTGGTTTTCTAACATAATTGACATGTTAGACTTATCAGTTTCATTAGAAATTCCTTCTAATAAACCTGATTTTTCCCACTTACCCGATAATTTAGCAGCATCTTTTTGTACTGATTTATATGGGTTCGCAGTTTCTAATAGTTGATTTACTACGTTTGACATTTTATTTTTAAATTTTAATTATTAAATAATTCCTGCTAGCTTTTGCATTCTAGCGACAAAGTTATCACTCTCTACAATTGGAGCTTTTGGTGCTACACCTGCAGCCTTTGAAGCAAATCCTTTAGATTCGTTTACTGGCTTTTTAGTTGTAACAACTGCATCTTTAATTGTTTCGAATAGATTTTTAACCTCTTTAACTGATTCAGCTTTATCAAATGAATTAATCACTTTTACTTTCTGTGCTTCAGTAAGGTTTTTGTTTCTAAATAATTTGTTTACATATAGAAGTTTAGCATTAAGTAAGTTAACTTCATTAAGTTCTGATTTCAAAGTTTTGATTACATTAATAGCTTCGTTTAATTCAGCTTTAGTTTCATCCATTTTGTCATCATGCTTTTTTTCTGCTAATTCATCTTCTACTTCAACATCTCCATCGTCATCTCCGTCGATAGCAACATCCATGTCACCATCTCCATCAACGTCGATTTCCATGTCTTCACCATCTCCGCCGCCTAGCACATCGGCCATTACGTCTTTGATGATGTCTTTAAGATCGTCTACTGAGATTTCACCTACTTCATCGTCAGCAGCAGCTTCTTCAGCTACTTCTTCTTCTGATACAGGCGCTTCTTCTACAGCGACTTCGTCTTTCATCTTGTCCTTACCATAGCCTTCTTCTGCGGCTTCTAGTTCGGCAAGTAATTCATCCAGGTCAATTTCTTCAATTGCCCCTTCTTCGTACATGTCTTCATCCATATCTTTATCCTTCATTTCTTCGGATACTTCTACAGTTTCATCCATGTCCTCTTTCTTTGCTTCGTCAACGTCAGCTTTAACTTCGTCCATGTCCTCTTTTTTAGCTTCGTCCATTTCTTTGTCCTTAGCTTCATCCATGTCGTCCTTTTTGGCTTCGTCCATATCATCTTTTGATTTGGCTTCATCCATGTCGTCCTTTTTGGCTTCGTCCATGTCATCCTTTTTAGCTTCGTCCATATCGTCTTTTTTAGCTTCGTCCATATCTTCTTTCTTTTCTTCTATAGCAGATTCCTCTACTTTAGTTTCATCAAGATCTTTATCTTCTGCTAGATCATCAGATTCCTCTGATAGTTTTTTTTCTAACATTGATTGAATTTGTGGAGTAAAAGCTTCTTCAAGAGCGAGTTTGGCGTTAGCTAAAGCGGTTTTCTCTGATAGTTTTAGCTTCAGCGATAGCATCGTTGAAAAACTTTGTGTTTGACATTATAAAAATTTTTGGGATTACTTATTAGGAAGTAATATAAGTGTGTTTTATTCTGAGGGAGATATTATTGGGAATATCTATCTTATCATAGATAAATATATAAGGAGGATAAAAACAAAAAGGAAAATTACTTTAAACAACAAATACCTGATTGAGTACAAATAATGTCAGATATAATTTCATTTAATTTGGTATATGGATTGGAAATGGGTGTTTTTCCTTCATTTAATCCAACGGGTTTTACAAAAGCTCCATGTGTAGATGGTGTAGATACAAAATCCCAACATAATAATTCAAAATCATTATCCACTTCAACTCTACCTTCACCAAGTGGTGTAACAGAACCCATACCTCTGGAAGAAATACCAACTGTAATATTATTTTTAAATAATTCTTTTAATATGTTGCCTGAGGGAGTAGGTAAAATTTCTATACTACCCATTAAATCATTTCCCTCAAAATATAATTCTTTTATATTATGAGAAGCATTTTTTAAATTAATTACTGATGATTCTGGGTGGTCTAGTTCACCTAAAGCTCTATTTTCTTTAATAGGGGCCTTCAATGTATTTATCTACTTCCCTTTTTAGGATTTCAAATGGATATCTTCTACCATTATGATTAAATTCTTCGGCACGTTGGACTATGCCATTAACAATCATATTTTTATTACCTGAAATGCCTTCGGTAATTTGGGTATTTTTCGGAGTAAATACCGAATACTCTATTAATAATTTTTGGGCCATTATTTTTCGATTATTCTTACGTCAGCGTCAGGTGATTTTTTTTGTACTGAGATTGCTGTATCTTCATCTTCAACTTCAATTGCTTCTTTTTCTAATTTATATGCTTCTAACCTATCTTTAATTTCATTTACATCTACACCATATTCATTAGCGTATTTTTCATAGATTTCTTCACGTTTAGCAGCCATTTTTTTAGCAGCAATTTGCTCATCTTCTTTTACCCCAGTTCCATATTCATTTTTTTCATCCTTTTCTAATAAATCATCCATTGTAATTTTAGCTCCTAACCCTTGTGCAACTTTTACTAATTCTTCTTTTGCTTTTTTAGCCTTAGTACCTTTTGCATTTCTATAATCTGCAAGAGCCTGATTTAGTATTTTGGATTTTTCTCTAAAGGATAGATCTTTATTAAAAGGGATTCGCATTTGTTGCTCATCCATATTATCAACATCACCATCCATATCAGTATCTATAGGTAGTTCAACACCAATTGATTGTTTTGATATTTTTTTAAGATATTCTCTTGCTTTTTTTTCGTCAGAAGTACCTTTAGCATTTTTAAACATATCTAAAGCCATTACGAATTCTTGAGTTTTATCGTCTTCTTCTAATTGAGAAACATTACCCATAACTTTGGATACAGCTTCATAATCTTCACCATGTTCACGAATTACTTTCCCTGCTTTTTTTTTTAAGGCCTCTATTGATTTTGCAGTTACTTCAATAGCATATTCAGTTTCACCTTCCATTTGAGGAATTAATAGCTGTTGATAGTGTTGAGGGTTTTTAGTAAGGTTTTTTAATACTTTTTTCTGTGCTTTTAATACGTCATCTTTAGTAAGATCTTCAATATGCATACTATCACCAGCATTATCAGCAATTCTATTTCCCATTGCGTCAACAACAACATCTAATTCATAATTCATACCTCTAGTATATTCATATGGGTTAACCATATCAATAGTTTTAGCAAAAATTTCAACTTCTTGTTTACCAGTTGATAATTTTTTTTCCGAGATTATGCCTTTATTTTTTAATATTTTTACAGTATCTTTAAAGTTATTATTTGAAGTAATAAAAGGTAAATTTATATCTCTACGAACTTCATATAAAAATTTTTGCTGTGTAACCTCTTCAGCTAGTACCTTATTGTATAATTCTTGTGTTGTCATGTATATAAATATTTATCGTCTTTGTCCTCTGTACTATTCGGTTAATCCTTTGATTCTATTATTTAAATCCTGTAATTTTTCATTAATTTTTTGAATTGCATTACGTGTACGATTTAAATAAGTCATACCTTCATTACTTGATTTTAATTCAGTTCTCATTCTTTCCGTAAATGATACTACTTTAGACATTTCATCTATTTTACGTCTAATTTCACGTACAGCTATATGCAATTGTTGTGTTGGTGTACGGAATTGTGATTCTTTTTTAAATTGTGAGTATCTTGCTTCCCTTAATATATCAGGTTTTATAAATTCTGAGCCTTCTTCATCTTTATATATACCAAATGCTGCTACTATTTGATCCTGTAAATTTTCATCTCTTAAATCAGCAATAATATCAGCAAATCTTTGTGCTCCCATATCATGAATTAACTTTATAAGTATACTCCTTGATGGTCCTCCACTTGCTTCCCTTACTGGCTCATATGCTGAACCAAATGGTGCTGATTTACCCTTGTGTTTTGATTGGGATTTAGGATCTATATTTTCCTGTGTTTGGAATCTTTTATATTCGTCAGGATAATTTTTTCTAATATGAGTTCTATATCTATTAAATTCAGCTTTAATTTTATCAGCTATATCATCTACAACTTCATCATTAGTTTTTCTATCTAAAACTACTATTGCTTTTCTTAGCTCATCAAATTCTTTATACACTGAATCAAAAGCGGGTACATCTTCTACATTCCATTCAATTCCACCTGTAACTGGATCTATATTTGTTACAGTATATTTTACTCCTTTTTCAATATCTGTATCACCTATTTTAAGTTTATTAGTTTTATCTGCAAATTTAGCTAACTCTAATACAGAAGCAGCATCTTGAGTATCCATATCATATCCAGTGTTATCACCAGCCCATGCTTGTGAATCTGTAAAATCAGTAATAGGATTAAATTTTAAAGCTTTTTTAGCCTTTTCAAATAATTGTTTATAATCTATAAATTTAGATTTTCTATTAGGAGTAGAAGGATTAGGAACAGAAAATGGTTCTCCTATTTCATCTCTTTTCTTTTTAAAAGATTTAGGTGAAGCATATTGTGCTCCCGTGCCGGGTGCAAAAGAAGCACCAGTACCAGTAGTGCTCATTTCTTTATTTAAACCTTTTATTTTAATTTTTTTCATACTACCTTTATTTCCCTAGAAAGTTCAAGGTATTGTAGTAATGCTACTAAATGATCGTCTTTAATTTTTCTAGATTCCAAAATAGGTTCAATAAGGTTTATAACTTCTTGGATTTTAATTTTAAGTGCTGGTTCTTTTATTTTGTCTATATTTTCTTTTAATATAGTTGTTATAGCTTCAAATTTAGAATTTAAAAATTCTTTAAGTTTTGGGGCATCCGTTGCACTATTTATATATTCTTTTAATACTTCTTTTTGTTCTGTAGTTAAACCATCAAATTTAGTATTATATTTTTCAAGCATTAATTTGTAAGTAAGCGCACGTGTTCCTTTATCTAATTTCATTAAATCTTCAACTAAAGGAGTTAAAGACATTTTAGTATCAGGATTTGAAGTAATATGCTCTAAAATAGTAATTTTTGATGTAATAATAGATTCGGGGTTTGCAAATTTTCTATTATTATGTGATTCTAAAAGAATATATGTTGATGCTAAAAGTTTATAGCTTTTAATTTTAGCTTGAAAGAAATCAACCATATCAAAGTTTTCCTTTATTTCCTTAATAAGGTTGTATTTCTCTTTTGACAATTGATCCCTATCTAATTTTCTAGATAAATCAAGTACTGTAGATAGTACTGATTCAGCTTTACCTTCTGATAATGATATCGAATTGTTTATTGTCTGATATAGTTTATTCTCATTAGCTAGCTCACTTTTAGTAAAATATTTTTTTACTAATGATGCTGCTCTAGAATTGCTGTTATTCATAGCATCGGAAGTAATCTTCCTTACTAGAAGTTCAAACAGAATACCAGTATTCTTGTACTTGTTGTGTTTTACTTTCATAAGTAGTGCGCTACTGTCAATAAATATTAAAATTATTCAACTTCCTCACGAATATTATCCTCATCCAAGAGGTTTTCTCCTTCAAATAAATTAACTTTTTGTTTAAACATACCTTTCAACATTTTTTCATTTTGAGCGAATATTGATTTAGTATTTAAATTTTCTAAAGCCACCCCTGTATTAGATAATCCCGGTCTTTCCTCTTCTCCTGATTTTGCTGTCATTCTTTTAGAACCAAGTGGATCTTTACCTAAATTACTATCCTGTGTTCCATAATCGGATGCAGAATCAGCAGGTCTCCCTTGGCCTAATGCATTTTCTGGATATCCAGGATCATTTACTTCATATCCTGTAGGAACACCTTTGCTTCCCGGATACCTCCCGGCACCATATAAAGAAGCTAATGAATGTGGTGTACCATATGCTTCACCTGATTCAGCAGGGTCGTTTCCTTCTGTTTCAATTTGTGCCTCTCTAAATTTACGTTTTTGATCTTCAATAATTAAATCTCTATATTCTTGATATTGATCTTCACTAAAGTGGAAAATATTATCATATATCCAATCTGTAGGCATTAATTTAGTATCCATCATTTGTTGAGCTAAATCAACTTTTTCTTTTAATAATGCTGTTCTTTCTTGATCATATATAATAGATGGTGTAGTTAATGATAATTCAAAATTAGTTAATGCAGAATCATCATATCCTTGTGCATATAAATGAACTAAAGCTATTTTTGTTAATTCAGATATTAATATTTTTTGTATTCTTTCAACTGTCCTAGCAAATCTAATATCTTCAGCAGCTAATGTTGCTTTACCTTCTAAATCAGCTTCATATCCTAAATAAGCTTTTGGAACTTTTAAAGCGGAGAATAATTTATCTCTTAAATAAGTTACATCTTCAATAGCAGCATAATCTAATCCCTTTGTTGTTTCAATTCTAGTTGTAGCATCTCCACCTCTTACAGGAATATAAAAATCCTCTAAGATATTTTGCATATTAAACTTTAAATTATATTCACCAGAATTAGGATCAACAAATGGTGTTTTCTTCATTTTATTAATCATTCTCTGCATATAAGTTTCTACTTCATTTGGTGGAATATTTCCAACATTTACAAAGAAAGTTCTTTTTTCTGGGGCTCTAACTATTCTATGGATTAACATTGCGTCTTCCATTAATGTCATTTGCTTCCATATTTTTCTTCCTGGCTCAAGATATGATCTACCATAAGGTAAATAGTTAAAATCAGATAATAATCTAAAATGTGCCATTTCATAATTATCAAATATCACTTCTTCACCAGTACACATCAATTATCAGGGGGACAAAGGCAAAGAGTAATGATTGCGATGGCAATAGCTAATAATCCTGATTTGTTGATTGCCGATGAGCCAACGACTGCACTTGATGTTACAATTCAAAAACAAATCTTAGATCTCCTAGATAAATTAAGAAGAAAATACAAAATGTCTCTTTTGCTCATAACCCATGATCTAGGAATTGTTAAAAAGATCGCAGATAGAGTTTGTGTTATGGAAAAAGGTAAAATTGTTGAACAAAATGAAAACTCAAAGATTTTTAGTCAACCAAAACACAGTTACACAAAAAAACTTATTAATTCTGAACCCAGAGAAAAAAAGATTATAAAGAACAAAAATGAAATTATTTTATCTGTTAAAAATCTTAGTGTTTACTACAAAAATAATAGTAGCTTTTTCTTTAAAAATAATAACAATGATTTTCAAGCAGTAAAAAATATCAGTTTTGATGTTGCCAAAGGTGAAACTCTTGGAATTGTTGGTGAAAGTGGTTCTGGGAAAAGTTCTATAGCTCAAGCCTTGATTAAACTTATAGCTTCAGAGGGAAATTTCTTCTTTAAAAATGAAAACATTTCAAATCTTAATGAAAAAAAATTCAGGCCCTTTAGGAAAAACATACAAATCATTTTTCAAGATCCATTTGCATCCTTAAGCCCTAGATTAACAATTCAAGACATTGTTAGTGAAGGTCTAGAAGTTCACAACAAAGAACTTTCGAAAACAGCAATATTAGAATTAACAAGAGGTATAATAAATGATGTAGGGCTTGAATCTTCAATGCTATCAAGATACCCTCACGAATTTTCTGGTGGTCAGCGCCAAAGAGTTGCCATTGCACGGGCATTAATTCTAAAACCTGATTTGATAATACTTGATGAGCCAACTAGCGCATTAGATATGACAGTTCAATCTCAGATAGTTGATTTATTACTCAAACTACAAGAAGAAAAAAAATTAACATATATTTTTATAAGTCATGATTTAAAAATCATTAAAGCATTATCAGATAAAATAATGGTCATGAGGTCTGGAAAAATTATAGAATTTGATGAGAAAAGAAAAGTTTTCTCAAAACCGAAAATGAGTTACACAAAAAAATTATTGAAATCAGCTTATCTTTAGATCTTTTTTATCAAATTTAACAATGCTCTAATTCCCATTGCCTCACCACCTTCGTAATAATTATTTTTTGTCCATGCCATTAAATCAATATGAATCCAGGGAATATTTTTCTGAACGAACTTTTCTAAAAATAATGCAGCTGTAATTGCGCCACCAAACATGCTATTTCCAATATTCCTGAAATCAGCATGATTCGATTTAAGTTGATTGGCATAATTATACCAAAGTGGAAGTTGCCATAGCGGATCACCAGTAATTTTTGACGAATCAATCAAATCCATTGCTAGGTCATCATCATTACAAAAAAAACTTGGTACTTCTAGTCCCATAGCAACTCTTGAGGCCCCAGTTAGTGTTGCCATATCAATTATTAAATCTGGTTTTTTTTCTGAAGCATAGGATATTGCATCAGCTAAAATAAGTCTCCCTTCAGCATCTGTATCACCTATTTCAACAAAACTTCCATTTCTACTTTTGAATATATCAGATGGTCTGAAAGATTTTTTTGAAATAGAGTTTTCAACTAAACACAACAAAAGACTTACATCCACATCAACACCATAATCGCTAATTAACCTTGCTAAACCAATACAATTTGCTGCCCCACCCATATCTTTTTTCATTAAAGACATTCCAGAACCAGTTTTAATATTTAATCCTCCAGTATCAAAAGAAACACCTTTTCCTATTAAAAATATTTTCTTTTTAGACCTTTTCTTTTTCAAAACAAATTCACAAAAAATTGGTTTTTTTTTCTCATCTGCCCCTTGGCCAACTGCTGAAATTAAAGGAAACGTATTTTCAAGTTTTTTTCCTGAGATAAAATTCACCAATTCAAAATTTTTTAAAAATTTCCTAGCTGCTTGAAAAATTTCCATAGGTCCCAGGACGTTAGCTGGTGTATTAATTAGATCTCTAATAAAAAAATAAGAATCACTTAAATTTTTTATCTCTTTTTCACAATCATTAGAAATTTTCCCATATAACTTCTTTTCTTCCTTTGATTTAAATTTCTGAAATCTGTAACTTGCTAAATTCCATCCTAAAAAAAAGTTTTTTATATTTGATTCTTTACACCCAAAAAAGTCGACAAAATAATTACCAAGATTACAAAAATTAGCAGAAATCAAGCCAATTGAAATTAACTCAAAATTCTTTTGTAACTGGTTAAGCTTTGATAATTGGTCCAGATTTATTATTACTTTTTCGTCAGTCTTAAATATTTTGAAAGATTGATATTTTTGAAAGTTATTTTTTTTTAACTTTTCAGGCAATTGATTGTCTGAAAAATAAATAGAAATTGGTATTTTTTTTTTTTGATTTTTTTTATTTGTCATTGTTTTCTAAGGAATATATATTTGTCCTATTCAAAGCAATAAAAAAAGGGGATTTATGAATTTTTTATCTAAACTAACGCTTTCGTTCTTAACTATATTATTAACCTCACTCTTACCTCAAATAACTATGGCAGCAGAAGGCTCTAGTGGACCAACGAGTCTTGATATGATTACAAGTCCTGCAGGCATTTTTTGTATAATCATATTTATTGTTGCATACGCCTTTGTTATGGCTGAGGAATTTACTCATTTTAGAAAATCTAAACCAGTAATTCTGGCTGCAACACTAATTTGGGTCATAATTGCTTATGTTGCCTCTCAAGATCCAAGCATTGGGGCAAAATGGGCTGAAACTCAGTTTAGACACGTAGTATTGGAATTTGCAGAACTGTTCTTCTTTTTATTTGTTGCAATGGCGTATGTAAATTCATTGACAGAAAGAAGAATGTTTGATGCCTTGTGTGCGTGGTTATCAAATAACAACTTTAGTTATAAAAAAATATTTTTAATTTCTGGAGTTATAGCTTTTTTTCTTTCTCCTATAGCAGATAATTTAACAACAGCACTTATACTTGGAACAGTGGTAATGGTAGCAGGCCGAGGTAATAAGGCTTTTGTAGTTCCTGGTCTAATTAACATTGTTGTCGCAGCTAATGCAGGTGGTGCTTTTTCCCCTTTTGGAGATATAACGACTTTAATGGTATGGCAACGAGGATTCGTTTCCTTTTTTGATTTTTTCGATATTTTTCTACCATCTGTTGTAAATTATGTAGTTCCGGCTACATTTATGTACTTTGCTATTCCTAATGAAGTTCCAAAAGGAGATGGCAAAAAAGTAACTATTCTTCCTGGGGGTAATGTAATTGCGTTCCTAGGGATTTTAACAATCACCTTAACAGTTACTGGACATAACGTTCTTCACATGCCTCCTGTCCTAGGTATGATGTTTGGTTTAGGAATGCTAGGAACCTACGGTTACTTTCTCAAAACTAAATATCCCGAAAAAAATAAATTTGATATTTTTGTAATAACAGGCAGAGCAGAGTGGGATACTTTGCTATTTTTCTATGGTATTCTCGTTGCTGTAGGTGGACTAGCATCTCTTGGTTATCTAAAACTAATATCAGATGATATGTATGTAACCTTGGGTGCAACGTATGCCAATATACTAGTTGGTATATTATCAGCAATTATTGATAACATTCCAATCGTATACGCTGTATTAACAGCACATCCATCTATGGATATGGGTCAATGGCTTTTAATAACTCTTACAGCCGGGGTTGGTGGATCTTTATTATCCATAGGTTCAGCAGCTGGCGTTGCTTTAATGGGACAGGCAAGAGGAGTTTACACCTTCTTCGCTCACTTAAAATGGGCGTGGGCAATCTTGCTAGGTTACGCTGCATGCATTATCGTACACCTTTGGTTGAATGCTGATTTATTTGATCTAGTTCCACTAGAAAGATAATTTTTTTGACTATAAATCAATTTGATGAAGAGGAATAATTATAAATTATTCCTCTTCCATCCCAATTTCATAAATCTCGAAACTAGCTTCTTCTATGTCTCCAGTTTTAGCATCAACATCAATCTTGATTTCGTAACCAACATCGGTCTGAATATCAAACTCATAAGATAATGACCCGTCCATTCCAATCTCTCTCTCTTCATTAACGATTTTACCAGGATGTATTAATAAAACATTCAATCTAGCTTTCTCAATGCTAATTTTAGAACCATTTTTAAAAATAGGATTGTTAGCGTCCACTTCCTTTTCAACTTCAATTATGTATCCTTCTTCAGCATTACATTCTACATTATAAATAGAATCGTCCTTAGATGACTGAATATCAAACTCATATACGGGGTCATCACCTTCAATTTTGAATTCTAGTTTTCTCGCATGACCGGGAATTCTTTCATAAGCTTGATCAAGACATTGCTCCACTTTAACAATGTCATATAACTTTATATCATCAAGGTCAGCCGTATCACTACTTACTGAGGAAGAAAGTAATATTAATATAAATGCGAAAATGTATGTGTAAATTTTCATATACACTTCTTTTATTCATTCATTCATTCATTCAGGTAATAATTAGACATATAGATACAATGTAATTAAATTTAACAACTACCAAGTAGTATTGAAACCTGCGAAAACTGTGCGAGGTTGTCCTGGTGTAACAAATGTTCCACTACCGCCGGTTCCACTTACTTCATTTTCAGCCAGTATCCCCCCAGTTTCATAATTAACTCCAAAGAGATTCCTAGCAGTGATGAAAAAATTACTGTTGGCACCTTCTCTAAATTTTTCACCTAGAGAAAATTTATAGTCCATTCTTAAGTTTGTTAGAATTGATCCAGGAAGTGTTAAACCAGATGTATTACTTTCATCACCTCTGTAGAATTGAGAAGAGCTAGCCTCAATATCTGCATTGAATGTCCAGTTTTTTCTTGGTGAGTATCCTAAGCCAAATCTTCCAATATGAGGTGAAATCCCAGGTATTACATCACCATTACCAATTGGAATTTGAAAACCTTCTCTTAATTGATTGTCGTCAAAATCGTCGTCATCAAATGTGTTAGATGTATGGCCTACACTTGAAATCATTTGTGAAGTTTCAAATGTAGCCCTTACATAAGCATATTTTGAAAACCATGACCATTTTTCACCAAGCTTACCATTTAAAGCAAACTCCGTTCCCATTCTTTGAGTGTTACCTACATTTCTAAAGTAACCTGTACCTACTCTATTTCCTCCAATAAAAATTATATCATTATAATTTCTACCGGCGTATGCACTAACATTCCAATCAATTTCATGGTTCATTCCGATTAAATTATAGGATTTTTTACCACTAGCTCCAATTTCAACGTTCCTGTTAACAACCTGGTCTAATGGGGGATCTGCTTGAAATGAGTTTGGCAGTCTACATGGAGCATCTGGGTCAGCACATGCTAATTCCGCAATTGATGGAGTTCTACTTGATTCCTTATATGAAGCAAAAACTTTAGTTTTATTACCAAACATTGTACTTCCAAACCTCTTAACAAGACCAATTCCAGGGTTTATTCTATAGAAAAAATGGTGCCCCTGCAGAGCTGTACCATTTTGATCATCTATTTTCATAGAAGCCCAGTTCCATCGAACAGATAAATTAAGCGAAGTTGTATCATCTAAATCAATAGTATTCGTTCCATACATGGCGGTATTATGAGTTGTTGACTCAATATTTGTAATAAATTGTTCTTCACCTTCAGCATCGGTAGATACAAATACTCCAGTACCTTGAACACCTCTATCAGTTTGAATGATACCTAGTTCAGTTGAAGAACCAAAACTATTGAAAGAAAAGTCATAATTAACACCACCAATGAAAGTATTTTTTTTACCGAAAAGTAATGAGTCATAGGTTGATTGAAGATTAAGTCCAAAGGCATTGGTTTTGGTATTAGACCTATTTATGGCACCAAAATTTTCAATTTCATTTTCGTCATCATCTAATTCTAAACCTAGCGCTGTATAATTAATTTCCCTGCCTGAAGCATCTAATATATTGACACCATCAGCAGCTGCATTGGATTCATATTCACCACAAAGTGTACCGTCTGCTGCACCTCCACCCCTGTCAAAGTTAAAACCACAATCTTTTCCTTCAAATTCATCACCATTGTAATTTCTTCTTTCCATGTGCCTATAATACATGTTTCCTTGAAATGATAGTTTATCATTGACAAAATGGTTGCCACCAAAATTTGCATAATAACTTTTATTATGGGTATTATCTGGATAAGTATAAACGGCATCTCTCCCTTCCATATCCATAAGAGTTAAAGGAATTGCTCCATTACCTCTTAGATCAGTGTATGCTTGTCCAATATTTAAGAAAAGTTCAGTATCTTCGCCTCTGTATCTAAAATCACTATAAAAATTTTCTAAGTAAGATTCCGAATGTTCTCTCCACCCTTGGTCAAGATTAAAATTAACTCCTAAATAAACTGCTATATCACCAAAGACATGACCATATTCAAGAACTTCGTTTGTTCTTCCATAGCCTCCTCCTGAGATAGTTGTTTTGGCACCCTCATTATCAAAACCATTCTTCATCTGCATTGATATAGCTCCACCAATGGCATTTTGTCCGAAGATTGGATCACCTCCACTAAAAACTTGTAAATTGCTGATGGCAAAATCTGGGACTAGGTCCCATTGAACAACCTCACCAAATGATTCATTAACACGCATTCCGTTTTGATAAATAGCCATTGCTTGAGCAGTTCCTAAAAGAGGACCTGCTACATAACCTCTAAAGTTAATATCATTTTGCATTGGTGAACTATTTAAATTTGAAATTGAGATACCTGATGCCTCTCTATTTAAAGTTTCAACTACCGAAAAGTTTTCTTTTTTAGATAATGTGTCAAGTGAAAAATTTTGTACGTTCGATGGAACACGATCTAGATTCATTCCAGAACCCTGAACAGGAGTAATTGATATTATATTAACATCTGGAGCAACAAATGTTTTATCTTGCGCAAAACTATTAGTATTTATAAAAACAATACTAAAAAAAATAACATTAATTTTGTAAATTATTTTTTTTGTGAATATCATATTTTCCTTCTATATAACTCAAACATTAATCCTACTAATTTTATTTTTATCCACAACTTTTTTTTTTTTTTTTTAAAACTATTATAAAATTATGAAAAACTTTCTTAAACAATTTAAAAACATACCAATAGACAACAAGACAATAGATTCAAAACAAAAAAAAATTCTCATTGCTTCCATTCTTATTGAATGTGCAAAAAGTGATAACAAATTCACTGACGATGAAATAGAAAAAATTAAATTTCTACTCGAAAAGAAGGTTCATGTTGCATCAAATGAAGTTGCTGACGTTTTCGAAAAGGCAATCAAAATGACTGAAAATAATATTGAGGTCTATTCTTTAACAAAAGATATAAGAGATAATTTTTCTAAGGTTGAAATTTTGCAAATTTTTGAATACATGTGGGAGATTGTTTTATCAGATGGAATTTTAGATGATTTTGAAGCATCACTTATGAGACAATTAACAGGTCTATTTCATCTATCAGGTAGAGAATCCGCCGAAGCCAGAAAAAAAGCTGAATCTATTCAATAAAATTTTTATCTAGCTTTTTTCTTTCATGCATAAATAATTTTCTATGCTTAATTGATTTGTTTGCGATTCTTTTTCTCCAAAGTTTAAAACTTCTTGGTTTCAAGTTACGTCTCATTATCTGGATAACCTCATTTTCCTTTTTTCCGGTTTTTTCATAAATTTCTTCAAAGGTAACCCTATCTGCCCATGCCGCCCATATAATCCAATCTGAGGTTTTAAGAGAAGGTTCCTTATTTTTTACTTTCGTTTCAGGAAAATTACTTTTTTTTCGCACTAAAATAATTCCGCGTTAATTATATCAAGTTGAGCTTCAAAATCTTTGCCAAAAGCAACAAAAGCTATACTTTTTATTTCAGATGAAGAAAATTTTTTAGGTTGGTAAAAGTTTGATTTTGAAAATTCATTGAATTTAATTTCTATGTTAGACCAATCTTCAGATACGAAAAATTTTCCTGCGTAAAATTGCCAGGGTAAGAATAAGGATTTAGTTCTTACATGAACATAATATTCACTTTTTTTACCCCTAGCTTTTAATCTTATACCTTTGTAATTATCATTTTTAATATCATAATCCCTCCTTACTTGAATAAATCCCCCATTATTTTTTGTACTCACAGTTCCTTGAAGCCTGAGAAAAAACTGTTCTTTATATTTTTTTAAGGCTGTGCTTCCTTCAGATACACCCCCCATAACTTGATCAGAAAAAAATTCCCAATCATTAAGAATAATTTTTTTTTCATCTGACGTATAATCAAGCAAATTCATTGCATTAATTTTTACACATATTATAAAATAGATTATAGTTATAATATACTTCATAATAGTTAATCTAATGAGATGAAAAAATTTGTAAATCTATTTTGATGTTAAAAAAAAATTTAAACTATTAATAGAAAATTTGAGAATTAATGACAAATAAAGAAAATGTAAATTTAGTTAATGCTACTCAAGAAAAATGGGCTAAAATTGTATTAGAAATAGGCAAGGCATTCAAAAAAGACTCAAATCTAGAAAGTTTAGTTTTTGAATTATTACACAACATATATGCATTTGATCACTGTGATGTTTTATTCAAACCAACATTAGCAAAATATCATCAATTTAGATCAACAAAAGACGAATTCATATCTTATTTTCTGGGTCAAAATAAAGAATGTAAAGAAGATAGTGGTTTTGCAATTAAAAATTGGAAATCTATAAAATTTGAAAACTACAAAATAATTGAATACAATAATTATCTACTTTCGATGGGTAATTATTTTTTTGAAGATCATAAAAACAAAATTCTCAAAGTTGAATACACATTCGGTTTCATTAAGACAAGTAACAATGATTTAAGAATTAATCTGCATCATTCATCATTACCTTACAATGATTAATACTAAAATATTAAATAAACTATATATTTATTCATATAAAAATTTTTTAATGATTTGGATTCTTGATAATGAACAAAGCAAAAAAAACTAAAAATAAAATTTTAATATGAATAAAAGCTTATTAACAAATATAATCTCTGCTCTCATAACATCTTATGGATTATTTTTTTCACCACCCTACTCTACAGAAATAGCTATGGCAGGATTATTTGCCTTATCAGGAGGGCTAACAAATTGGTTAGCTATTCACATGCTTTTTGAAAGAATTCCACTTCTATATGGGTCAGGAGTAATTCCTAACAGGTTTGAAGAGTTCAAAGAAGGGTTAAAACATTTAATAATGAACGAATTTTTTTCTAAAAAAACAATTGAAAATTTTTTAGATGAAAAACCAAATTTTACTACTGAGCAAATTCTTAAAAAGTTGGATTCAAATCTAATATTCTCCAAACTGGTTGAAGCAATTGAAGAATCGTCATTGGGTTCAATGTTAAATATGGTTGGAGGTAAAAAAGCATTAGATCCACTAAAAGAACCTGTTCAAAAGAAGATTGAAGAAGTTCTAAATGATATTTCGTCGAATAAAGAAGATTTAAATGAAAAATTTTCGGATAATTTATACAATAACATTGAGGATATTGTAAAGAAAAGACTTGATGAGTTAACACCAGAACATATCAAAATTATCATGAAGGAAATGATTCACAAACACTTAGGATGGCTTGTCGTATGGGGAGGTTTTTTTGGTTTTTTAATTGGCTCAACCTTAATGTTGTTAATTTAGGGAATGGTATCTAAACAAAAAATATTTAATTTTGATAATACATACATTGATCTATCAAAAAATTTTTATCAAGAAACTAAACCAATTCCTGTTAAAAAACCTAAATTACTTTTTTTTAATAATGTCTTATCTAGTTTTCTTAACTTAGATAAAAAACTACTTCAAAGTCAACTGGGTACTTTTATTTTATCAGGGAATGTGGTTCCTGAGGGTGCTAAACCTATTGCAATGGTATATGCTGGTCATCAGTTTGGCAATTTTGTAGAGTTGGGTGATGGAAGAGCTATTCTTTTGGGCGAAATAATTTCAAAAAATGGACTGAGATTTGATATTCAACTAAAAGGTTCTGGAAAAACAGCTTTCTCCAGACAAGGTGATGGAAGAGCTCCACTTGAATCTGTATTAAGAGAATATGTTATAAGTGAAGCTATGCATAACCTTGGGATTCCAACAACTAGATCCCTTTCAGTTGTTGAAACTGGGGAGGTTGTTCAAAGAGAACTAGAAGAACCCAGTGGAATTCTTACAAGAGTTTCGTCTAGTCACATAAGAATAGGTACATTTGAGTTTTTTTCAGCAAAGAATGATACTAAATCCCTCAAAGAATTAGCTAATTACGCAATTAAAAGGCATTTTCCTAAATTCTTGAAAAAAAAAAATAAATATGAACTTTTCTTAGATAAGGTTATTTTTGACCAAGCAAAATTAGTTTCTCAATGGATGAATTCTGGATTTATTCATGGTGTTATGAATACTGATAATATAACAATTAGTGGTGAAACAATTGATTATGGTCCGTGTGCTTTTATGAATGATTATAATCCGGCAAAAGTATATAGCTACATAGACTTCAAAGGAAGATATAGCTATGGAAATCAACCTCAAATAATGTTTTGGAACCTATCAAGATTTGCTAGTTCAATTAAATCATTATTTGATGAAAAAAAAATTACTTCTGAAGATCAGATAATTAAATGCTTAAGAAAATTTCCCAAATTATTTGAAAAATTTTGGTATGAAGGAATAACAAAAAAACTTGGATTATCAGGCCCTAAATCTGGAGATGAACTAATCATTAAATTGTTGTTAGAACTTATGTTTGAAAATAAAACCGACTTCACTCAAACATTTAGATTATTATCAGAAGTTTTTGATAAAAAAGGTTATCAAAATTTTCAATCACTTTTTCAAAATAAAGAAAAAATAGATCATTGGTATAAAATGTGGGAGAAAAGAATTTTTGATGAGAAAAAAGATCTAAACGAGATTTGTAAAAAAATGAAATCTGTCAATCCCATCTACATACCACGAAATCATATAGTAGAAGATGCTATTAAAAAATTTATTCATTACAAAGATTATTCAGAACTAAATATGCTTATTAAACTTTTAAAAAACCCATTTACTGAAAGAAAAAAAATGAGCTACTTTTCACTCCCACCTAAACCAGGAGACGACATAAAAAACACATTTTGTGGTACTTAATTTAAAGAGCAGAAAACCCGAACTTTTTGCACTCATCAAAAATCTTTTCCTCAGCTTCTTTCCAAAGAGGAATTGCTGTCTCAAGTAATTCATAGCCTTTTTCTGTTAAACAAACAATTTTTTTTCTTCCATCTTTATTCTTGATCTTTTGGATTAATTTTAGTTTTAACAAAATATTCAAACTTCTTGTAAGTGTTGTTCTATCCATAAAAAGATCTTCTGAAAGCGAATTTACTGTTCTTCTCTCACCAATAGCAATTAATGACAAAATTGTGAATTGGGTTATTTTAATTTTAGTTGGTTTTAATTTTTTATCATAAAATTGAGTCATAATTCTTGCATTCTTGCGAGATTGGAAACATTTGCAACTTTGTAATTGCCTATATTTAAAAGTATTTTCTTTTTTAGTTTCCATTATTTCGATACTAATTAAGTATGTATGTCACTTATTAAATTTTTTAGGTTATTTAGTATATACCTATTTATTCTCCAGATTCTTTTATATTTTCTTCTGCTTCTTTTCTAGCACCTTCAGACTCAATATCAGAAATATCTAATCTGCGAATCATCTTTCGTATTAAATCCATTCCACTATCATCTACAGCTGCCTCAGTTGATAAAACTTTTTCCCATAAAAATTCAACAAGTTCATACTTTTCTCTGTATACCTCAACTTGCTCAACTTTCTTCAATAAAGACTCGGTTATTTTCGTTTCCAATATTACTGTTGCTTGATTGGCAGAAATTTTTAATTGCTCACTTAATATTTTTTTTAGACGAGTTAAATCTTCAGATGAAATTTTACCGCTTACTGTGGAGCATTCTGCTAACATAAGACCAATCAAAACACCTTTTTCAAATGCTTTCAACTTGTTGTATGCAGTTTTTCCAGAGAGAACAGAGTTGATACCTTTAAATATTTTAGCCCTCTCTAAACCAAGTTTTTTTGTCTCATTAATATTCTGTGATTCAAGTGAAAATTTTTCCGCTGCAGTTTCTATTAGTCCAATCTCAAAGTCATCTTCTTCTTCTCCTTTAGAAAGAATTTTCTCCCACATATAAATTACAATTTGAATTAAATCCCCCTCTAAAAATTTACTTTTTGTTACTTCAAGCAATGAAGGATCGCTTGTATCATTAAAAAGTTTTTCAACTTTGTCAGAGTCAATCTCAAATTTTTCATTAAACATTTTTATAAACTTCTCTTTTGATTGATCGTTTGCTAATTTATCTAGATTAGACATATGCAAAATTGCAAGAGCGACATCTTTCCTATTTTCAATTGAAAGTGTACCAAAATATATTTTATTTGCAGCATTAATAAATTCTGAAATAAGAGTTATTTCCAACTCTTGGCTTTGTGTTGCCGGTTGGCCTGCCTCAGCTGCTTCATCATAGTCGTTAACACTAAAAGATTCTATTTCGCCCAATTGACCAAGAGTACGTTTCATCATGAATTCATCAAAAATTACGTCATCTTCGACTTCAAGTATTGCTGTAAGTTTTACTTTTTTTGTCATTTTAATTTCCAAAGTATACAAAATTAGCTATATAAACGAATCGCAACACAAAAATGTATACTAAGAATTAACTTATTATTTTTTGTATCATTATCCAAGAAATATTTGAAAGAATTATTTCATTAATATCAAATTCTTTGGCGGAGAGAGAGGGATTCGAACCCTCGAAACGATTTCTCGTTTACACGCTTTCCAAGCGTGCGCCTTCAGCCACTCGGCCACCTCTCCTTTAATCAAATGAAGTCTTTAAAACATTAATAAACGCTGATTGGGGTATTTCAACTTTTCCAAATTGTCTCATTCTTTTTTTTCCCTTTTTTTGTTTATCTAACAATTTATTTTTTCTTGTTACATCACCCCCGTACAACTTTGCTGTGACGTCTTTTCTATAACTATTAATTGTCTCTCGAGCAATAATTTTTCCTCCAATTGATGCCTGAAGTGGAATTTTAAATTGCTGACGGGGTATTAAATCTTTTAATTTTTCACAGTATACTTTTCCTCTTGTAGGAGCTTTAGATCTGTGACATATAAAAGATAATGCATCAACTGGCTCGGAATTGACAAGGATCTGAACTTTAACTAGATCGTCATCTTGATACTGTTTGAACTCATAATCAAAACTTGCATAACCGCTTGTTATTGATTTCAGCCTATCATAAAAATCAAAAACAATTTCAGCTAATGGTAAGTGGTATGAAACCATTGCTCTTTTACCTACATACGTGAGGTTTTTTTGTACACCTCTTCTTTCAGTACATAATTGCATAACTGGACCCAGATATTCATCAGGTAATAATATTGTTGCTTCAATAACTGGTTCAGAAATAGTCTGAATTTTAACGACTTCAGGCATCTGAGAAGGATTATGAATTTCAATTTTTTCTGAATTAGTTAGTATCAACTTATAGACAACTGATGGTGATGTTGTAATCAAATTTAAATCAAATTCTCTACTAAGCCTCTCTTGTATTATTTCCAAATGTAATAATCCTAAAAAACCACATCTAAATCCCATACCAAGAGCTGCTGATGATTCAGGCTCAAATGTAAAACTTGCATCATTTAAGCTCAATTTTGCTAAACTATCTTTAAGTAAATCATAATCATCTGCATCTACTGGATATAAACCACAAAAAACTACTGGAATACTTGGCTTAAAACCAGGTAAGGGTTTACTCACTGGATTTGATTCATCAGTAATTGTATCTCCTACTTTACAATCACTAACATGTTTAATACCTGCGGTAATAAAACCTATTTCTCCCTCAAATAATTGATCTCGATAATTAATTTTTGGTGTAAAAAAACCACATCTCTCAACGTTGTATGAAGCATTGGTACCAATCATTTTTAATTTCATTCCTTTTTTTAAAACTCCAGATTTAATTCTTACTAAAATTATTACCCCTAGATATGCGTCATACCAACTGTCAATTAACATAGCTACTAAATTTGGTTCATCATATTTTGCTGGAGCTGGTAACCTAGATACGATTGATTCAAGTAAAATATCAATGCCGTCACCTGTTTTTGCTGAAACCATTACTGCATCTGAAGCATCTATCCCAATAACATCTTCAATCTGCTTTCTAATTCTCTCTGGGTCAGCGGAGGGAAGGTCAATTTTATTTAAGACAGGGATTATTTCATGATTATTGTCTATAGCCTTATAAACATTTGCCAAAGTCTGTGCTTCAACACCTTGGGAGGCATCAACAACCAACAATGAACCTTCACACGAAGCAAGAGATCTGCTAACTTCGTATGAAAAATCAACATGACCTGGGGTATCCATTAAATTAAAATTATAGATATTTTTATCTTTACTTTTATATTCTAAAAATACAGTTTGAGCTTTAATTGTAATTCCTCTTTCTCTTTCTATTTCCATTGAGTCAAGAACTTGATCCTTCATTTCTCTATCTGATAAACCACCACATTTTTGAATTATTCTATCAGCTAATGTTGACTTTCCATGATCAATGTGAGCAATAATAGAAAAATTCCTAATTTTTGATAAGTTCATCTTTATCTTAATTTAGCTTTATATTTATTTTCAACTTCACTTATAATATTTTCAGATAAAGAATTTATTTCATCTTCTGTTAGTGTTTTAGTGTCTGATTGAATAGTTACCTCAAAACCTAGAGCTCTATTGTTAGGTCCAATTTTTTCGCCAACAAAATTATCGAAAATTTTAACTTTCTTTATCAAATTATTATCAATCTTTCTAACAGATGCAATAATCTCAGAGGATAAGACATCACTGTTAACAATAAATGAAAAATCCCTGACAGAAAGTTGATATGGTGAGGACCTAAATTCAGGCTTTGAGTCTTCTTTTTTTTTATAATATTTCAAAACTTTTGAAATATTTATTTCAAATGATACCAAATTACTTTTTAAATCAAACTTCTCAAGAACAGAAGGGTTAAGTTCGCCGAATGATCCAACTATTTCTTTTCCTATTAACAAAGATGCACTCTTTCCTGGATGATAAAAACTCTCTTGGGTATCAGAAAACTTTAATTTCTCAATATTTAAATTCATAGATTTTAAAGTAGCAATTAAATCTGCTTTAATATCAAATAGATCAAAGCTTCTATCTTTTTCTAACCAATTTTTCTCGAAGAAGTTTCCTGATCTGACAACACAAACACTCTCTTCTTGATCGCCTGGACTCATTCCAAAAAATGTTGGACCAATCTCAAAAATACATATTTTTGACAAATTTTTATTATTATTTTTCTTTATAATATGGATTAAATTTCCTAATAAATTTCTCCTCATACAAGAAAGATCAACACTTATTGGATTTTTCAATTTAAGAAGTTCTTCGGAACTATTAAAAAATTTTTCTGTATTTTCGTCCGAAAACGACCATGTTAAAACTTCAAAAATATTTCTACTTACCAAAACTCTTTTTATTTTATTTCTTAATTTCTGAACATCATTGGTTTTTTCAAGGACTTTCTTATCAGAAAAAATCAATTTTTGGCTAGGGATCTTTTCATAACCATAAAGTCTAGCAACTTCCTCTGTTAGATCTTCTTTAATATTTAAGTCACTCCTCCAAGTTGGAGGTTTTACAAATAATAAATTATCCTCCTCTTTAAGTTCACATCCAATTTTTTCTAGTACATCTTTAACAAAATCAGTTGAGATTTCTAAACCTAAAATTTCTTCGAAAAAGGGTTTTTCTATTTTAATTTCTCTTGAGTCTTCTACTGGCAAACTATCAGATATGATGGTTCCAACTTCTCCACCACAATTTTTTACAATCATATTTGATGCTAATTCTAGGCCATCTTTAACCGACTCCGGATCAACCCCTCTTTCAAATCTATATCTTGCATCACTTTGTATATTTAGTTTTCTTCCACTAGAAGATATACTTTCTGGTAAGAAATAAGCTGATTCAATTAAAACATTTTTTGTGTTTTCATCAACTGCTGTAGAGTTACCACCTAAAATCCCTGCCAAACTTATAATTCCAGAATCGTCACAAATTACAATCATATTTTCTTCTAAAATATAGTTTTCACCGTCTAAACCAAAAAATTTTTCTCCTTTTTTGGAATATCTAATTGTTACACCTCCTTTAATTTTATCAAAATCAAAAACATGTAAAGGTCGACAATAATCTGATGTTAAATAATTTGTTATATCAACTAATGATGATATGATCTTGATTCCAGAAAAATTGAATCTTTCTATAATTTTTTTTGGAGATTGTAAATTCTCTACACCTTTAATAAGTCTTAATGAAAACTTTGGGCAAACACTTCTTTTTAATTCATTTGCTAATTTAATTGGGGTGTTAAAACTTTCTTTAATTTTTGGAATTTCTTTTTTTTTTAATTTACCGAAACCTGCTGCATTAAGATCTCTTGCAATACCATAAACTCCAGCACAATCCACTCTATTTGGGGTTATCCCAATTTCAATTACAATATTTTCATTTCCAAAGTATCTTTCAAAATTTTCACCAACCTTATAATTTTCATTTAGTTCTATTATTCCATCAGATGATTCTGAAAGTCCTAACTCTTCTTGAGAGCAAAGCATCCCAAAAGATTCTTCTCCTCTAATTTTACTCTTACCAATTTTAAATTCATCTTCATTTCCAGGTTTAATAATTGTTCCTATTGGTGCTAAAACAGTTATTAAGTTTTTTCTCACGTTAGCTGCACCACACACAATTCTTAGATTATTTTTTCCATCATAAACTTCACATAAACTTAGCTTGTCTGCATTGGGATGGGGTTTTTTTTCGTTAACTTTTACTACAATAAAGTTTTTAAGATTTTGTTTCACATCAAAAATATTTTCAACTTCAAGACCGATTTGTGTTAATTTTTCACATAACTCCTCAGTTGAAGATTCAAATTCTAAGTAGTCTTTTAGCCAACCAATTGAAAATCTCATTTTAACGCCAACTTAAATCAGTCGTCTCTAAAAAGGAAAAACCGTAGTGATTTAACCATCTTAAATCATTATTAAAAAAATCTCTCAAGTCTGGCATACCATATTTTAGCATTGATAATCTCTCAATACCCATTCCAAAAGCAAAGCCTTTGACCTTTTTTTTAATTTCTGACATTTCAAAGACATTTGGATGAACCATGCCACATCCCAAAATTTCTAGCCATTGATTACCTTCTCCGAGTTTAATTTTTCCAGATGAAATAGAACAATTAATATCAACCTCTGCTGAAGGCTCTGTGAAAGGAAAATAAGATGGCCTAAATCTAAGTTTAAGGTCATCGTTGTTAAAAAAGATTCTACAAAATCTCTCTAAAAACCATTTTAGATTTGAAAAATTTATGGAATAATCAACTACTAAACCTTCAACCTGATGAAACATTGGGGTGTGGGTTATATCAGAGTCACATCTGTATGTTCTTCCAGGTGCAAATATTCTTAACGGTAATTGATTATTTTTTAAACTTCTAATTTGAACTGGCGATGTGTGAGTCCTAAGCATTGTATCATTTTTCATATTATCTAAATAGAAGGTGTCATGCATTTGCCTAGCAGGATGATTTTTTGGAATGTTTAGGGCAGTAAAGTTGTGAAAGTCATCCTCAATATCAGGGCCTTCAACATAATTAAGTCCCATTGAACCAAGTATTGAAACAATTTCATTGATAGTATGGGTAATTGGGTGCATTTTTGCTTCAAACTCATAGCTTTCTCGAGTTGGTAAAGAAGCATCAAACTTTTCTTTACTAATTTGCTCTTGAATATCTTTATTTTGTATAAATAATTTTTTTTTTTCAAAATTCTCAAAAAAATTGACTTTGATCAAATTTAATTTTTTACCAAAATCTTTTTTTTCTTCAACGGTTAATGATGATATCTTTTTTAAAAGATGAGTAACCTCACCATTCTTACCAAAATATTGAACTCTAATAACTTCTAGAGATTTTAATGAGTCACATTTATCAAGATCACTCAAAGCAGAGTGAATGATTTTGTCATAATCTTTCATTTTTTATAAATTTATCAACCTGCTTTTACTTTAGCTACAATTTCTTTAAATGAATCTGGCTCCTGGGCAGCTAAATCTGCTAATATTTTTCTATTTAAATGCAAATTTATTTTCTTTAGTCCATTAATAAAAGTTGAATATTTAATTCCATGCACTCTACAACCTGCATTGATTCTTTGTATCCAAAGACTTCTAAATTGTCTTTTTTTAACTTTTCTATCTCGGTAAGCATATTGTCCAGCTTTTTCAACAGCTTGATTTGCTACTTTAAATGTGTTTTTTCTTCTTCCATAATAGCCTTTGGCTCTTTGTAAGATTTTTTTATGCCTTCTTCTTGTTACAACACCTGCTTTAACTCTTGACATTTTATTACCTCAACTACGCTTTAGAATTCATATATTTTCTAACAATCCTTGTATCTTGTTTAGACATTATTACAGGACCTTTAGATGATCTTTTCATTTTTTTTGTTCTTTTTGTCAAATTATGGCGTTTGTGACTTGAGAACATTGCAACCTTACCAGTACCGGTTACTTTAAATCTTTTTTTTGTACCACTTTTTGTTTTAATTTTTGGCATAATCTTTATAAATAAAGTCTAATTTATATATCTTTTTTTTATCAATGCAACAATGATTTAAATTCAAAAATTATCTCGGAGCCACAACCATAATCATATGTTTTCCCTCAAGCGTTGGTACTTGTTCTATTTTAGCAACAGGCTCAATAGCACTTTCTAATTTTTTTAAAACTTCAAGACCTCTTTGATGATAAGCCATTTCTCTACCCTTAAAACGTAAGGTTATTTTAACTTTATCTCCATCATTTAAAAATCTTTGAATTGACTTGAGTTTTACCCCATAGTCATGATCTTCAATGCCAGGTCTAAGTTTCACTTCTTTAACCTCGAAAGTTTTTTGTTTTTTCTTTGCCTCAGCTTGTTTTTTTTGGATTTTGTACTTGTATTTTCCATAATCAATTATTTTACAAACTGGTGGACTTGCTTTTGGAGAAATTTCAACTAAGTCTAGTCCTTGGTCCAAAGCCAACTTGATTGCTTCATCAATTTGCAACACACCTAACATTTCACCTTTTTCTGAGATAACCCTTACTGATTTAGCTGAAATCCTATTATTGACAGCTGGGCCTTGTTTTGAACCGAAAGAATTCTTGTTCATGAATTAATTGTCTGCATATTTATTTTAATATCCTTTCATTGCTTAAAAAAACTGTAGCACATTTCCCACAATTTAACCAATTCTGCAAGATTTTTTTATTTTTTTTAGAAAATCATCAACTTTCATAGAAACAAGTTTTTCATCACCCAATGAACGAAGAGAGACTGTTTTTTCTTTGACTTCTTTATCACCAATCACAGCAATAAAAGGTATTTTCTCGATAGATAACTCCCTGATTTTATAATTTAGCTTTTCGTTTCTTGAATCAATTTTAAATCTTATTCTTTCATTTCTCATTTTTTTTCCAAGTTCAAGACAATAGTCAACAGAGTTATCGTTAATAGTTGTTAATGCTATCTGAATAGGTGCTAACCAGGTTGGCAATTTTCCGGAATAGTTTTCTATCAAAATACCTATGAAACGCTCAAGAGAACCAAAAAAAGCTCTATGAATCATCACTGGGTGTTTTTTCTCACCATTATTATCAATGTAATTGGCTCCAAGACGTGGAGGTAAGTTTAAATCAACTTGAAGAGTCCCACACTGCCATTCTCTTGACAAAGCATCAATAAGAACAAACTCAATTTTTGGACCGTAAAAAGCTCCGTCACCTTGATTGAGTTCATAATCTAATCCCAATTTCTTCAAAGAATTTAAGAGAGTTTTCTCTAGAAAATCCCATGTGAAATCGTCACCAATTCTTTTTTCAGGTCTATCGGAAAATTTAATTTTAATATTCTCAAAACCAAAATCCTTATATATATCAAGAGTTAGTTTAATAACTTTTTCACATTCACTTTCCATCTGTTCTTTCAGACAATATATATGAGCATCATCTTGTGTAAATTCTCTCACTCTCATTAGTCCATGTAAAGCACCTGAGGGTTCAAATCTAAAGACTTTTCCGAACTCTGAAACTCTTAACGGAAGATCTCTATAACTTTTTATTGAGTTATTGTAGATCTGAATTCCACCAGGACAGTTCATTGGTTTAAGAGCAAAAGTTTTTTCATCATTAGTTTTTGCCAAATACATATTATCTTGAAACTTCTCCCAATGTCCTGACCTTTCCCAAAGCGACCTGTCTAAAACTGTTGGGGTGCTTATTTCAATATAATTTGCATCCTCTTGTTTTTTTCTCATGTAACTTACTAATTCTCGGAAAATAGTCCATCCTTTTGGATGCCAAAAGACTGATCCGGGGGCATCGTCTTGAAAATGGAATAAATCCATTTCTTTACCTAATTTTCTATGATCTCTTTTCTCTGCTTGTTCCAGATGAAATAAAAACTCCTCTAACTCTTTTTTATTTCTCCAAGCAGTTCCATATATTCTTTGAAGCATCTCATTTTTTGAATCCCCGCGCCAATATGCACCTGATAATTTTGTAAGCTTAAATTCTCCGATTAGTTTAAGGTTTGGTAAATGAGGACCTCTGCATAAGTCATAGAAACTTGTCTTTCCCTGCTGATATATTTGAAAATTATTCTCCTCTGAAGATTCATTAATAATCTTTATTTTATATGGCTCGTTAAGTTTAACAAATAGTTCTATTGCCTCTTTTTTGTTTTTTACTGTTTTATTAATCAAATGACCTTCATTAATTATCTTTCTCATTTCTTTTTCAACTCTTGGAAAGTCTTCGGTAGACATTGGTTTTTTTAATAAAACATCGTAATAAAAACCATTATCAATTGTTGGTCCAATTGCAAGTTTTGACTCCGGATAAAGGTTTTTAATAGCTTTTGCTAAAACTTGGGCGGTAAGTGTGTGACGCATTATCTCTAAACCTTCGGAATCATCAATTGTAATTATAGAAATAGAAGAGTCTTCTATAATTGGATCTATCAAGTCTTTTTGTTGTCCATCAACTTTTACTGCAACTGCTTTTTTTGATAAAGAAGTTGAGATATCTTTTGCTATATCAAATCCGGTAATTCCAATTTCATATTTTTTATTTCTTCCGTCAGGGAAAGTGATGTTTAGCATTGGTCTTAATTAAATTATATGTTTAGTTATGTCAATATTATCGTTTTCAAATGATTAATTTTATTTGTTCTACTATTTTTTTACAAAAAATATTTTCATCGCTATCATAACTAATCGTCTCTACATTTTTACCTATTGGTCTACATAAATTCGGATCAGAATTTGTTGTAAAAAATACGATTGTTTTTTTATTACAACGAGAAATTATATGCATTGGTCCCGTATCATTGCCGATTGAAAAATTTGCATTTTGCGCTAAGTTTGCAACATCAAAAAAACTAGTTTCTTGACACAAATTTAGGACTGCTGGATATTTTCTACTAATTTTAGCACAAACCTCATAATCATCATCTGATCCTATTAAAACAGGTTTAATTTTTTTTTTTATTAAGATTTCTGATATGTTGTAAAATATTCTTACTGGAATTCTTTTGTTTAACCTTTTTCCAGATCCCCCCGGTACTAAAAGAACATAATTTTTAAGGTTAAAAAATTTTGTATTTTTTGCTTCCAGCCATTTAAAATTTATGTTGTTAGAAAAATTAATTTTTGATTTTTTTAACTGATCCTTTTGCCTTTCAATAGTATGCATATTATTTCGATTTGGATTATCATGAGGAATATTAACATGTTTACCAATACCATTTATTTCACAATAATTTTTATCAAAAATTTTTAAATAATGAGATGATCTTTTTGATGTTTGAAGATCAAAAACTCGTCGATATAAAGAAGGTTTAATTTTTTTTTTTATTTGGAATAAATCATAAGAATAAATAAGTGATCTCTTTATTGTTACAATTTCTTCAAACCAATCTGATTTTTTTAAAAAGCTATCAAAAGGTTTTTCAGTTAATAAAGTTATTCCGTTATTATATTTTTTGAAAATAGAATACATTGCGTTTAGAGATAACATTACATCACCAAGCCCCCCAAACTTAATTATTAAAATCTTGTTTTGCTGCAATGAGCCCCTCATAAACTGCAATTGTTTTTTGTAACATTTGATTTAAACTAAACTTTTCAATAATTCTTTTCCTTGCATTATTACCAATTAAATCTTTTTTATTTTGCTCTAAATCTAAAACTTCAATTATTTGGTCTGCAAGTTTATCAGGTTTGTTTGGCTCCACAAGCCACCCAGTTACTCCATTTTCAATAATTTCCCTTGACCCGCCATGGTTAGAGGCAATGACATGTTTTGTCATTGAACAGGCTTCAGCAGATACTCTTCCAAATGCCTCCGGTTCTATTGATGTCGATAAAACTATATCTGCTACTGAATATACTGATGGCATATCCGAAATATTACCACAAAAGACTACTCTTCCATCAAGTTTCAAATTTTTAATTTTTTTTTCTAATTTTTTGGTAAATGAATCACCCTTATTTTCAGAACCAACAAACAACATAATAACCTTTAACTCAGGCCTTTTTTTTAAAATTTGAGTCAAGGCCTTTAATGCAACCATGTGACCCTTCCAAGATGTAAGTCTAGCAGGGAGTAGTACAATATGAGCATTTTCTGCAACAGCAATTTGATTAAGAAAGCTCTCTTTTCTAATTTGAGAAACTGAATTTATATCAAAATAATTTGTATCAATACCTCTGTTTATCTGAACTAACTTTTGTTTAACTTCTGGGAAAAAAAATCTTACATGATCATCTATGAACTTAGAAATCGTAATGATATTATCTCCTCTAGTCATTACTTTGTTATAATTTCTTTTCAGAAAATTCTCATTGCCACTATAAGTACCATGGTAAGTCGTAACCAAAGGGATCTTTCTTTTTTTTATTTCATTGGAAAAACACCATGCAGGCCATCTACTCCTTACATGAATCAAGTCAGGCTTTGTTTTATCTAAAATTTTCTTTATTTTGGTTTTTGATAAAAAGAAATTAAAGAACCCTTTTTTATCAATTTCTATGGTATGGTGATCGACACCTTTGTACTTGTACTTTTCTGCCATATCTCCGCCTGAAGAAATTATCAATGACTTAAAACCACTTGATGTCAGCGCCTTAGCAACATCAAGAGTTCCCCTTTCAACGCCTCCATTAATTTGTTTTAAGGAAGGTAAAATTTGTAAAACAGTTTTCATTCGCTTAATTGATAAATTTTATTTAATCCTAATTTATAGTCCCTAAATTTAGGAGTCCATTCTAATATTTTTTTTATTTTTTTATTTTTAACTTTTTTATTATCATTGTAAAAACTTCTGACCTTTTCTGGTAATTCTGGATCATTATAATTTATAGAGTTTATCTTACTTATATCCAATAAGTTTGCAGCATATCTAACAACCTCACTGGAGGAACATGGCATGTCGTCACTAATATTAAAAATCTCCCCTGGAGTAATTTTTTTCATACTTTTTTTAAGAGCACTCGCAATATCTTGAACATGAATTCTTGAAAAGAAATGATTTTTTTTTATTATTTCTAAACATTTTCCAACTCTCAATTTATCAAAAACTGATCTATTGGGACCATAAATTCCTGGCAATCTAAAAATATGAATTGGAATTTCATTCACATTAAAAAGAGTTAAAAATTGTTCTTCAGCTTTTTTTCTTAATTTACCTCTTAAATTACTAGGTTTTAACGGTGTTTCTTCATCAACCCATTTTCCCTCATGATCTCCGTAAACACTTGTGGATGAAAAATAACCAAGCCAACTTAATTCATCTTTATTTTTAATAATATCACTGGAAAGGTTCTGAAAGACTATATCTCCTTCCTGATTAGGGGGAATTGAATTGAGTATAAAGTTAGTTCCTTTTAAAAAAAAATCTCTATCTTTCAAAAAATCATTAAACAGAATCCTTTTTATATTGTGTTTTTTGTCATTTACGTCTTTTTTTATTTCTTTATTATGTGTACAAATTATTTCAGCTTTCTTTGGTAGCAAAGGTATTAAAAATTTTGAGCAATATCCTGCTCCGAAAAATATAAATTTCATTTAATATCAATTCTTATCTGCTTTTTTATCCAGTCGAATGAAGGGTGATTGGTCAATTCTGAATGCCATAATAATTTCGTTTGTCTTTTTTCAAGTTCAATTGGAAGTTCTGATATCACAAAATTATAGTAATTTGCAATCCTTTGTGCAGTTTTTGAAGGCAAGGTTAATATCAGGTCAGAATTATTTAATATTAGTGGAGCCATCGTAATTAAATCAATTCTGACGTAAATTTTTCTTTCCAAGTTTAATTGACTAAGAGACCTATCAATTGGTGCTACAGGTGCACCAGATGGTGCAACTCTGAGATGCTTTGACGAAAGATATTGTCCGATGGACAATTTTTTTTCTTTTCCTAATAAATTTTTTCTATTCATCATACAAACATACTTTTCAGTGAATAGTTCTAGTGAACTAAATCGACTTGGTATTACTTCAAATCTTCCAATTGCAAAATCTATATCGTTATTATCTAAAAGCTTTAATGCTTCTGAGCCTTGCTCAGATCTAATTCTTAAATTTGAATTTGGTGATTTTCTTTGAATAAAATTTATTAAATTAGGGATTATTAGCGGAGCAATATCATCTGAAATTGAGATTCTATAAAGTTTGTTTGTAGTTTCAGGGTCAAAGTTTATTGAAGATAAGGCATTTTCTAAATTTCCTAATGCTGCTTTTACTGGGATAGAAAGTTCAACAGCTCTTGGTGTTGGTCTCATGCCTTTCGGGCCTCTGATGAAAAGTTCATCTTTAACTAAATATCTAAGTCTATTTAAAGCATTGCTCATTGCGGGTTGAGTTATACCTATTTTTTTGCTTGCTTTTGTAACATTTCTTTCCTCAAACAGAGTTTTAAATATTACTAGCAAATTTAAATCAAAATTTCTTATATTCATAAAATAAATTATATAGTAGGATATTATTTTATAAAGAAATTTTTTGTAAGAACTTATTTACAATAAACTCATCTTTTTTGGAGATTTTAATTGATATTGTTAATTCTTTTAATCTGCCTGCTTCAAGGTTTCACTGAATTCATTCCAGTTAGTTCGCAAGGCCATCTGATTGTTTTTAACTTTTTCTATAATCAAATTTTAGAATCAAATTTATCTTTATTAGAAATTAATGTTTTTGCTCATTTTGGATCCTTATTAGCCATATTAATTTATTATCACAGGAGACTTTTTAAACTTTTAATTGCAATCAAACATATACCAAGACCAGATATTGATAGAAATTCATTTTTATTAATTCAACTTGTCGTATCAACTTTACCTATTGTCTTTGTAGGCTATTTATTTGGAAATTTTTTTACTTATGAAACTAGTTTAACCATCTTAATTATTGGTTTATCGAGTATAATTTTTGGATTACTCATTGGTATTATTGACCAGTTTTGCCTTAGAATTAAGAATATAGATTCGTTAAACTTTAAGTCTGCTCTTACCGTTGGTTTTTTTCAATGTTTTGCTCTAATTCCTGGTGTTAGCAGATCTGGAGCAATAATGACAATTTTAAGATTTTATGGATTCAGAAGAGACTTTTGTGTTTTTTATTCAAACCTTTTAAGCATCCCTGCAATACTTGGAGCAACTATTTTTATAATTTTGAAGAATGAATTTTTAATTACTAATTTATTAACAAATATCTATACTTACTTGATTGTTTTTTTTAGCTTTATATTTTCATTAATTTTCATTCATTTTTTAGTTTCATGGGTAAGAAAATCTTCATTATTAATCTTTGTTGTTTATAGATTATTGTTTGGATTTCTACTTTTGTATTTCTACCAAAATTATTAGAGAAAATTCTTTATTGTTGTTTCAATAGATGATGGAGTTTTAACTTCCTTCTTTAAATTTTGCAGTCCCTTTTGGGATATACTGTCATATTCTAATAAATTAATCTGATCTCTAGTTAACAATGGACTAGGAAGTTTTTCAAGAAAAAATGCTAAAATTTTAGCAGCAAAAAAAGGAACTGGGAAATATAATCTTTTTCTTTTTTTATTACTCAAGATTAGATTAAAAATTTCATCAAAGGACTGAACTACAGGTCCAGCAAGATCATATGTTTTATTTTTTTTATCAGAAACCCTTACTAAAAACCTTGCTAGATCTCCAACATATACAGGCTGAAATTTAACTTTTTTTTTAAAGTTTATAATTTTCAAAACATCACTATTTGAAAAATCAATGTATGGGGAACCAAGCAATGGTAAAAAGGGACTGAAATTTGAAATTTTGAAAAAAAAATTAACAAAATTGTCTCCTTTTCCAAAAACCACACTTGGTCTCACAATTACAGCATTTGGAAATTCATTTTTTAATCTTTGTTCACCTGAATATTTTGTCAAAGCATAATTAGAAGTTCGAATTTTATTAACATTTAATGCAGAAACATGTATCAATCCTCGTACATTATTTTTTTTTGAACTTGCAGCTATTAATTTTGGAATTTCCGAATGTACAAAGTTGAAGGTTGACTCTTCATTTTCTGCAAGTATTCCAACTAAATTAAATATTATATCACATTCTGAGACCACTTTATTAATGTTAATTTCGTTATATTTATCAATAACAACAAATTTTACTTGGCCAGGTTCACTTCCATAAAAAAAATTTTTATCTACTTGTTTATTTCTTGTTACAACAAAAATTTGACAAGCCTCTTTACAAAGATTGTTCACTAAGTGAGACCCAATGAATCCTCTACCACCAAAAATTGCTATCTTTCGTCCTCTTAAATTTGCACTCATTGTTTTTTAAGTAAATTTATTGTAACTTAGTCATTTAGTAATATCATAACAGTTATTGATCAAGAAATGAAAACTTATAAATTTGGAGATACTAGTGTTTTTTTACATAAAAACGATTTGCCAAATTCCATTGAATTTCCTTGTGAGGTTTCAATTGACTCAGAAACAACTGGACTAAACCTAAATAGAGACCGGCTTTGTCTAATTCAAATTGGTTTTTCTAAAAAAGAATGTCATCTTGTAAAATTTGATGTTTCTTATTTTCAAAAAAATAACACGTCAACTAATCTTCTGAAACTCTTTAAAAATAAAGATATAAAAAAAATTTTTCATTATGCAAGGTTTGACTTATCAGTTATTCAAAAATCATTTGATGTTAAATGTAAAAATTTTTTTTGCACTAAAATTGCTTCCAAACTCGTAAGAACCTACACAGATAGACATGGACTTAAAGATCTCTGTAGAGAGCTTTTAGGTAAAGAAATTAGTAAAGTTCAACAATCCTCAGACTGGTCATTAGACAGCCTAACAGATAGTCAAATAAAGTATGCATCCCATGATGTTATTTTTCTATTTGAGTTAAAAAAAAAACTAGAAACAATGCTTATAAGAGAAAATAGACTGAAATTATCTCAAAAGATATTTGATTTTCTCGAAACAAGAATTGAACTAGATTTTTTAGGATGGAATGATATTGATATATTTTCACATTGAATAATGAAATGAATTTTGAAATTGGAAAAAACGTTATTGATATTGAAATTAGAGCTCTAGATTTTCTAAAAAAATCAATTTCAAAAAAAAAATTTGAATTAGCTATAGATGTTTTATTTAAAACTAAAAATAAAATAATAATTTCAGGAATTGGTAAAAGTGGTCATATAGCTTCAAAAATTTCCTCAACTTTCTCATCGATTGGTTCTCCTTCATTTTTCATTCACCCATCTGAGGCTAATCATGGTGACCTTGGTATGATCACAAACAAGGATACAGTAATATTAATTTCAAATTCTGGCGAAACATCTGAATTAACTAACCTTATTCTTCACTGCAACAAGTTAAAAGTTCCTATCATATCAATAACAAGTGAATCTGTTAGTACACTCTATAAAAAATCAGATATACAACTTTTAATTCCCAAAAATATTGAAGCATGTCCTCTGGAGTTAGCTCCAACAAGCTCAACAACATGTACACTGGTATTGGGAGATGCATTAGCAATGTGTTTATTAAAAAAAAGAAACTTTACATCTAAAGATTTCTTAAAACTTCACCCAGGTGGAAAATTAGGTCGAATGCTACTACAAGTAGGAGATTTAATGAAGACAAAGAAACTAATGCCACTTATAAAAAATACATGTACTGTTGGAGATGCTATTCTAGAAATGACATCCAAAGGACAAGGTTGTGTTGGTGTAATCTCTGTTAAAAATAAAAATCTTATTGGTATTATAACTGACGGAGACTTAAGAAGAAACATGTCTCCCAATTTAATAGAAGTCAATGTTGAAAAAATTATGACAATTAATCCAAAAACCCTCCCATCCCAAACACTTGTAAATGAGGCTCTTAATCTTATGAATAAACAATCTATTACTAATTATTTTATAACAGAAAAAAAAAAGCCGATAGGCGTGATACATTTACATGATATTTTAAAATAAAAAATGAAATACACTTTTATTATCAGATCAATTAAATACTTTTTAATTTTTATATCCTTGGTAATTCTTTCTCTTCTTTTTGTTAAAAGCTCATCTTATAAGAAAAATATAAAAAAAAATAGTTTGATAACCTTTGAAAGTGAAGAAATGAATGCAACAACTCAAGTTCTAAAAAAACCTCTTTTTGTGGGTTTGGACAAAAAAGAACAACCTTTCAAAATATCAGCTTCAAAAGCAATTAGATATTATGATGATGAAAACATATATAATTTAGAGGAACCTCATGGAGAAATCAAAACGGAGTCTGATATTTTTTTTGTTTTTGGAAAAAGTGGAATTTTTAATAATTTTGAACAAAAACTTCTGATTACGGGGGATGTTGAATTTACAAACAAAAATTCAATGAAATTTCAAACAACAGAAGCAGAGTTTGATTTCAAAAAACAAATTTTACATGGTGACCAGAAAGTTACTGGCCAAAGAGATGGTTCAATTTTAAAATCTCAAGGTTTTAAGCTTTTTAATAAAGAAAATAAAATTATTTTTACTGGAAAGTCCTCACTCAAACTAATTAACAACAAATAAAATGTTTTTATTTTACTTTTTTTTAATTTCATTATTCTCAATTGTTGATGCACAACAATTGATAAAACAAGATGGAAGCCCTGTTGAGATTTATGCAGATGAGGCAATAGAGTGGCATAAAAATGATAATAAATACATAGCAATTGGTAATGCAAAAGCAAAAAGCGGCTCCATGATTTTAAAGTCGGATAAAATAGAAGCATTTTATGATGAAAGCGACGATTCTGCCATGGATATAAGATTAGTTAAAGCGCATAGAAGAGTAAAAATTATCGATAATAAACTTGAAATTACTGGTGGCAATTTAGCTGAATATAATCTTAACAAAGATCATTTCTCAATTTTTGGTAAAGATCTTGTTCTTACTTCTGAAAAAAATAAACTAAAATCAACAAATAAAATGGAATATTGGAGACAAAAAGGAGTTGCTATTGCAACTGGAAATGCTACTGCAACAAAGGAAAATGAATTTATCATTAAGGCTGAAAAGCTTATTTGGTATATAAATGAAATAGATAATAAAATGGATGTAAAAAAAATTCTAGGATTTAATAATGTATCGATAAGATCAAATAATGAAGTAGCATTTAGTGACAAAGCTCTTTATAATAGAATGAGTGGAATCTGCAAACTATTTGGAAATGTCAAGTTGCAAAGAGGAACTAGTTTCCTCACTGGAGATTACGCTGAAATGGATCTGAAAAAAGGAATAAGTAAATTAATGCCTGCACCTGGAAGAGATAGTTTAAATGAAAATAGGGTAAGGGCACTGATAGATAAAGGCGAAAATTATGACAGAAAAAAGCCAAATTGATATCCCTTTTATTGCCGTACATAATAAGGGTTTAGAAATTAAAAGTATCTCTAAATCATATAACAAAAAAAAAATTATTAATAATGTTTCATTAAACCTCAATCGTGGTGAATCTGTTGCTTTATTAGGTCCTAATGGTGCTGGGAAAACCACATTATTTTATCTGATAATGGGACTTATTGGCTTGGAGAGTGGAAACATATTATTAGATAAAAATAACATTTCAGAATTTCCAATGTATAGAAGGGCAAAAATGGGTCTTGGATATTTACCGCAGGAATCATCAATTTTTAGAGGCCTAAATGTTGAAGACAACATTTTAGCAATACTTGAAAAGTTTTCTAAAAATAATGATGAAAAAAAAAAAATTCTTGAAAAGCTTTTATCAGACTTTGGTATAGAACACGTAAGAAATTCACCCTCACTATCTTTATCTGGAGGTGAGAGAAGAAGGTTGGAAATTGCTAGATGTATGGCATCTAACCCAAATTTCATTTTATTAGATGAACCATTAGCTGGAATTGATCCAATTGCCATTCAAGATATCAAGAATTTGATTCAGAACTTAAAGAGCAAAAATATTGGGGTATTAATCACAGACCATAATGTTAGAAGTACCCTTGAAATTGTTGATAGAGCATATATCATTTTTGATGGGAAGGTTCTATTTGAAGGTAGTCCAGACGAAATAGTAAATAATAAGAACGTTAAGGCTTTTTATTTAGGACAAAATTTTTAGTAATGGAAAGTACTATTTCTGTATCTGGCAAAAAGACAAAAGTTGGGAGTTCGCTAGAGTTTCATGCAAAGAACCATCTAAAATTAACACTTAAAAAATATTTCAATGATTTTATAAGCTCCGAAGTTTTATTTTCTAAAGATAAATTTAATTTCAAATGTGAGATTAATATTCATTTAGAAAGTAATATTTTTGTCAAATCTCACTCCTTAAGTAACGATGCTTATGGTGCTTTCAATATTGCTAATGACAAAATAAAAAAAAGAATAAGACGCTATCACAGAAAACTTACTGATCACAGATTAAAAAAAACAAAACTTAATAAAACTTTTCAGGTCAATGAATACATAATTAAAAACCCTGATCAAATTAACTTCAAAGATAATCAAAAAAACCCAGTTATAATTGCAGAATCTGATGAAATTATAAAAACTTTGTCTGTCAGTGAGGCATTGATGTTAATGAATCTAAATGATAAAAATGCATACTTTTTCAAAAACTCCAAAAATGATAGAATTAATATTTTATTTATGCGGTCTGATGGAAATATTGGATGGCTAGACCCAAAAAAATAAAATGAAACTTAGTCAATTTTTACCAAAGAATTCTATTCATCTTGATGTTGATACAGACAGTCAAAAAAGTGTTTTTAAAATATTAGGAGATTTATTCTCAAAAAATGAATCAAATATTTGTGATTTAGTTATTGATAAATTGAACGAAAGAGAACGTCTTGGCTCTACAAATGTTGGCAATGGTGTTGCAATACCTCATACAAAAGTAAAGGGTCTAAAAAAAACTCAAGTAATATTTTTAAAACTAAAAAAGGGGGTTGATTTTTCAGCTCCAGACAGGCAGAAAGTTGATATTGTATTCTCAATAATTGCTTGTGAAGACTCACAATCTGAACATTTACTTATATTATCCTCAATAGCAAAATTTGTAAGAGAAAAGTCTAATCTAATAGAACTTAGAAAATCAAGAACCATTGATGAGGTGAGTTCAATTTTCTCACAAACTTAATGAAGAAGAATATGCCTCATTCCAGATTGAATTATTGCTGCCAATGCTGCTTCTTCGGTATCAAATGCGGCAAGAAGATGTCCATCTGCACCATAAACTGAGAAAATATCAGATGAGTAGTCTTCATTTTCATGAATTTCTTTTTTTATGAAAGCCCAGCTTTCACTCTCTGAAAAAATTTCTTTAGAAAGATTGCTTTTATTTATTTGATTTACCATTTTCAAAACTTATCAATTTATCACTATTGGGTTTAGATTTATCAGTAATCTCTATTTTTTTTGACTCATCATGGGTTATTGGTTGGGAAAGATCTACGGACAACAAACCATTCTCCATAGAAGCACCTTCAACTTCGATACCATCTGCAAGAATAAAATTTCTTTGAAATTGTCTTGTAGCTATCCCTCTATGAACAAAAATTCTTTCACTGTTATCATCATCATCTTTGCAACCCTTTATTTGA
The DNA here is from genome assembly GCA_045563015.1 of Alphaproteobacteria bacterium. GTDB lineage: Bacteria > Pseudomonadota > Alphaproteobacteria > Methylaequorales > Methylaequoraceae. Next base: position 4,383 of record JBJKUQ010000011.1, on the reverse strand, counting down.
AGTTGATTACCTTCCAAGTTTATTTCAAGATCTTTTTTATCAAATCCAGCAACAGCGATAGTTATCCTTAGCAAATTGGTGGAAATTTGTTCAATATTATAAGGGGGGTAAGAGTCGGTAGACAACTTTGATATTCTATCAATTGTTCTCTCAAATTGTTCAAAACCTAAAAGAAATGGACTGTTAAATACTGACATTCTACTCATAAATCCTCATTAAAGTTGAGCGATATATTTAATTGAACCTTAAAAAGCGTTCATTAAATAAATATTACATAACATATACTTTTTCAACAATTTTTTTTTGAATTTTTTGTATCCACTAATTAATGTTAAACTGCGTCTGTAATTAACATTAGATAAATGATCATGAAAATTAAAATAAGTTTTTTATTATTATTCTTGTATATATCACCAGTAAATTCTAATGAAAAATTTAGTAATTTTAAAAATTATAGTAAAACAAATATAAAGATCCAATTAATTAAAGTTGTTGACGGCTTAAATTATCCTTGGGGTATGACTTTTATAGATAAGCATAACCTAATAATTTCTCAAAAAAATGGTAAATTAGTTAGAGTGAATATCAAAAACCATGAAATTTTTGATGTAAAACACCAAATTCAAGATATTTATTATAATGAAAACTTCTTTGGTCAAGGAGGACTACTAGATGTCTTATTCCATGATGGAAAAATATATTTTAGTTACAGTCAAAAAGGTAGAAACAATAATGGTTTTAGTACAGCAATTGCTAGAGGTAAATTAATTAAAGATAAAATTATAGATCATGAAATTCTATTTGTTGCAAAGCCAAAATTAAAAACAGATAAACATTGGGGTTCAAGAATGGTAATAAAAGGAAATCATTTGTATGCAAGCATAGGAGAGAGAGATTTCGGTATGATTGCTCAAAACCCAAAAAAACATCCTGGAAGTATAATTAGAATTAATATAGATGGAACTATTCCAAATGATAACCCTGGATTTGTTGATAAGCATAATTGGTTGCCAGAAATATATCTAATTGGGGTTAGAAATCCTCAAGGAATGACAATTTCCCCTTACGACGACAGCATTTTTTTTTCACAACATGGTCCAAGAGGTGGGGATAATTTAGGCAAAGTGAGTTATGCAGGAAATTTTGGTTGGAAAGATATTGCCTGGGGAGGAACAGAATATTATGGAGCAAAAATTGGGACTGTTCCATTTAAAGAAAAGTATAATAAACCTATTCTGACTTGGGTCCCTTCTATAGGAGTTGGCCAAATAAATTTTTACAATGGTAAAACCTTTCATGAATGGAATGGTGATTTAATTGTGAGTGCAACCAAGACTGGTTTACTCTTTCGATTAGGTTTTGATGGAAAAAAGATAAAAAAAAAAAAAATAATTATTCAAAAAAAAATTGGTAGAATTAGAGATTTTGAGATTGATAGCAAGGGTGATATTTACATTATAATAGATGACGAAAACTCTTCTTTATGGAAATTATCAAGATAAAATTAATTGGAAACATAAAAATTAAACCTTTATTATATTCTTTGTTTGTCAAAATTAAACTTTGGTGGAGCTGGACGGGATCGAACCGACGACCTTCTGAATGCCATCCAGACGCTCTCCCAACTGAGCTACAGCCCCATAATTTGAAATTATTAGCAAGATGTTATTTTTTCAAGCTTTAAAAAATTAAGCTTATGTTTTACATAACTGAATTAAAGTTTGAATATATCCTGTTCTATACTCTAACAATTTATTTTTTCTTCTAAAAAAATTTGTTGCTAATACTAGGTTATAGTAAGGTATACTTGGGTACTTGTGATGAGTAGCATGCTCCGAAAAACCGTAAGATCCAAAAATCATTCTTGTTATAAAGTTACATTTTAAATTTCTAAGAGTTCCTCTACCAACAATGTAGGATGAGGATTCCAAGACCTGGTGCTCTGCAATTGCTCGCATAATTGAAATAAACACTCCCAAACTCGCAAGACCATATATATAAATCATAGAATATGAAAATAAAGATCTAGCCAATATTATTCTTAAATCACTCTCAAAAAAAAAATTGAATAAAACTAGCGTATTAAAGAAAAATAATTGGACTATAACGACTCTCTTTAGTGATTTGAAGTTATTATGTAATCTATGTTTAATAGCTTTTAAAAAAATTATACGTGCATGCTTCAAAAAAATACATTCAATAAAAATTAAAAATATTTTTTTTCCTTTAATTTTTTTTAAATAAGTTTCTTTCGTATCTTCATCAGTCCCAAACTTATTATGATGAACCCAATGTCTGTCTCTATACGAATCAAAATCTGTAAAAAGAAGTGGTCCTAATACCCATTGCCCAAAAAAGTCACAAAAAGTTCTTTTTTTAAAAATAAGTCTATGAGCACTTTCATGCATCAGGTTTATAATACCGTTACTAAATAATGAAAACCAAAAAAATGATATTATTAATATCCACGGGTCATTGGATAATGTTGATAAATAAATAGGTGCAAAGATAAAAGAAATGTGTAAAACAATTAAAAACAAGGACAAATAATCATTTCTTTTTATATTGTAAGTATTTAAATTAGTATTGTTCATTGAGTTTATCTATATATTCTAAAGTTTATAACACCCGGTGAAAGTAATATGAGATCAAAAATCGAAAAAAAACTTCCCATAATTATAAATATGAACCAAACCAAACCTTTTCGAGCTATTTTTTTATTTTCGAATAAATAAGAATGGAAACTCACAGCATAGCTTGCTGGATTAAATGCAGGTTTAATTATAATTTTTCTCATACCGGCTCTCAAAGTTAAATTCTTTAATCCAGATCTTGAAAAAATTACTGTATGTCGAGGAGAATGAAAGCCAGACCAATATTTTTTAAAAAGACTTTTTTCAAAGGAATCTGAAGCCGGGGTTTGACCATCGATAATTCCACCAATTTTAATCTTCTCTTTCAGTTTTTTTAAAACTTTTTCTGGGTCAATTAAATGTTCAATAGTATGATTCATTGTTATTATTTTTATTTCAGGTATTTTGCTTATTAGGAAATCGATGCTTCCTTTAATAATAACTACTCTTTCATGATTATACTTCTTTATCTCATTTTTAAACGAAATTTCGTATCCATAAAACAAACACTTTGGAAAAGATTTTGAGGCAAAAAATAAAAAATCTCCATTGCCACACCCAAAATCTAAAATTTTATCATTAAAATTGATGAATTTTTTAAGACCTACTAATCTCATCCATGATCGAATCACTTTGAGAATACCTAAAGACTTAAAGCTATGGTAACTTTTTGGGTAATATGATGAGATCTTTCTTAATGTGGGCATAGGTTTTTGAAAATTAGTTCCACAGTGATAGCACTCAAAATATTCTGCACTATATGGCAAGCCATATTCAAAATCAGGAACTTTGATTCTATTTTTTGTTTTATTTTTTAAACACGCAGGGCAAAATTTCTTCATATTTAAAGTTCTTACTACTATTAAAGTTTTAAAATTTTAAAACAGTATTTTATGACTTAATAATTTCAAATATACCAGTCCAATTATATAAATTCTCCAAAAATTTTATGTTTAAGGCTTTTTTAGAAAAAATTAATCCATTACAAACTTGACTTATTGTATTTTAATTTAATTTTGTTAATTATATTATCTATTCCTAATGCTCCGAAAATTATTAAAATTGATTCCACCTCCGTCCTAAACCTCAAACTACTCATTCCAACAATTGGTGCAATAACTGTTAAAAAAACAATAAATAAAAACCAGAAATACAATCTATTTTCTGAAAAAAACAACCCATGAACGATTCCATATATTTGAAGAAATCGCATACAGCATAAGAAAAAAAAACAGGTTAACCAAAAAAAATTTTTAGTGTTCTTCAATGAATTAAATAAAAAGTTCTGAGATTTTTCTATAAAATTTTCTCCATCTGTAACACTAAAACCATCTAAAGATAGACCAAATGCTTGGTATATTGCAGACGGTGATGGATGAAAAAACGTTTTAAAATAGGCACAGAATATCGATTGAAAGGCTTCATTAAATTTAATCTCATTAAATAAAAATTCCTTAGCAATAGTAATTTTTATTCTATTTAAAGAAACGAGATCATTTTCTTTTTCAGTGAATAATTTAAATTTCCTATTTTCTAACTCCTTTTGCATCCTTACCATCATTTCAGGATCCATATCTCCACAAGAGGATTTTTCTGAAATATTCAGAGCCGTTACTACGTATAGTAAATGCCCACCTGTTTGAATAGTATAAGAGAATCTATCAAATTCATTATAATTCCTAATCATTTGAACAAATAAACCCAAAAAATAGGAGACTACTAAAAAGATTGAAAATAAAAATTTTATTTT
>JBJKUQ010000010.1:0-46481 GCA_045563015.1 Alphaproteobacteria bacterium | reverse complement strand
TTTTAGTTCCCTTTTTTTCCTTTTAACCTCTTCTTTACGGGTAGCTTCAAGTATTTTTTTTCTTTTTTGTTCAGCTTTTTTTTGTTCTTTTAATTCTCTTTTTTTTCTTTTAACTTCTTCTTTACGTTCAACCTTAAGTTCTTTCTTTCTCTTTTGTTCAGCCTTCTTTTGTTCATTTAGTTTCATTTTTTTTCTCTTATCTTCTTCTTGGCGAGCTGCTTCAATTTCCTTTCTCTTTTTTTCCTCTGCAATTTTCTTTGCCTTGAGCTCTTTTTGCTTGCGTTCTTCATCTGAGAGTCTTTTAGCTTCTAATTCTTTTTGTTTACGTTTTTCGTCAGCTAATTTTTTAGCCTCTAATTCTTTTCGTTTACGTTCTTCATCGGCGAGTCTTTTAGCTTCTAATTCTTTTTGTTTACGTTTTTCGTCAGCTAATTTTTTAGCCTCTAATTCTTTTCGTTTACGTTCTTCATCGGCGAGTCTTTTAGCTTCTAATTCTTTTTGCTTGCGTTCTTCATCTGCGAGTCTTTTAGCTTCTAATTCCTTTCGTTTACGTTCTTCATCTGCGAGTCTTTTAGCTTCTAATTCCTTTTGTTTACGTTCTTCATCTGCGAGTCTTTTAGCTTCTAATTCCTTTCGTTTACGTTCTTCATCGGCGAGTCTTTTAGCTTCTAATTCCTTTTGTTTACGTTCTTCATCGGCGAGTCTTTTAGCTTCTAATTCTTTTTGCTTGCGTTCTTCATCTGCGAGTCTTTTAGATTCTAATTCCTTTTGTTTACGTTCTTCATCAGCGAGTCTTTTAGTTTCTAATTCTTTTCGTTTACGCTCTTCATCAGCGAGTCTTTTAGCTTCTGATTCCTTTTGTTTACGTTCTTCATCAGCGAGTCTTTTAGCTTCTAATTCTTTTCGTTTACGTTCTTCATCGGCGAGTCTTTTAGCTTCTAATTCCTTTTGTTTACGTTCTTCATCGGCGAGTCTTTTAGCTTCTAATTCTTTTTGTTTACGTTCTTCGTCGGCCAGTCTTTTAGCTTCTAATTCCTTTTGTTTACGTTCTTCATCGGCGAGTCTTTTAGCTTCTAATTCTTTTTGTTTAAGTTTTTCGTCAGCTAATTTTTTAGCCTCTAATTCTTTTCTTTTGAGTTCTTCCTCTACTTTTTTTGCTTTACGCGCTGCCTCAAGTTGTTTTTTTTGTTTATCTTTCAAAATTTTTATTTTTCTTTCTTGCTCCTCCCTAGCTTTTTTTATGTTTTCTTTTTGTGTTTTTTCAATTTTTTTTTTCCTTTCTTCTTGAGCCTTTCTTGCATCTTCTATCTTTTTCTTTTTATCGGCAGTTATATTTTTTTGATCAGAGATACTTTTAGGAGGAATTAATTTAATTATTTCTCTTTTATCTTCTGTTGGTGGAGATAATAAACGTTGGTTTGATAAAGGTTTGTCAATTATAATTTTCTTTATTTTATCTTCAGCAACTACATATTTTGTTGAGAAAAGAAATATTATAAAAAAAATTTTAAAAATATTTTTTGAAAAAACCATCATAATTTAATTATATTATTTTCTAGCATCTCTTTCACTGTTTTTTCAACTAATTTATTGCTATAAATAATTATAGTTAAGTCGTTGTTAACTATCTTTGTTATCTTGCCACCTGACTCAAATTTTATTAGGTCACATATAGTTTCTAATTTAGAGCTTGGGTTGACAAACACACACCCTTCACTTTTACCACAAGCAACTTCGCAAATATGAGTATATATTGAACCACATTCTCTTTGAGATATTTTATTTTCTGTGAAAATACTTTTTACAAATTTTATTGCATTAATATCATCATCGGTAGATTTTTTATATACACTAAAAATTATTTCCTTCTTTTTTGTTTTGTTTGAAACTCTTATTCTTGAGTCATTTTTATATGAGCCTAACCCCTTTTCAAAAAAAAAAAATCATCCTTTATTGGATTATAAAATAAAAATGATTTTATAGTACTGTTTTCTTGAAGTGCTATTCCAAAACCTAAATTTTCATTGGCTCTGGAAAAGTTTGCTTCATAATCAGTAAAATCAATAATCCAGCAATCTGAATTTTTTGGATTAAATGTATTATATATTTTTAAATTTGGTTTTATTTTTTGAAGTAATTCTAAAACTTCAAGGTTAAGTCTGCTGTATGATTTTTTAATAAAAACTTCATTACTTTTTAATGAATCTTGAATTTTTTCAATTTCATGAAAGTCTCTAACTACAAATTTTCTGACCATCCTGACAGAATTTATAAGAATATTAAGCAAAGGAGATATTACAGTCATTTTTAATCTTTAGACTTTTCTACATATTCATAGTTTTCTGTGTTAATTATTATTTCGTCACCTTCTTTTATATGTTGAGGAACGAGAATCTTTATATCCTTATTTGTTGTTGCACTTTTGAAGGATGAAGATGCGGTTTGTCCCTTTACAACAGCATCAGCTTCTTTAACTTTAACTTTAATCGATTTTGGCAGTTTAGCGCTAACCATTTCATCATTAATTAATTCGATCGAGAGTTGCATGCCATCCTCCAGAAAGTTTTTATCACCAATTAGTAATTTCTCATCTAAACTAAACTGTTCAAAATTTTCGTTATTCATAAAATTCATTAAATTATTTTCAAAAAAAAGAAATGTTGCTTTTGTCTCGGTTACGTTCACTTTCTCTATATTCTCAGACGATCTGAATCTTTCATTTAGTTTATTTCCACTTTTAATATCTCTCATTTCAACTTGAATGAAAGCGCCGCCTTTACCTGGTTTAATTGTGTTGGTATTTAAAACTTGAAAAATTCTGTCTTTGTATTTGATAACGTGACCAACTTTAATTAAGTTAGCAATCATTTTCATTTTTTATTTCCTCCAAATTTCTCTAAATTTTAATGCAGATTTGACGGGACCATGCTTAAAATTCCACAAACTGCTAATTATTGCAACATAATTCGGTTTTAGTTTTGTTAATTTATTTATATTATTATGATTAATTCCGCCAATAAGAGTAAAAGGTAATTTTATATTTTTTTGCAAAGTTTCAATTTTTTTTATTTCAATTACTTTTTTTAATTTGCTCATGGTTTTGTACATAGGTCCAAAAGCAACATAATCTGCACCATTTCTCTCCGCCTTTCTATAATAATCAATCGAATCAGAACAACTGACTCCTACAATAAAATTTTTACCAAATTTTTTTTTTGCATCTACACAATTTTCATCGCTTTGACCAAGATGAATACCATGAAAATAAAATTTTTTCGCAATTTCAAAATCATCATTAATAATAAGCTTTATTTTTTTTTCCTCACAAATTTTTAAAAAGGGTGAATGAAACTTTTTAACAAACTTTTCTCTGTTATCTAGTTCCTTATGTTTAGGTCTAAATTGAAAAAATTTAACTGGAATAATATTAACAATTTTTCTAAAAATATTTTCATTAAAGTTTTCTGTATCATATGGTGGAGATATTATATAAAAAAACATAATTAAATATTAGTTTATAGAAAGTTTTCTAAATTTTTCTGATACGACAATCTTTGTTTTTTTCTTTTTTGCAACGGATATAATTTTTTCATAGAGTTTTTTATTTAATTCTTTGCTTATTGATAAATATTCTAAGTCAAGATGAATTAGAGCTAAAGCAAGTCCAATATTTTCTTTTGCCTCAGCTATAAAATTTGTTTTATTTTTTAATTTCGTTTCAATTTTTTTTACTAATTTAGGACCTTGCCATAGTATAGTTTTCTTTGAATAGAAAATATTTATTTTTTTCCCGTTATATTTTTTAAGAAAAAATAAAGCTTGAGTATAATCGTAGGTTATTAAAGTAAGATTCTCATAAATTTTCATTTAGAAAGTTTAAGAGCGACATCTATCAGTCTGTTTGAAAATCCCCATTCATTGTCATACCAGGATAGAACTCTACAGAAATTCTTGTTAATCACTTTTGTTTCTTTCGTGTCTACAATTGAGCTATGGGAATTATGATTAAAGTCATTTGAAACAAGAGGTGCTGATGATGTTTGAATGATACCTTTAAAATTTGCTTTTTCTGCATCTGTAAAAATTTTATTTAATTGTTCTTCATCAACATTTTTTTTTGTGGAAAATTTAAAATCGACTAATGAAACATTAACAGTTGGGACCCTTATTGCGCTTCCATCTAATTTACCTTTCAAAGAAGGCAGAACTTCGGCTACAGCTTTAGCTGCACCTGTAGATGTAGGTATAATAGAAATCAAAGAGTTTCTTGCGCGTCTGAGGTCTTTATGAATTGTATCAATTGTATTTTGGTCACCAGTAACGGAGTGGACTGTTGTCATATAGCCTGATTCAATTCCAATTTCCTTCTCTATTAAATATGCTAAAGGTGCCAAACAATTAGTGGTACATGAACCATTTGATATGATCTTGTGATTATCATTAATATCATTATGATTAATACCATAAACAACTGTAATATCGGGATCAGTAGCTGGAGCAGATATTAAAACTCTCTTGGCACCAGCTTGAATATGTTTCTTTGCATCATCTCTTTTAGTAAATATTCCAGTGCATTCTATGACCAAATCAATGCCAAGGTCATTCCATTTTAACTTTGTAGGGTCAGATTCTTTGAAAAATTCAATTTGATTATTTTTTATAGTTAATTTTTTATCAGTTAAATTAATATTTTCTTGAAGTGTTCCATGAACTGAGTCATATTTAAGTAGGTGAAGGTTTGTTTCAATGGAGCCTAAATCATTAACAGCAGAAATTTCAATTTTTTCATTATTTCTCTCTAGTAATGACCTTAGGGTTAATCTACCTATTCTTCCAAAACCATTAAGTGCAATTTTATATTTCATAACAAGTATTTTATATTTATTGATTAATGAATTATTATATTAATGTAAAGTAGTTATTATTTTGATCTAATGGCAAAAGAACAGATTTCAATAATTTTAGAAAAAATAAAGTCCTTGAGGAGTAAATTAAAAAATAAATCCTCAATTAAAAAAAGTGACTTAGATAAAAAAATATTATTAGAAATTATAGAAACACTTGAAAAAACTTTGGAATTTTTGAAAAAATATTAATATAATATGCCAATTTTAAAACTTACAATTGATAAACTTACTTATGAAGTCCAGTGTAAAAAAGGAGAGGAGGGCCTTTTAAAAAATGCTGAGGATTTAATAAATTCAAAAATAGAGGAAAACAAGCATCTAGAGAACCTTTCACAATCAAAAAAATTTCTAATGGTTGCACTTTTTTTGGCTGGTGAGCTAAATAGTCTTAAAAAAAAAACTGGAAATGATTTAGTTTTTGATGAAATTTTAAATGAATTAAACCTACTAGAAAAAGTGATTGAAAAAAGTGATTGAAAAAAAAGAACTAAGAAAAAAATTAAGTAAAATCAGAAACTCCATAAGTGACAGAGTATTTAAGGAAAAGAAAATAATAGAATTTCTAATTTCACTTAACATAGAAAAAGTGAATATTGTTGGGGGATATTATCCGATTAGAAGTGAAGTGAATATTCTACCATTTTTAAAACATTTGAATAAAACAGGTGTGACTACTTGTCTACCTTCCATAAAAAAAGTTGATTATCATTTGTTATTTAAGAATTTTAAAACTGGTGAACTGTTAACTGATGGAATGTTTAATATAAAAGAACCACAAAATAAAAAATTTGAAAAACCTTCTTTTATCCTAGTTCCATTACTTGCTTTTGATGTTGATAAAAATAGATTAGGTTATGGAGGAGGTTTTTATGATAGAACAATTGCATATTTAAATAAAATTACTCCTTTAACAACAATTGGCATTGGTTTTGAGGAACAGAAATTAGAAAAAGTACCTGCTTTAGAGTTTGATAAAAAGCTTGATTTAATCATAACGCAAGATGGAATTATAAAATGAAAATACTTATTTGTGGAGATATTGTTGGAAGATCAGGACGAAAATCTATAGAGGATAATTTACCAACACTAATAAAAGAAAATAAAATTAATTTTGTAGTTGTTAATGGAGAGAATGCTGCGAATGGCTTTGGAATAACAAAAAAAATATGTGAAGAGTTTTATTCGTATGGGGTTGATGTCATTACCACAGGAAATCACGTATGGGATCAAAGAGAGATCATTGAACATATTGAAAAAGACAAAAGGCTTCTAAGGCCTTGTAACTTTATCAAGGGAACGCCTGGCAATGGTTTTGGTGTGTACCAATTAAAAAACAATGAAAAAGTTATAGTTATAAATGTGATGTGTAGATTGTTCATGGATAGTTTAGAGGACCCTTTCAAATCCGTCGAAGAATTATTAGATTCTTTGGTCGATAAAGTTAATGACCCTTTGATAATTGTTGATGTTCATGGAGAATCAACATCAGAAAAAATGGCAATTGCACACTATTTTGATGGAAGAGTGACTGCAATTTTTGGAACTCATACCCATGTTCCGACATCAGATCTGCAAATCTTAGAGAAAGGAACATTTTATCAAACAGATTTAGGAATGTGCGGTGATTACAATTCTGTGATAGGAATGAAAAAAGAAATTTCTGTAAAAAGGTTTACGCATAAACACCTAAAACCTAGACTTGAAACTGCTGAAGGCGAAGGAACTTTGTGTGGTGCATTAATTGAAATTGATGTCATTAAAAAAACCGTAATTAATTTTGATCAGATTATTTTAGGTGGTAAACTCAATAAGAGATAGTAATGGCAGGTCACTCAAAATTTAAAAATATAATGCATAGGAAAGGTGCTCAAGATAAGAAGAGAGCTAAACTTTTCTCAAGGCTTATAAGAGAGATTTCTGTTTCCGTTAAACTTGGTTCACCTGACCCTGATTCTAACCCAAGGTTGAGAACGGCAATCAATAATGCTTTATCCTCAAATATGACAAAAGACACAATAGACAAGGCAATTAAGAAGCAAAGTTCTGATGATGGCAAAGAATCTATTGAAGAAATAATATATGAAGGTTTTGGGCCAGGAGGGGTATCGATAATGGTTGAAGTTATGACTGATAATAAAAATAGAAGTGCTTCTGAAGTACGGTCTACTTTTTCAAAGTACAATGGTAATTTAGGTGTTAGTGGATGTGTAAAACATAATTTTAAAAAGATAGGGTATATTTCATATGAAAAAAAAATATGTTCTTTTGAAATTTTTTTTGATTTGTGTGCGGGTTTGGACGTAATAGATGTAACAGAAAACGAGAATTCCTTCGATTTAGAGACAAATCAAGAATCTTATAATATAATACTTGAGGTTTTAGAGAACAAATTTTCTATTCCAAAGTTTTCGCAAGTAGAATGGAAACCACTAAATTTTACCGAAATTGAAAATGAGGACGATGCTAAGACTCTTATTAAACTTCTTGAAAAGCTTGAAGATTTGGATGATGTTCAGAATGTTGCATCAAATTTTAATATTAATGAAGCGCTAATGGAAAAAGTAATTTGAATACTGTAAGTAATTTAATTCTAGGTTTTGATCCAGGGCTAAATGTAACTGGATGGGGTGCTATAAAAAGTTATGGTAATCGAGAGGAACACGTTGATCACGGCACGATTGTAACAAAAAAACAACAAATTTTAGGTGTAAGACTTAACACAATCTTTGAACAAGTATCTAATTTATGTCGAAAGTATTCTCCAAGTTCAATCGCAGTGGAAAAGATTTTTTCAAATAAAAACCCTGACTCAACAATCAAGTTGGGAAAAGCACGGGGTATTATTTTTTTAGTTGCCGCACGCTTTGATATAAAAATATTTGAATATTCACCTAATACTGTAAAAAAAATTTAGTGGGGTATGGTCATGCAGAAAAAAACCAAATTATTTTTATGATAAACAGATTTTTTTCAATTAAAGAAAAGATAAGTCACGATTCAGCAGATGCGTTAGCTGTGGCTATTTGTCATTCCATGCAGAAACAGTCAAAGATAAAAGTGGTGTAATTTTTTATGATTGTTAAATTTAAAGGTTATCTTGATTTTTGTGGAGATGAATTTATTGATATCGATGTAAAAGGTGTTGTATACAGAGTTTTAATAACACAAAAAAATATTGAAATAATTCAAAAACAAAACTCTTTAATTGATATTCACACATATGAAATTTTAAAAGAAAACGAAAGACTTTTTTTTGGTTTTTTGGAAAAAGAAGAAAGAGAAGTTTTTTCAGACTTACTAACTGTTCAAGGGGTTGGAGGTAAGATGGCTTTAAATATTATGAATCATTTAAATTGTGAAGAAATTTATAGTTCCATTACTCAAGAAAATGAAAATTTTTTTTGTACAGTTTCTGGCGTTGGAAATAAGTTAGCTAAAAGAATAATAAATGAATTAAAAGAAAAAATTAAGAAAAAGTCTGATAAAAATAAATTATTAAACTTAAGTTCTTCTAAATCTGATTTCAGTGATTTAGTATCGTGTTTATTTAATTTAGGCTACCCTCAAAATATAAGTGAAAAAATTGCTGTTAAAGTTTTAGCAGATAATAAAAATACTGAACTTGATAAATTGATTCCAATCGCTTTAAAATATCTATCGAAACCAAATATTGAGAAAGATAAAAACAATGGTTGAGAAAAATCTTAGAAGACCTGAAATAACTACTGAGAGAACAGAGGACGATAAAAATTTTAATTTAAGACCCAAATCTTTAGACCAGTTTATAGGACAAAATTATATAAAATCAAATTTAAAAACTTATATTGAGTCAGCAAAAAAAAGAAAAAAAAATTTAGATCATATAATTCTTTATGGCCCTCCTGGTCTAGGAAAAACTTCTTTAGCTCACATAATTTCTAATGAAAAAAATGTAAACTTTCATTCAACATCAGGCCCTGCATTTACAAAAAAAGGAGATTTAGTGACACTTTTAAGTAATTTAATGGATGGAGACGTCTTATTTATTGATGAGATTCACAGACTCCCGCCAATCATTGAAGAAACTTTATATCCTGCATTAGAGGACTTTAAGTGCGACTACGTAATTGGTTCCGGGCCTTCAGCTAGAGTAATGCAAATATCAATTGAGAAATTTACTTTAATCGGTGCAACAACAAGATTAGGTCTATTGTCAAGGCCTCTTAGAGATAGATTTGGAATACATTTACAGTTGGATTTTTATGAAACTAATGATTTAGCTGAAATTATAATTTTAAACTCAAAGAAATTAAATTTTTCTATCGATGCTGATGCAGCATCAGAAATTGCAAAAAGATCTAGAGGTACTCCTAGAATTGCCATTAGACTTTTAAAAAGAGTGATTGATTTTTCTATTGTCGATCAATTAAAAATCATTGATATTTTAACGGTTAAAAGTTCTTTGAAAAAAATGAAGATAGATTTTCAGGGTCTAGATGAAATGGATAGAAAATATATGAAATGTATAGCTTTAGATTTTAATGGAGGCCCTGTCGGGATAGAGACAATTAGTGCAGCTTTGCTTGAACAAAGAGATATAATTGAAGATGTGATAGAACCATATTTGATGCAAAAAGGCTTGGTTCAAAGAACCTCCAGAGGAAGAATATTATCTAAACAAGGATTAAATCATATAAGTAATGATGAAAAATGAAAAAATTACATGTGTCAAATTTTGACGTCTATTATGAAGATACGGATGCCTCAGGTTTTGCATACCATACAACATATTTAAGGTTTGCTGAAAGAGCAAGAAGTTCATTGGTGAAAGATCAGTTTCCTGAATTGATGGAACTTATGATTAAAAACACCTTTTTTTTTGTTGTTAGGGAAATTAAAGTTAAATATTTGTTACCATCTTTTCTAAATGAAAAATTATTTGTGGAGACATTTTTCATGGAAAATTCACTATCATCAATAACATTGGTGCAACATGTTTTAAAAAAAAAAAAAATTATTTGTGAAATTAAAGTTGAGCTTGTTTGGCTCAATAAAAAGTTTGGTAAACCTTCAAGAATCCCAAAAAATATAATAGCTAGATTTAATTCTTTTCAAGTAGTATAAATTTTATATGGATGAATCAATAGAAAAAAAAATATTAGAGGAATCGAATGATTTTTCAATTTTTTCACTTTTTCTCCAAGCAGATATTGTTGTAAAGATTGTAATAATTCTGCTTATATTTTCTTCTGTATGGTCTTGGGCTATAATATTTTCAAAATACTCGACTTTAAAAAATATTTTGATTGACACAGAAGATTTTGAAGAAAATTTCTATGCAAGTGAAACATTAAGTAAACTTTCAAAAAAACTTGGTTCTCAACCAACCCACCCAATTGAAGCTGTTTTTTTTTCTGCAATGGTATATTTTGACAAAGTAAAGTCAGGTTTTACTAATAAAAACTTTGAATTTAAAAAAGCATTTTGTGAGAATATAAAAAATGAAATGGAAATTGTAATAAATAAAGAAATTAGTAATCTTGAAAAAGGTTTGAATTTTCTTGCATCTGTTGGGTCAACTGCACCTTTTATAGGTCTTTTTGGAACCGTTTGGGGGATTATGAATAGTTTTACTGCAATTGGTATATCACAAAACACAAGTTTAGCAGTTGTTGCACCTGGGATTGCAGAGGCTTTGTTTGCGACTGCTCTTGGTTTGGTAGCTGCTATTCCATCAGTACTCTTTTTTAATAAATTTAATAATATGCTTGAAAATATTACAAATAAATTAAACGTTTTTTCAGATGAAATTATTCTAATAATTTCCAAAGAAATCTTTAGGTAAATTCTTGAGGAAAAGCTTTAAAAAAAGAGAATCGATGTCCGAGATAAATGTAACACCTTTTGTTGATGTTATGCTTGTTTTACTGATAATTTTTATGGTTACAGCACCTCTGTTGACAGCAGGAATTAAAGTTAACCTTCCAGAAAGTTCTTCAATTTTAAAAAATGAAAAGAATGATCCAGTTACTGTTTCTATTGATTCAAAAGGACAAATTTATATGCAAAAAAAAAAATTTACTCCAAAACTACTCATTAAAAAATTGTCAGCTTTAAAAGCTCAAAATAAAAACCTTAAGATATATATTAAAGGCGATAAAAATTTAAATTATGGAAAAATTATGGATTTAATGGCTTTTATAAATAAGTCTGGTTTTAAAAAAGTTGCACTAGTTACAAAACTAAAATAAAAAATGACCAAAGGTCTGTTAAAATCATTTTTGCTTCATTTTGGGGTTTTATTTTTATTTCTTTATGGTGCTGAAATTTTTAAAAAGAATAAAAGATTTGAGATCTATGAAATACCTTTAGATATCGTTGATATTTCTGAGAAGACAGTTAATAAAATAGATAATATTGAGAAAAAAAATAAGCAAAAAAAAATAAATAAAAAAGAGTATTTTTCCCCGCCAGTGGTAAAGTCAAAACCAAAACCACCAGAATTTGCAGTTAAAGAAAAAAAAAAGGATAAAGTTAATTCTAAGGAGGAAAAAGAAAAAGAGAAAGAGAAAGAACCTCCTAAAAAGAAAGATAAAAAAAGAATGGAAAGTATCTTGAAATCTATTGAAAAAGTTAAAACTGCTAACAAAAGTAATGATGAAAGTAAAAAAGATGAAGAAGATAATACTAATAAAAAAGAAGAGGTTAAGAATGTTAAATTGGGTGAAAAGTTAACAATATCTGAGAAGGATGCAATAAGAAGACAATTTTATAGATGTTGGATAGTTCCTGCAGGAGCTAAAAACCTCAAGGATTTGATTGTTACTGTTAAAATTAAAGTTAATGAGGAGGGTGAGGTTTATTCATCGAAGTTAGTAAATAAAAGTCAAATAAAAGATCCATTTTATAGAGCGGCATCTGAGAGTGCAATGCGTGCTGTTAATCACCCAGAGTGTAAAAAACTCAAAGTTCCAAAGAAGAAGTACGAAACATGGAAAGATATAATTTTAGAATTTGATCCTTCACAGAGTTTAAATTAATTTTTTTTTGATAATTATTTTCTTTGGTTATAATATTGAATTTTATGAAAAATCTTATTTATTTATTTGTTATTTCTTTTTTTCTGCCATTAAATGCTAAATCAGAATTAAAAATTGATATTACACGAGGAAATACAGAGCCAATACCAGTTGCAATCCTTAAATTTAATTATAAAGATAAAATTGAAGAGCAGGTATCTAGAGATATCAATAAAGTAGTTTCGAATAATCTTCAACGATCGGGTCTTTTTTCAGTGCTTCCTGAGAGGTTATTTTTGGATAATTATTTAAAATTTGAATCAAAACCATCTTTTCCTGATTGGAAATTAACCACTGCTCAGGGTCTCATCCATGGAAGGTTAATTGTGAACAAAAATAATCTGAAAATTGAATTTAGATTGTGGGACGTCTTCTCTGAGAAACAAATGGTTGCCCAACAACTAACTACAGAAACCTCGAATTGGAGAAGAATAGCTCATGTAATTTCAGATATTATATATAAAAGAATAACAGGTGAATCTGGATATTTTGATAGCAGGATTGTTTATATTTCTGAATCAGGTCCCAAAAGTAATAGAAAAAAAAGATTAGCTATTATTGATCAGGATGGTGAAAACCATAAATTTTTAACAGATGGTTCATATATGGCTTTAACACCAAGATTTTCTCCAGCAGCTCAGGAAGTGGCTTATCTGTCCTACAATAATAAAATTCCTAGAATTTTTATTTTAGATTTAAATACGGGTTTTCAAAAAATACTTGGTGATTTTCCTGGAATGACATTTAGTCCAAGATATTCTCCAGATGGTAAAAAGTTAGTAATGAGTCTTGCAAGAAATGGAAATACAGATATTTATGAAATGAATTTAAAAACACAAAAACTTAAAAGACTTACGAAATATAATGGTATTGACACAGCTCCTTCTTATTCTCCTGATGGAGACTTTATAACCTTTGAATCAGATAGAAGCGGGAGTCAAAAAATCTATGTAATGAATTTAAAAACAAAAAATATAAAAAGAATAAGTTTTGGCAAAGGAAAATATGCTACCCCGGTTTGGTCACCCAGGGGTGACCTAATTGCCTTTACAAAATTTATGGGTGGAGAATTCTATATTGGTGTAATGTATACAGACGGTAAGGGGGAGAGAGTTGTATACAAATCTTATCTTGTAGAAGGCCCTACTTGGTCGCCAAATGGGAGAGTTTTAAGTTTTTACAGTCAATCAAAATTATCAAAAGGCAAGGTTTCTTCACCGAAAATTAAGTTAATTGACCTGACAGGTGTTAATTTGAGACAATTGATCACTCCATCAGATGGATCTGACCCGTCTTGGTCAGGACTGTTACCATAAAAAATAAAACATAGGATTGACTTATTTGATTTCTAAATGTAAATATATATAAACATAACGTTAGGGTAAGTTCATATGAAATTTAAATCTTTTATGCTGTTAATTGGAATTCTTGGATTATCATCATGCGGTTCGCTAGATGATATTACAATGACTGGCTTATTTGATGATCAAGAAGCTGTTGGCAGAGATGCATTATTTTCTGATACCACATTCAAGACAATTCCAACTCATGATAGTGTTGATTGTTCAGGATCATGTACTGTAAAAATCTATAACAAATAAATTTGATTAATTAAGTATTTCTTTATTAGTAATCTTATCGTTGACTTATACGATTTCAGATTGTAAAAATATACTATTGATAATTAAAAATTAAATTAAAGGATAACTCATGAAAAAAAAATTATTATCACTTCTCTTTGCTGCATTTTTTGTAATCTCAGGTTGTGAAACTATTGGAGGTTCATCATCTTCAGACGCACCTTCATACGAATACGGAGACTCTAAACAAGCTAATCTTCAGGCTTATCTTCAAAATGAAATTGGCGACAGAATTTATTTTGAAACTGACAAATATAATATTTCATCAGCTTCAGCTTATACACTTGAATCACAAGCCAATTGGTTAAAATCGACACCCGGATTTCAAATAATAGTTGAAGGTCATTGTGATGAAAGAGGTACAAGAGAGTATAACCTTGCGTTAGGTGAAAGAAGAGGTAATTCAGTTAAAGATTTCTTAGTATCTCTTGGTGTGGATCCAGGAAGAATAACTGTGATAAGTTACGGCAAAGAAAGACCATCAGCTGATGGTAACACTTCTGAGTCATGGGCCGAAAATAGAAGAGCCGTGACTATCATCGGAAGTAACTAAAACCGCGATGTAAAATCCTTTAATCGAAGGGCTGGCATTTGTCTAGCCCTTTTTTTTTATGAAAAAAATAATAATAACTACATTTATTTTTATTCTAACCCTAGTGACTGGTCAGGTTGAATCACAAGAAGTTGACATAGATGAATTATTAGAAAGGCTGACTAGGATTGAAAAAAATATTTCTGATCTTCAAAAAGGAAAGGTTGAAGAATTAGAAAAATCTATTTCTTCAGGTTATATTTCAAGAAATGAAGCAAGATTTGATGATATTGAAACTAAAAATAGGATGAACTACGGGATAATTGAAGAAATTCAAAATAAAATAAATAATTTAGAAAAAAAGTTAGACTTAATAAATTCAGATTTCCAATCAAGAGTATCTAAAATTGAAAATAAACTTGATAATATGGAAGACTCACAAAAAACTGGCTTAATTAAAAAAAATCCAGTTATTCAACCTGCTTTAAAAGAAGATTTAGAGCAGATTGATGAAAAAATATCAGAGAATATTTCAGAA
Organism: Alphaproteobacteria bacterium; assembly: GCA_045563015.1. GTDB lineage: Bacteria > Pseudomonadota > Alphaproteobacteria > Methylaequorales > Methylaequoraceae. The sequence goes on along the minus strand of JBJKUQ010000010.1, from coordinate 31,806 downwards.
TCGGAAATAAAAAAAAAATATGAAAATGCTATTAAATTACTTTGGGCTAGCAAATACAAAGAGGCTGAATCCGAATTAAAAGCCTTAAAAAAAATTAATCCATTGGACTTAATGCCTAATATTCAATATTGGTTAGGCGAGGTCCATTATGCTCAAAAAAACTTTGAGAAGGCAATAATAGAATTTGGTGATGGTTTAAAAAATTATCCTGACTCTATTAAAGGGCCCGATAATCTCCTAAAACTAGGTCTTTCATTTTCAAACTTAAAAAAGATTAATGAAGCATGTAATGTATTGTATCAACTTGGAGAGACATATAATGATGCACCAAAAAATGTTTTAGAAAAAGCTAACTCTGAAATGAAGAAACTTAATTGTCAGGAATGAAGTGTCTGGAGTTATTACTCAAAAAGAGTTTAACGCAATATTAAAAACAGATTTTGTATTTGAAGATAAACCTAATATTGGTTTATGCGTCTCTGGAGGCGTTGATAGTTTGGCTTTATTTTTATTAATGCAAAAATGGATTAAAGAATGTTCAGGCAAACTATTTGTTTTTCATTTTAATCATAATTTAAGAAATGAATCCTCATCTGAAGCAGGTTTACTAAAGTCAAAGCTTAATGAGTTTGGTCACAAAGTATTTGTTTTAGATTGGAAAAGAAATTCTAAAACAAAAATAAATATGAGAGTTGCAAGAGATTTTCGTTACAAATCAATTATCAATTTATGTGAAAAAATGAGTATTCTACACTTAATGACTGCTCATCATCAAGATGATAACTTAGAAACATTTTATATGAGATCTAAGAGAGCTCATACCTCACTTGGATTGTCTTCTATTCCCAAAAAAACTATTGTTGGTAATGTGCAGATAATTAGACCTTTAATATCTTTAAGTAAAGAGAGAATGATATCAACATGTAAATATCATAAAATTGACTGGTTTAATGACCCAAGTAATAAAAGTTTGGTCTATGAGAGACCTAGAATTAGAGAAGAATTTTTTTTGAAAAAAAAAAATGAAATGAATAAAATATTACAATCTTTTAAACAAATAAAAAAATTAAATACTAAATTAGAAGACAAAATTAGTAGTTTTTTTATTTCAAATATTTCATTTCAAAAGTATGGAGTATTTGAAATTAATAAAAATAAATATGAAAAATGTGATTTAGAATTACAGATTGAGATTTTAAAAAAAATATTGACTACTTGTGCGGGAAAAATTTATCCACCAAGGAAAAAGTCAATTTTGTTTTTTCTGAATAAATTAAGAAAATTTTCAAATTTTAAGCATACTCTTCATAGTTGTATTATATTTGTATCAATTGACAAAATAATTTTTTATAAAGAAATTCCAAAAAACACAGAAATGAAAAGTAAAAAGGTTTTAAAAAATATTCCGTATTTCTGGAATAATAGATTCTATCTTTCATCAAAAAAATACAATGTTTTATGTGAAAGGATAACTCTAGGGAAGTGGAAAAGAATAAATAAGAAATTTTGCCTTAAGAAATCAGAGATTAATTTTTTGATTTTAAGGTCATTACCCCTTATAAAAGTTTCAAAAAATTATCTTATACCATTTCTTACTGATGAGGGTATCTTAGATGATTACGGCATTGAGTTTTACTTTATGCCTCAAATTCCTCTTACAATAAAAAATTATTTTTAAATATTAATTGAGATTTTTAAAGATATAATTATATAAAATTCATGAATAATAGTTTTTTAAAAAATATAGCTATTTGGACTCTAATAGGATTCTTAGTTTTCCTTATTGTTGATTTCTATAACTCAAATAACTCAGTAAATAATAATAAGCCGATATCATATTCCAGTTTTTTAAATGATGTCAAAAATGGCAATGTGTCAAGTGTTAAGATTAGAGGTAACAATATATCAGGAATATATAACAACGGATCAAACTTCTCTACATATGCACCAAATGATTTGGGGTTAATTGATAAACTTGAAAAAAATAATATTGAAATAATTGCTCAACCACTTGATAAAAACTCTCCTGGTCTACTTGATGTTCTAATTTCATGGTTCCCAATGCTTTTACTTATTGGTGTTTGGATTTTTTTTATGCGCCAAATGCAATCCGGAACTGGAAGAGCAATGGGATTTGGCAAATCAAGAGCAAAACTTCTTAACGAGAATAAGGATAAAGTTACTTTTAAAGATGTAGCAGGCATTGATGAAGCAAAAGCTGAACTTGAGGAAATAGTAGAATTTTTAAAAGATCCTTCCAAGTTTCAAAGACTTGGAGGCAAGATCCCTAAAGGAGCCTTGCTGGTTGGACCACCAGGAACAGGTAAAACACTTCTCGCAAGAGCTATTGCGGGAGAAGCAAATGTTCCTTTTTTTTCGATATCAGGCTCAGACTTTGTTGAAATGTTTGTTGGTGTAGGTGCCAGTAGAGTAAGAGATATGTTTGAACAGGGGAAAAAAAACGCACCTTGTATAATTTTTATTGATGAAATAGATGCTGTTGGTCGTCATAGGGGAGCTGGTTTGGGAGGTGGTAATGATGAAAGAGAACAAACTTTAAACCAATTGTTAGTTGAAATGGATGGTTTTGATGCCACAGAAGGTGTGATTTTAATTGCTGCAACTAACCGACCAGATGTTTTAGATCCAGCCCTTCTCAGGCCAGGTAGATTTGATCGCCAAGTTGTAGTTCCAAACCCAGATATCAAAGGCAGAACAAAAATATTATCTGTTCATACTAGAAAGTTAGCATTAGCCCCTGATGTCGATATTACGGTAATTGCCAGAGGAACTCCAGGTTTTTCAGGTGCCGATTTAGCAAATCTTGCAAATGAAGCTGCTTTGCTAGCTGCAAGAAGAAATAAAAGATTAGTCACAATGATTGATTTTGAAGATGCTAAAGACAAAGTTCTTATGGGTGCAGAGAGACGTTCAATGGTTATGACTCAAAAAGAAAAAGAACTTACTGCATATCATGAAGCAGGTCACGCTTTAGTTGGCATATTTACACCAGGGAATGACCCACTTCACAAAGTTACAATAATTCCTAGAGGAAGAGCATTAGGTGTAACGATGAACCTTCCTGAAAGAGACAAATACTCAGAAACAAAAACAGAAATGAAAGCGAAACTTGCCATGATGTTTGGTGGAAGAGTAGCTGAAGAAATTATATTTGGTAAAGAAAACATTACATCAGGGGCATCAAATGATATTCTGCAAGCAACTCAAAAGGCAAGAGCCATGGTTGTAGAATGGGGTATGAGCGATATTTTGGGACCTTTGAAATATTCAGAAAACGAAGAAGACGTTTTTTTGGGTAGATCTGTTACTCAAAGAACAAGTATGTCTGATGAGACGGCAAAACTTATAGATACTGAGATAAGAAGTTTAATTGAAAAAGCTGAAGGTCATGCAAGAAAAATTTTAAAAAAGAACATCAAACATCTTCATAACCTTGCAAAAGCACTCCTAGAATTTGAAACTTTAACAGGTGATGAAGTTAACAAGCTTATAAAAAAAGGTAATCTTAAAGACAAAAATACTAAAAAGGATGACACAGGTAATAGAAAGACTTCTTTACCTATTGATGAAGGATCATCAAAGAAAACAAAAGGAAAAATGGGAGGATTAAACCCAAACCCCGCCTTATCTTAATATTTATTTGTATATTCTGTTTTGAATTCTTTTTCTGATACAAAATCCTATCTAAGACCCCTTGGTTTCATTCCAAAAGAGATCGGCGTAAAATTACAAAAAAACAATGATGCAATGTGTATAAATGATAACTTTTACACATGCATTGAATTGATAAAAAAAAAAAAAAATGAAATATTAAAAAAACAATTCACTATTAGTGATTTTCATTTTTTCATAAAAAAAAAAAATAAAATACAAGATCTACTTAACTCTCTTTTAAAAAAAAAGAAAACATTTTTGAATAATAAAAATTTAATAAAAACAAATAAAAACCATATAATATTTTCAATTCTCAACCTTACTCCAGATAGTTTTTCTGATGGAGGTGAAAATTTAAATACAAAAAAAAACTTTAATAAAGGTATTCAAATGATCAAAGATGGTGCAGACTTTATTGATATCGGTGGTGAGTCAACTCGACCTGGAGCAAATAAAGTAGATTCTGCAGATGAATTAATCAGGATTCTTCCAACTATACAACTATTAGATTCTGCTAATATTAAAATGTCACTTGATACCCGAAACTCCTCAACAATGGAACTTGGAATATTGAGTGGTATAAAAATAATTAACGATGTAAGTGCTTTATCAAATGATAAAAAAAGCATAGAGATAATAAAAAAATACAATGTTCCTATTATATTAATGCATATGCCAGGGAACCCAAAAAATATGATGAAAAATAATAAATACTTTGATGTAACTTTAGATGTTTATAACTATCTAGAGGAAAGGATAATATTTTGTGAAAAAAATGGGATCAGCCGAAGTAATATTATTATTGACCCTGGAATTGGTTTTGGAAAAGACTTTAAGCAAAATATATCTTTGATGAAGAATCTTTCTATTTTTCATACATTGATGTGCCCAATAATGTTAGGTATTTCTAGAAAAAGATTTATATCAGCTATTAGTAAAGATTGTGAGCCAAAAGACAGGTTAGGTGGTACAATATCGTCCACATTATTGGCACTAAGCCAAGGGATTCAAATTCATAGAGTGCATGATGTTAAAGAATCTAGACAAGCTATTGATATTTTTGAGAATGTAAATCAAAAATGAAAAAAAAATATTTTGGTACTGATGGTATTAGAGGTAAATCAAATAAATTTCCAATAGAACGTTCATTTTTATTTAAACTTGCAATAGCCATTTGTAATTCAAAAAGCAATGTTAAAAAAATTTTAATTGGAAGAGATACAAGAGAATCTGGATCTAAGGTTGAGAATTTCTTGTATAATGGTTTTTGTTCAAATAATATTGAATGCCATTCTATTGGTGTTGCCTCTACACCAATGGTATCATTTTATACAAAAAAACTTAAGTATGATTTTGGAATAGTAATTTCAGCATCACATAATCCCTACTATGATAATGGTATAAAAATATTTAAAAAAAATGGAGAAAAATTAAGTGATTATGAAGAATTAAAGATTGAAAGAATTCTAGATAAATTAAAAGTAATTCCAAAATTCAATCGAAAAATAAAAAAAAAAAAAATTAATTTTGAAGATTATAAAATTTATTTAAAAAAAAGATTTCCGAGACTTACTAATATTAATCTTAAAATTGTTATGGATTGTGCTAATGGTGCAGTCTTTAAATTTGCACCTAATTTTTTTAATGATTATGGTGCAAAGGTTATCTCATATTCTATCAAACCCAATGGTGTTAATATTAATAAAGAATGTGGGGCAATGTTTCCTGAAAGACTATCAAAGTTAACCCAAAAACATAAAGCTGACATAGGCCTTTCATTTGATGGAGATGCAGATAGAGTTTTAATTTCTGATAACAACGGAAAGATATTAGATGGAGATGTACTTCTTGCAGCTATAATAAAATTTAATAATTTAGAAAATAAAAATAAGATAAGAGCTATTGTTAGTACAAAAATGTCTAACCTCTCATTTAGGGATTATCTAAAAAAGTTTAGGATCAAGTTTTATTTGTCAAAAGTAGGTGATAGATATGTAATTGAGAAGATGAAAGAAAAAAAGATTGTTTTAGGGGGTGAGCCATCTGGACATATAATTTTTTCTAATAATGGTTATTGTGGTGATGGAATTTTATCTGCTTTATCTATTATAAATATTGTTGTAAATAGTAATATTAATTTATCAAAATTTGTTGAGGGTCTTTTTGAGAAAAATATTCAGAGATTGGTAAATTTAAAGCTTAAGAAAGAACCTAATATAATACTTAACCATTCTATTATGAAAAAATTATTACCAGAACTCTCAAAAAGATATAAGAATGTTGATTTCTTAATTAGAAAGTCTGGCACTGAAAATCTACTAAGAATTATGGTGCAATCAAAAAATAAAAGTGATTTTAACACAGTTTTGAAGATACTAGTTGAAAATGTCAAAAAAATTGATGCATAGGCCAACTACAATTTTATCTATAGCTGGTAGTGACAATACATCAGGTGCTGGTATTCAAGCTGATATAAAAATATCAAAATCACTTGGCACCTATTGTTTAACAGCATTAACTTGTGTTACATCACAAAATTCTGAGAATATAATAAATGTATTTAATGTACCTTCAAATATTGTTGAATCACAAATTAATATATCTTTACAGGAATATAAGGTTGATGGAATAAAAATAGGCCTAATAAATAGTCTTAAAATTGTTGAAAAAATTTGCAAGAGTTTAAAAAATTATAGTAAAAAGATTCCAATTGTAGTTGATCCTATATATAGGTCTACTAATAATAGATACTTCTATAAAAAAAATGAATATCTAAGAATAATCAAGGAAATTTCAAAACTTAATCCTTTTTTTACACCAAATATTTTTGAAGCTTCCGTTCTTTCCAATATGAAATTAAATCCAAAAGTATCAATTGAAGATATCATGAAAAACCTAAGTAAAATCTATCAGTGTAACTTTGTAATAACTGGAGTTGAAAATAAAAAAAATTATTATGAAGATTATTTGTTATTTCAAAAAGAAATAAAAACTTTAAGATCAAAAAGAATTGCATCTAGTTCAACTCATGGAACAGGGTGTGCTTTTTCTACTGCGTTAACAATATATTTAGCTAAGGGCAGTAATTTTTTTGAAGCTTGTAAAAAGGCAAAGAGAACAGTTAATAAGAGGTTGAAATCTTCACCAAGGCTTGATGTAAAATATGGACCTTTAATTTAATCTACTGAGATTTAAGATATATTTTACTTCCAAACTCTTTAAATTTTTGTGACATTTCCTTTTTCCCATTCTCTGCTTGTTCGTTAATCTCTTGAGATATTTTCATTGAACAAAATTTAGGGCCACACATTGAACAGAAATGTGCAACTTTTGCTCCTTCTGCTGGTAAGGTTTGGTCATGGTATTCTTCAGCAGTTTCTGGGTCTAAAGAAAGGTTAAATTGATCTCTCCATCTAAATTCAAACCTTGCTTTTGAAAGAACGTAATCTCTATAATATGCTCCCTTGTTTCCTCTTGCCAAATCTGCAGCGTGAGCAGCAATCTTATAAGTAACAACACCAATTTTAACATCGTTTTTATCCGGTAAACCAAGATGTTCTTTTGGGGTTACATAGCATAACATTGATGTTCCGTACCAACCAATCATTGCAGCCCCAATTGCACTAGTAATATGATCATACCCTGGGGCAATATCGGTTGTAAGTGGTCCAAGAGTGTAGAATGGGGCATTTTTACAAAAAGCTTCTTGTTTATCCATATTTTCTTTAATAAGTTGCATTGGTACATGACCTGGTCCTTCAATCATTACCTGAACGTTATTTTTCCAAGCAATATTTGTTAGTTCTCCAAGTGTTTGCAATTCAGAAAATTGTGATTTATCATTAGCATCATTTATTGAACCAGGTCTTAAGCCGTCTCCAAGAGAAAAACTTATGTCATAAGTATTCATTATATCGCAAATTTCTTCAAAATTTGTGTATAGAAAGTTTTCCATATGATGAGCTAAACACCATTTAGCAATAATAGAACCACCTCGTGAAACAATTCCAGTCAAACGTTCAACAGTTAATGGGATATAATGCAATCTAACACCAGCATGAATAGTAAAGTAATCAACACCTTGCTCCGCTTGTTCGATTAAAGTATCTCGAAAGACCTCCCATGATAAATCTTCAGCTATACCATTAACTTTTTCTAAAGCTTGGTAAATTGGAACAGTTCCTATCGGTACAGGAGAGTTTCTTAAAATCCATTCTCTAATTTCATGTATATTCTCACCGGTTGATAAATCCATTACTGTATCACTTCCCCATTTAATGGCCCATTGAAGTTTTTCAACTTCATCGTAAACATCAGAAATAACTGAGGAATTACCAATGTTTGCATTAATTTTAACCAGAAAATTTTTACCTATTATCATTGGTTCAAGTTCTTCGTGGTTTAAATTAGAGGGAATAATTGCTTGTCCAGCAGCAATTTCTTTTCTAACAAATTCTGCAGATACAAGGTCTTCTTTTTTAAAATGTTTACCCAGGATTTTCTCTCTACCCTCATTTTCTCTAATGGCACAGTATTCCATCTCTTCTGTTATGATATTATTTTTGGCAAAAAAGTATTGTGTAATTTGATGGTTGTTCTTCCGTCTAAAAATAGTATTTTTTTGATTAGGAAAACATTCAATTTTACTAGAGCTTTCAGGATAAACTTTTTTCTTTTGTTTAAGAGTTACACCTTTTCTTTTTTTTATCCATTCTGACCTTACCTTCTTTAAGCCAATTTTGTGATTATGAATATAGTCTTTATCACTATATGCACCAGATGTGTCATATGTTATAATTGATTTTATCTCCTCATCATCTAAACTTATTTCACGCATTCCAACATTAATTGACTTAAAAATATTACCTTTTATATAAACTTTTTTAGATCTAGGAAATCCAGAATCAAAAACACTATTCTTTCTTTTTTGTTTCTGGTGAACTTGATTAACTTTTTTAAGCATGCTGTTGTATAAATTTCATGTAATTATATTTATTATAATATTTATATTTTTAAAAAAATAGATATATTTATAATTCTCTTAATATGGTACTTTTAAATGAAAACTTCTATATATACTTTAGTTTAATAATAGTTGTATTAAGCATGATTTTTTACGCCATTGATAGATTTTCAATGGTTTTTAAATCAATAACGATATTAACATTTTTGTTAATTTTTTTTTCAATTTTCCCTTATAAAAATGATGAGGGTTTAAATCTTTTAAACCCACAAAGTATATTAAATGGTTTCAGTAATACCTCACTAATTACAGTAATTTCACTATTAATACTTGGACAAGGAGTTGTTCAAACACGAGCTTTAAACGGTTTTATTTCAAGTTTTTTAAGTTTTTTTTCAGACAAGAATAAACTTATTATTTTTATTACCTTATTTTTTGTTTTGTTTTTGAGTGCTTTTATTAATAATACTCCAGTTGTAATAATCTTTATTCCTATAATTCAAGGAATTGTTAAGAATATAGATTATTCAATGGGAAAATTTTTGATGCCTTTAAGTTTTGCAGCCATATTGGGAGGAATGGTTACAATTGTTGGTTCGAGTACAAATTTATTAGTATCAAATTCACTTTACAATTACTCAAAGATAGAAATAGGTTTTTTTGAATTTGCAGTTCCTGGAATGATAATAGCTTTTTCTGGACTAATTTATGTAATTATTTTTTCAAAGTTTTTACTCAAAGATAGATCTCCTATATCTAATCAGTTGGTTGAAAATAGTAAAAAAAATTTTATTACGAAAATTATTTTAAATGAGAAGTCTGGATTAATCGGTAAAACTATTAAAGATTCTAATATAAAAGGACTTGAGGATGCAAAGATTTTGATGATACAAAGAGGAGAGCATGCAGAACATGGTCCTTTTTATGGTTTTATTCTTGAAGAAGGTGACATTCTTGTAATTTCAACATCCAGAGAACAATTAACTAGTATTTTATCTCAAGATATAGGTTCAATTGAAACATTTGATGATAATGATGATAGTGAGGAAGCTAAAAAACAAATTATTACCGAAGCAATGGTAACACCATCATCAAGTTTGGTAGGAAATACAATTGAGAATGTAAGCTTTAGATATAGATATAATTGTATAGTTATTGGGTTGCAAAGAAAATCTAAGATTATTACAAGTAATATGGGGGAACTGCCTCTCGAGCCTGGTGATACCCTTTTAATTCAAGGTGATAGGGGTTCAATCAAATCTTTAAGAACACAAAGTGACTTATTGCCAATGGAGTGGGCAACATCTGAGATATCCAATAAAGATATCTCAAAAAAATCAATATATATATTTCTATCTGTAATTTTGTTAGGTGCCTTAGAGATTTTACCTCTTGTTGTTGCTTCATTATTAGGTGTTGTTTCAATGATTTTATTTAAAGTACTTTCTATAAGACAGGTAATTAGGAGTGTTGATAATAATTTACTTTTACTTATAGTTACCTCATTAGCTTTAGGTAATGTGATACAAGTTACAGGAACAGCTAACTTTTTATCAGAAACTTTGTTAAGTATCTTGGATGATTCATCACCTTTAATGATCCTCCTTTGCTTTTATATTTTGGTATCAATTACTACAAATTTTATATCAAATAATGCTTGTGCAGTATTGTTTACCCCTATTGCAATCGATATGGCTGAAAAAATTAATATTGATCCTAAAGTTTTTGCTATAGCCCTTATCTTTGCTGTTAACACATCATTTGCAACTCCTCTGGCATATCAAACCAATCTATTAGTTATGGGACCTGGTCATTACAAATTTATTGATTACATTAAATTTGGACTTCCATTAACAGTTTTGTGCTGGATTGTTTTTTTCATAATTTTTCCCATTTTTTATAAGTTATGAATTTACCAAATATTAAAAAACCAAATTGTCCTAACTTTTCATGTGGTCCAACCAGAAAACCTGATGGATGGTCTTTAAAAAATCTAGATAAAAATTTTTTAGGTAGGTATCATAGATCGATTGAAGTAAAAAATTATATTAGGAATATTCTAAAAAAATTGAAAGTCAGCCTTAATATTCCAAAATCATACAAAGTTATCATGTTTCCAGGGTCATGTACGGGTGCAATGGAAGCAGTTATTTGGAGTTTTCTCGGTAGTAGAGATGTTTCCACAATAATATATGATTATTGGGCACAGTCTTGGTTTGAAGACTTGAAAAAGATTGGTGTAAAAATTGACGTCAGAAGAAATCTTAATGGCAGAGTTCCTAAATTAGAAAATATCCCAAAAAAAAATGATATCGTTTTTGTTTGGACTGGTACGTCTACTGGAATGAGCATTTCAAATACTAAATTTATAAGCGATCTTCAAAAAGGGTTGGTAATTAGCGATATTACATCTGCTGTATTTATTTATGATCTCCCATGGACGAAACTTGATGTATCAGTGTTTTCATGGCAAAAAGCATTAGGCTCAGAATCACAACATGGGATTATAGTAATGAGTCCTAAAGCATTAAAAAGAATTAAAAAAAAAAACAACCCAAAAGTCTTATCTATATATAATCATGATTTATTGGTTAATACCCCGTCACTTCTTTCGATAGCAGATTTTGAACATTGTCTTGATATTTTTAATGAAAATGGAGGCTTAAAAAATAGTTTAAAAAAAACAATTGAAAATAAAATGTTATTAGATGAGTGGGAAAAGAGAAGTTGTAATTTAAGATACTTTTGTGAAAATAAAAATTTTCAGTCATTATCACCTTGTTATTTTGTTTTGAAGAAGAAAAAAAATCTAAAAAAAATTTTCAAATTTCTAAATAATAATAACGTTGCTTACGACATAGAAAACTATAGAAAAGCTCCCCAAGGTATTAGAATCTGGAATGGTCCAAATATAAAAAAAAATGATTTGATTGCTTTAACAAATTGGATAGATTGGTGTTTTAACAAATTATAAATTCAAAGTGAAAAGTCAATTATTACCAGAGGGTTTTAGAGATAGTCTACCAGATTTGGCTGTAAAGGAGGAAAAAATTAATTCTTTCTTTATTAATCTGATGAAAAAAAATGGTTATCTTTTAGTTAGACCTCCACTTCTGGAGTTTGAAAGCTCTCTCTTTTTTTTACTTGAAGATAACAACGATAAAAATTCGTTTCGAGTACTAGACCCAATTTCACAGAAAATGATGGGTATAAGATCAGATATTACATTACAGATTGCAAGGATAGCATGTGGTTCTTTAGCAAACTACCCAAGACCACTGAGGTTGTGTTATTCCGGGGAAATTTTGAAAGTAAATAATAATAGTCTAAATTTATCTCGGCAAGAAAAACAAATAGGTTCTGAAATAATTGGTATAGGCAATAAAAATTGTGAAAATCAAGTTCTAACAATGATTTTTGAAATATTAAATAAACTGAAAATAAAAAGTTTTGTTATCAATTTTACTATGCCAACATTAATTAATGCTATCAGTAAAGACTTTAATCTATCTAAAAATCAAATAGAATTCATTAAGAATAATTTTCGTAATAAAAACGCATTAGGTTTAGGAAAGATTTCAAAAAAATTAGAGGTCGCAGCAAAATATTTGTTGGATTGTGTGGGTGATGCAAGTGAAAATCTAAAAAAATTAAAAAAGAAAAAGTTTACAAAAAATATTTCTTTTGAAGTTTCTAATTTTATCAAGATTATAACTAGGATATTAAAAGATTTTCCGAATATGAAAATTCTTATTGATCCTTTAGAGATTGATGAGTCAAACTATCATACTGGTCTTGCTTTTAAAGTTTTTTCAAAAAGTTTCAAAGAACTATTTACAGGGGGGAATTATTCTGTATCAAACGAAAATTGTATAGGGTTTTCTGGTTATATTGAATCTTTAATAAAAGAGTCTAAAATAATTTATGAAAAGCAGAAAAAAATTTTTATACCTTTTGATCTAAGCGAGGAAAAAAAAAAAAACCTTCAAACAAAAAATTATATAACTCTCCAAGCTATTAAGCCATTAAATAAAAACCAATTAATTGAAAATGCAAAAATCTTTAAATGTAGTTATTATTATGAAAATAGAAAAGTTATTAAATTGGATTAAGAATGTCTAATGTTACTGTAGTAGGTGCTCAGTGGGGAGATGAAGGTAAAGGTAAAATAGTTGACTGGTTATCTAATCAGGCTGATATTGTTTTTAGATTCCAAGGTGGTAATAACGCAGGACATACAATTGTAATAAAAAAAAAAAAAATAGCACTAAGTCTTATACCATCCGGAATAATAAGAAAAAATACAATTTCAATAATTGGAAATGGCGTCGTTGTTAATCCTATTGCTTTACTCAAAGAAATCAAAGAATTGATAAATCATGGAATTAAAATTAGTCCAAAAAACTTGGTCATTTCTGAAAATTCTTCAATAATATTTAGCTTTCATAGAAATATTGATAGAATTAGAGAAGAAAGGAAAGGTCCAAATAAAATTGGTACAACAGGTAGAGGTATTGGTCCAGCTTATGAGGACAAAATTGGAAGAAGAGCCATTCGTTTTGGCGACTTGAAAGACAAAAAAATTCTTAATGAAAAAATTAAAAATATTTTAGATTATCATAATATTATTCTTGCTGGTCTTAATTCTCATCTTTTAAATGCAAGAGAAATTTTAGATGAAATTGAAGAATTTAAAAGTAAAATTTTGAAATATGTTAAGAGAACGAGACCAATTTTAAATGATGCAAAGACAAAAAATAAAAGAATTTTATTTGAAGGTGCCCAAGGTATATTATTAGATATTGATCATGGTACTTATCCATATGTGACTTCCTCAAATACAGTCCCTAGTACTGCTGCAACAGGTTCTGGAATATCTATTAAACAGATTGGTTATATCTTAGGAATAGTAAAAGCATATACGACAAGAGTTGGAAGTGGACCATTTCCATCAGAACTAAATTGTGAGAATGGTAAAAAATTAGGTACGATTGGAAATGAATTTGGTACAGTAACTGGTAGACAAAGAAGATGTGGGTGGTTTGACGCTGTGATTGTTAGGCATTCGATTGATGTCTCAGGTATTGATGGAATAGCACTAACAAAACTTGATGTCTTGGATTCTTTTAAGGAAATTAAAATTTGTATTGGGTACAATCTTAAAGGGAAAAAGATAGATTATTTTCCTCAATCTGAAGCTGATCAAAAAATAATTAAACCAATATACGAAACACATAAAGGCTGGAATGAAAAGACTCAAGGTGCTAAGTCTTGGTCAGAGTTACCTGCATATGCTATTAAGTATGTTAGAAGAATAGAAGAGTTGTTAGGGGTTCAGGTTGCTTTATTATCTACAAGTCCAAAAAGAGAAGATACAATATTAGTTAGGAATCCATTTATTGATTGAGATTGCGTGACTTGTAGTCAATGTTTTTGACAAACTTTCTCAATTTCTCAAAAGCTTTTGCTTCAACTTGTCTTACTCTTTCCCTTGATATTCCGTAAGATTTACTTAACTGATCCAATGTGAGAGGATCATCAATTAATCTTCTATGAGTAATTATAAATCTTTCTCTTTCGTCAAGGTCCTTGAGTGCTTTAAGAAGCATCTCTTTTCTTCTTGAGAGTTCTTGATTATGGATAAATTTTGATTCATGACTTTCTTTATCATCAACTAAGCTGTTGATCCATTCGTTATCCTGTTCAACATTAAGTGGATTGTTCAGAGATTGATCATGGCCCGCCATTCTTCTGTTCATATCAATTACATCATTTTTTGGTACGTCAAGTATTTGAGAAATCTCAGTTACCATTTCTGGAGGTAAATCTCCGTCTTCTAGGGCTTTTAATTTACCCTTTAATGATCTTAAATTAAAAAATAACTTTTTTTGAGCAGCAGTAGTACCAATTTTCACTAATGACCATGAGTGTAGGATAAATTCTTGAATTGAAGCTCTAATCCACCACATGGCGTATGTTGATAGTCTAAAACCTTTTTTAGGGTCAAATCTATTTAAAGATTGCATTAGTCCAATATTGCCCTCGGATATCAATTCACTTAGCGGCAACCCATATCCCCTGAATTTCGTGGACACCTTTACAACTAACCTTAAGTGAGCATTTACAAGCTGATGTGCGGAGTCATAACATTTATTTTTAATCCATTTACTTGCTAATTTGTATTCGTCATCGTGACTGAGAAATGGAAACTTGTTAATTTCCTTCAAGTAAGATGAAATATCATTTTGATCTAAAGACCTTGTGAATTTTTTATTTATTTTTAATGCCATAGAATACATAATAATCAATTAAAATTAAAATTCAAGATAAAAATGAATATGAGATGAACAAATCATTAATTTTTGTTAATATTTAACTTTTTATGCTCATTTTCCAGTAAATATAATAAACCTTGGAATTCTTCTGGTTCTTTAGCTTCAAAGAACACCTTTTTTTTACTTTGTGGATGAACAAAACTTAGAGATTTTGCATGTAATGCTTGTCTTTTTTTTATTAAAAATTTTTTTTTAATAAAATCACTCAATTCATTAGATAGTTTGTTTATTGAAAATTTTTTTTTATAAAGATCATCTCCTATCAATGGACAATTGATAGATTCAAAATGTACACGTATTTGGTGAGTTCTCCCTGTTTCTAGTTTACACTGGTAGTATCCAAAATTTAAAGATTGTAATCTAAACTGTTTTAGTAATTTATATTTTGTAATTGCCAATTTACCTTCGGAGTCTTTGCAAATAGACATTTTTTTTCTATTAAACTTTGATCTAGATATATTTTTTTTAATTTCACCACTATTTAAATTATTAACATTATAAGTAATACAAACATATTCTTTTTCTATAGATCTGTTATTAAATTGTTTTGATAACTCTAAGTGAGTAAAGTCATTTTTTGCTACCAATAAAAGCCCGCTTGTCATTTTATCAATTCTATGAACAATACCTGGCCTTAAAACACCACCAATTCCTGATAAAGAATCTTTGCAATGATACATGAGTCCATTTACTAATGTTTTTTGATAATTTCCAGCACCAGGATGAACAACTAATCCGGGTTGTTTATTTATGATGATTAAGTTATTGTCTTCATATACAATGTCGAGATCAATTTTTTCTGCAATTATATTTTTTTCCTTTGGTTCAGGTATTTTTAAATCTACGACTCCTATCTCTTTGATAATAAAAGATCTATCGTTCACAGTTTGTTTGTTAAAATTAACAAAACCTTGATTAATAAGTGATTGAAGGCGATTTCTTGAAATATTTTTAAGCTTCATTGAAAGAAGAATATCAATTCTTTTTCCCAAATCATTGCTACTAAGCAAAATCCTTATATAATCTTTTTTCAATGAATAAACACCTTAAAATTTTAGTTATATTACTTGCAATACTAGTTTTCATTTTTTTCACTTTAACTATTTTAGCCATAGTTTATAAATATAAAAAAAATGACTATAAAAATGTTGAAAACCTAGAGATTATACCTACATTGCAAAGTCACTATGTTATCAATTCATTCGAAATTATAGGAAAAAAATTGTATCTTCAAGTCTTTAATAACAAAAAAAAATATAACTATATTATTGTATACAATCTTGACACTGGTAAAAAGATTGGAGAGATATTCCTAGGAGATACAAAATGATCTCTGAAACACTTATTACTTTTTTAACTGGTTGGATAATTGAAAATACAGAGTTTAAGAAAGAAGTAAGCAACCCATCTTTTTACTCACTATCTGAGGTTGAGATGTCTGATAAAGCATGTTTTTCATCAAATAATTGTAGAGTTAAAGCTTATTATGTTAAAGATCAAGGTATTTTCTACAGGAACAATCTTTTACCAGAAAAAAATGTATGTGACAAATCAATAATACTTCATGAAATGATTCATCACTATCAAAAAAATTCTAAACGTAAAATAGATTTAGATGAAAAAACAATTTGGACACTTCAAGAAAGACAGGCATTATATTATCAAAATTTATTTTTAATTTCCCAAAAAAGGCTTAATGGAAATAGAGGGCCCGAAAATGTTCTTGAATGCGAAGGTGGTTCTTATTTAGATTTGCAATATAAGTACAGAGAAACTAATCAATAATTTTATTAAATGTGTATCTTCTTACTTGCTCCAAAGTTATAGGGTTTTGCTCACCAGCGAAATAAATTAGTTCTTTATTTTCATTAAAGATAGGCATTATTCTTAATCTATTCCAAAATTTTTCACCATTTTTTTTATAATTTAAAATATCAATAGTTATTTCGGTCTTTGACTTGAGAGCTAATCTTATTTGTTGAATATCAGATTCATCTGTTTCGGGACCTTGAAGAAAACGACAATTCTTACCCAAGGATTCTTTTGAAGAATATCCTGTATGTTTTGAAAATTCATTGCTGATATAAACCATTGGGCAGTCTTTTTTATAAGGATCACTAATAACAACGCATCTATTAATTTTTTCTAGACCAAGTACTTTTAATGCTACCTTTTCAGAGAGATATTTCATATATTACTAGAAGTATAATGCAAATTAATATTAAAAAAAATGTTGAACATTTTTTTTCTAACAAATCGATTAGAAATGAAGATATAAAGAAAAAAATATTTAATGGAAAAATCTTAATTTTGGAAGGTTTCATCTCATTGAACAATATTTTAAGTTTAACTAAAGATTATTTCCATGATTTTTTTGGAGAATCAATTGATAATGTAATAAAAAAAAAAATTAATAAACAAATAAATGAAAAATCAATAAAAGAATTTCAAAATTTTATTAAAAATTCTTCAGAAATTAGGAATCTTTTTATAAATTTTATGAAAGAAATTAACTTTGATATAAAGGATACTTACTCAGATAAGATTACTTTTAGATATAGTCCAAAAAAAAATGAAAAATCTATTGGGTTCTTAAAACCAGCACCACCTCATAGAGATACTTGGGCTTCTTGTATACAAAATCAAATTAATTGGTGGCTACCTCTTCATAATGTAACAAAAGAGAACTCTATTTTTTTTTTACCAGATTACTTTTCTATGAATGCGTTAAATAATAGCGGTCAATGGAGTTTCAATGAGTTTAAAAATAAAATAAAATACCCATCAAGCCCTTATTCAAATCAAGAGTTTAAAAATAAAGATTTTCTAAAGATCAGTTTAAAAGTTGGACAAATCCTATGTTTTTCAGGTCACCATATTCATGGTAGTCAGATAGGAGGGAAAAGAAGATTAAATTTAGAGACACGTACATTTTGTTCAAAAGATAATGTTAAATTTAAAATTCCCTCAGCATCTGATAATTTAAATAAAGAAATAAAATATAATTGGTTTAAGTCTCTATATGATGATAGTACGTTCAAGCTTTAGTTTTTGGAATAATTAATTAATAATATATGTGAAACTGTAAGTGAAGAGATACTCACAACAAAATATTTTATGTAAAGATTCAAGTTCATATGATTATATAAACTTAAAACGGCAACCAATATACAAATGCTAAATACTACAATTGCTGTCATAGGTAGTGTTTTGATAAATAATTGATTAAAACTTAGATTTAATTTTTTTTTCTCATTCAAAAGGTGTCTTATAGAATGTAAAAAACAAAAATAGATAAAAAAAGAAATTAGTGGTTTAAAGTATAAGAAACAGAAAAACAAAGACATTATTTCAAAAAAAATTAAAAATGACTTTTTAATAACACTATAAAATAAAAAAAATAAGATTAATAAAGTAAGTGGATACATAAAATATTCAGATATTCTAAATAATACAAAAATAAATTCATCGTTTACAAGAAAGAAATTAAAAACCTGATTTGTTTCATAATAATGAAATCGTAGTGGAACTATTATTATTATCATTCCTCTTAATACAATTTCAAAGATTTTCATTGATCTATTTTTTAAGAAAGCATCACTACTTCCAAAATGCCACGATGATAAAAATAAAAAAATTATGAACATTATTTGTGAGTAATTAAGCCAAAATTTAATAAAAAATAATGGTATAGAAATATATAAAATAAGAAAAATTATTAAACTATATTTTGATTTTATTAAATTAATTCTTTTTGCAGTCAATATATCTAGACTACCATGGGCTAAACCAGGCCAAATTAGTGGAATTATAAAAAATAGAATTTGATTTAAAAAATTAGAATAAAAGAATGTGTCAAAATAATGAATTATTATTGCAAAAAAAAGATTTATAAAAAAAAAAAACTTTAGTTCAATTGACATTTTTTTTTTTTGATTAACTGTAACATTGATTTTATGAGTTTTACTTTGGGTAATGATAAAATAATAATGATAAGCTGATTTAATTTGATATTTCCAGTTAAAAAACTAACAATATTTGTAGGTTTATTTTTAAAGAAGAAATATTTAAAAAACATTTTAGCATCATCACTATAGTTTTTTAGAAAATATAGAAAAATATTGTCTAGGAAAATAATTAATTTCTTATTATTTTTAGCTTTTTTATTAAATACAACCTCATCAACTATATTTTTTGCTTTTTCAAATGAATTCTGAAAAGCGTAACCTGTTGATGCTCTTGCCCAATTACCTGATAAACCAATTTTATGATAATTTTTAATTGAAATATTATTTTGTTCATAAAACATTGGTATTACGCCATATTCTTTCAGTTTAATGGTATAATCTAAGCCTGCAAAACTCTTTTTTAAGTACCTAATAACATCGTTTTTATATTTTTTTTTATTGAATATTTTTTTTGAAAAATATGTTGATTCAAATAATCCTTTATTTTTAGAAAATGGAAGAACATACATAAAATTTATACCATTTGAAAAACTTTGAAAGTCCATTAAAGTCAATTGGTTAGTATCTAATATTTTTTTTTTAAAGTTTATTTCGTAACCACAAAAATGTTGATAAGTAGAATTAGGTTTTTTTTTATAATTGGATGGTCTGCTATCAAAAAGAAGTTTAGTAATAAAAGATTGACCTTTTGTTGAAATTTTATGAATACTATCAGTTAGTGAAATAGAGTTAACCTTTACATTCATTAAGATTTTGACTCTATTTCTATTAATTTTTTTTAAAATTTCTTTATAAAATGTTGACGATTTAATATGAAGATACTTTATGTAATTATCATTTAGTATTATTTCTTCTTTATCAATTTTTATATGTATTTTTTTCCAGCAATTATCAAATTTTTCAGTTAATGGATTTTTTGGTATATTCCAGAAACACCAGTTTTTATCATAAAGAAACTTTTTTTTTTTTTCAATTATAAGAATTTTGAGATTTTTTCTATTAGAAAGCTCATTTGCAAGTGTTAGTCCAGATAATCCTGCTCCTAAAATTATTACATCAAAATATTTTTCATTATAAAATTTTGACATCTAAACTATCTAATATTCTTTTTATTTCTGAATCAACGTTATGATTAATATTAATTTTATTCTTATTAATTATTTTAAAGAATGCTTTAAATGAAAAAAAAATTTTTTCCCATAAATTTAAATAAAATCTTTCATTCCAGATATTCCCATTTTTTGCAATAATTTTAATTCCTATGTTTTGATATAATTCTGCAGCTATAGAAATTGGCAAAGCATACTTGAAATCTAAAAAATAAATTCCACACCATGAATTGGAATAAATTTTATTAACTTTTTTGAGAAAAACTACTAAGTCTTCGGATATTAATTTTTGAATTTCTTTATTATTTTTTATTATATAAATATTATTTTTCTTATAACTTCTATATGTGATAGGTAAGTATATTCTTCCCATTTTAAGATCTTCATTAATATCTCTACTTATATTAGTTAGCTGCATTGCAATACCTAACTGAATACCTCTAAAAATAATATCATTTTTTTTTTAAGCCAATAATTTTGCAAAACATAATTCCTACAGTACCAGCAACTCTGTAACTATATATTAATAACTCGTCAAAATTCTTAATTTGAACTTTTTTAAAATCACTTTGTATTCCTGTAATTAAATCAATGGGTATTTTATTATTAATAGAATACCTTTTCATTAATTGAATAAAATTTTTAACTATAGAGTTTGATGATTTTTCCTTTTTAATTTCTTTTTTTATTGTTAATAATTTACTTTTTGATTCTTGCTTGCTTAAATTTGGGTTGTCGCCTAAATCATCAAGATATCTACAAAATATATATAATTGTTCAACTTCACTTTTTATTTTTTTTAGGTAAAAAAAGGGAGGCAAAATAGAATGATTTTGCTCTCGATCTTAGTGTTAGACTTTCGTTAAGACATTTCATTTTTAATTAAGTTTTCAATTACTTTTGCAGAAACTAATTACTCCAGGCACACCAGCCCCAGGATGACTTCCTGCTCCTGCAAAATAAAGATTTTCAAAATTTTCAGATTTATTGTGAAATCTAAACCAAGCTGATTGTTTAAATATAGGACTTATAGAAAAGCCTGTACCATTAAGAGACAAGTAATCTTTTTCAAAATCTTTTGGTGTCATATAAAAACTTTCAACTAAGTTTTTTTTCAGGTCAGGTAATATAGTTTTTTCCAGTGCATCAAGAATCTTATCCCTATAATCATCGCCAGTTTTTTCCCAATTAATTTTAGCCAAAAGATTTGGAACTGGAGATAAAACATAAAAACAGTCGCATCCTTTTGGGGCCATTGAGGGGTCTGTAGCTGTTGGTCTATGCAAATATAAGCTAAAATCATCTGCTAATATCTTTTTATTAAAAATATCATGAAGTAACCCTTCATATCTTTTACCCATCCAAATTGTATGATGCGCAATCTTTTTATATTTTTTTTTTGTACCAAAAAATATAACAAAAAGTCCCATAGAAAATTCTAGTTTTTTTATTCTCTTTTGATTCCATTTTTTATTATTTGAACTTTTTATTAAATTTTTATAAGTATATGCAGGGTCAGCATTTATTATAATTTTATCTGCATAAATTTTTTTATTATTATTTACTTCAACACCAATAACTTTTTTTTTATCTATAATAATGTTCGTTACTTCTGAATTTGTGTTGATAAGAATTTTCTCTTCTTTCATTAACTTTTTGAGTGCATTAATTAAGTTTCCAGTTCCACCTAGTGCATAATGCACTCCCCACTTCCTTTCTAAATAATGAATAAGATTATAAATAGATGTAGTTGATATAGGATTACCTCCCAATAAAAGTGGTTGAATACTTAGTGCCTGTCTAATTTGATGATTATTAATAAATCTGCCAACAAATTTAAATACACTCAAGTAACTTTTTAAAATAAAAAGTGATGGTAGTTGTTTTAACATATACCAGAAATTATGAAATGGTTTTGATGATAATTTTACAAAGCCCACATTAAAAATTCTCTCAGAGAATTTTAGTAATTTTCTATATCCCACAACATCATTAGGATTAAATTTTGAAATTTCAGACTCTGTTTTTTTTAAATTATCAGAGTAATCAAAAACTTTATTATTCTCATAAAAAAAGAATCTATACCATGGATCAAGTTTTACAAATTTCACATAGTCTTCTCTTTTTTTATCGAAGAGACTGAATAATTCATCAAAAAGAAAAGGGGCCGTTATCACGGTAGGTCCGGCATCAAATGTAAAGCCAGATTTTTTAAAAACTCTTGCTCTACCTCCAATTTGGTCAAGCTTTTCAATTAATGTTACCTCATAACCTAGAGCTTTAAGCCTAAGTGCTGATGCAATTCCTCCAAATCCGGAGCCAACTACGAGTGCTTTTTTTTTCATCAGTGATCTTTAATTTTTTCAGAAATTCTCTCTAAGATACTTTGTACTACAAATTTAACAATTTTATTTAGACCAAAGGAAAAGTTTGCAGATTTGTCTATAGCATTTTTTGAGACACTTATAAGGTGCTCGATTGATTTTTCGATTATTCCCTTGCTTTTAATAATATGTATCCAATTTAGAATATCATCTTCTGAAATAGATTCGTATTTCTTGTTTAAAAATTGTTTTAATAAAAATCTCTCGCCATTAGTAGCAGTTTCTAGAAAATGTATAATGAGAACATTTAATTTTCCTTCTTTTAAATCTCTACCTGGCAAACCTCTATCTTTAAGTCCTAAAAAATCTGAGAGATCATCTTGAATTTGATAAGCTAGACCTGCATCATATAGTGGTTTAAAAAACTCCTCATTTTGTTCATCCTCACCCTTTAATATCATAATTAATTTAATTGGCCAGCAAATTAAACTTCCAGTTTTTGCTCTTGCTGTTGCTTCGTAATCCTTCATTTTAAGGTCAAGGTTATATCTCTCAAGAATTTCATGAGATTGTCCTTTTACTGCTGTTTGAATTGTTAGACTAAGGTTCTCAATAGCTCTACAAATGGTTTGATGGTTTGAGTTAATTTTTGATAATGCTTGAAAAGATCCAGAGACAAAATAATCGCCGAGATTTATTGCAGTGTGATCACCAAATCTGTTCCATATTGTTGGAAGTCCTCTTCTTAACAAATCTCTATCTTGAAGATCATCATGAATCAAGGAGGCATTATGTATAAATTCACAACATACAGCTGCATTAATTGCTGTTTCTGAATCTACTTTAAAAATATCAGCTGCGATCAATGCTAATAAGGCTCTAAATCGTTTACCACCAGAATGAAGTTGATAATTTGCACATGTCCCCATCCATGATTCATCACACAGTATTTGATTCATTCTTTCTTCAACATTACGAAGCCTTGACTTGTAAACTTTTTTGATTGAAAGTTGATGATTAATTTTTTTTGAAAGTTCTTCTAATTCAGACCAGTTGTTACATGATTGAACAGTTTTTATGTTTTCCTTAAAACTAATGTAGCTTTTATTATTTAACATTGCAAAAAAAAGGGAAACACCATTTTAGATGTTTCCCTTATAAATTACTCACATAATTTTTAGGCTTTTGAAGTATCAGACTTCGCCGCAGCCCAAATGATTACACCAAATGCAATTTTGTTAATGTAATCAGCTAGGTTATATACCCAGTTAAGTGTTGAAGCATCAGCACCTGCACCTGATAGATAACCAAGGAAGTAACCGATTGGGTAGATAGACCAACCAATAGATACAATCCATTTTAATGAGTTAAATGCGGTTTTCATACCTTCAGAATTACTTGATGCGCTTGCTTGTGCAGCTTCACCAGCAAATACTTCATAAAGTATGTAAATCCATCCAGCCATTCCAACTATGAAACCAACTGTTGGGTTTATGTAACCAGCTTCTCCCATGAAACCACCAATTAACATAATCATTGTACCAATTAACAGTCTCCAGAAAATTCCTGCCGTTGCAGCACCAACTGCAGCAAGAATTAAATAAAACTCAATCATTTGAAGTGGAACCGTTAGCAACCAGTCTATATATCTATAAACTGTAGGTGATTCTCCTGTAGAAACCCATACATCTCTCATATAGTAATAATGTACGGCAGCAATAAGAGTAACTAAACCAGCAACTCTTACTGATGTTGCCCAATGTTTAGAAACACTGTTTGCTTCTAGAAAGAAGAAAGCTGTCGATGCTACCATAGATACTGAAATTATCCAAAAAGTAACTCCAACAAAATCATTCGCCTGAAGATTTCCTTCCATAATATTATTGTCCTTTCGTAGTTATTATATTGTCAGTCAAACAAATTTAAAGCCCAACTAACTGGTTTATTATTGTATATAAGATGGAAATTGGACAATAAATGTATTCATCCAAGAACCTCCCCATATAAGTACTATTAGGATGAACTAAAATAAATTGAATTCAAGAAAAAAAACAAAAAATAAATATATGTCATTGATTTTATTGATAAAAAAAATTATACGTTAAAGGTAGAATGGCTAGAAAAGTAGTTATTATCCTCAATTTTTTATACCAATATTTATTTAAATTTTTTAAAATACTAAGGTCTATTAATAAGCAGATACAAAGTCCAAAAATTAACAGAATACTTAAATATTCTTCATTTATAAAGACTATACCTAGCCAAAAAATAACAATAAAAAAAATGGGATAAATCAAAAAAGACTTTTTATTATTTAAAATTAATTTTTGCCAGTGCATTCCTGACAAAAATGAAATGATTAAATATGCATAAAGTAAAATAATATTGTCAAGTTTTTTTTTATCAATATTGAATAAATTAAGACTATCTATATGAATTACTGCTGTAATTAAATATAATGGAATAAGTCCAGAAAGTGTGTAAATTATTATTTTAGTTTTTAAGGACAATTTATGTTCTTGCTTGATTAAAATTAAGTTATTATCATAGGTTAAATTTATTCTAAAAATGACAGATTTCGAGATTAAACAAGTTCAAGATTATTTAAATAAAAAATTCAACACAAGTTATTTTTTTGCAAAGAAAAGAAAATCAATTGAAGATTCATGTGAAATATTTCTAAATGATGAGTTTATTGGTTTGGTATATATTGAGGATGACGAAGGTGAAATTTCTTACCAGTTTCACATGACTATTCTTAAAGAAGACTTATTAGATAGTTGATGTATAAAATATTACTTGTCATTGTGTTAATATTTTCTTATCACACTTTACAATCTCATCATAAAATTTATAGTCCACAAGTTGAAGAAGGTAGGCAATCTTTTGAATGGCGTGGCCATACAGATTTTGATGATAGAGATTTAAAAAATAAAGCTCATCATCACGTTTTAGAAACAGAATATTCATGGACAAACTTTTGGCAAAGTGAATTAGAGTTTCATATTTCAGACAAAGAAGGTACGCCTATGGATTGGGAAAAAACCGAGTTTCAAAACCAATTACAAATCTTTGACTTTGAAAATTGGGCAGGAGCTTTGTATTTCTCGTATAACTTTGTTTCCGAGGGTGATGAAGCTGATGAAATTGAATACAAATACTTAAATGAATTTTTTAATGAATCATTCGGTTTGATTTCCAACTTTATATTTGAAAAACAAGTTGGTCAAACTGCCGTGGGTTCTACAACATTTAGCACAAGTAACTATATATTTTTGAAAGATATTAACAATTTTAATTTTGGTATTCTTGGGTTTAGTGACTTTGGTTATATTTCTGATACAAGTGTTTTTAATAAACAAAAACATCAATACGGTTTACAGTTAGAGACAGAGTTAGATTATACTGATAAAGAGTTTGAAATCGCAATTGGTTATTTGCATGGGCTAACGGATTTCACTGCTAACCATACATTTATTTGGAATTTAGAATTAGAGTTTAATTAATAACCCAATTCCTTTAATTTTTTTAGATAGTTTTCTTCACTAATCAAGCCTCTCTCCCTCATATTTTCAAGAGATTTTAATGAAATTTGATTTCTTGATCTAGGTATTGCCATTTGTTGTTGATTGTTTCCTTGGTAATACTGCTGTGGAGGGGCTGCATATCTGTAATTACCATATGGAGGAGGGTAACCTTGAGGTGGCGGATAATAACCTTGAGGTGGACGATAATAACCTTGAGGTGGGGAGTAAGTTTGGTATGGGTTTCGTTGAATATTTTGAAGTTCTTGTCTTAATTGTTTAACCTCATCCCTTAGGCCTTGTACTTGAATATTTCTACCTGAAGCATATGTCTTTTGATCCATAGTTAAATTGGGTCTGTCAACAAGTGCTTTTTTTGAAAATACTAACCAATCACTTCGTCCCTTTGCTTCTCTTGGTCTGAAAACTCCAGAATTTGGAATTGTTGATAGGAAATATTTATTTTTAATTGTTTGATACCTAGAGCCTGGGGCATAAGGGTTTTTTACCAAATCAGGGTTGATACCGTGGGATAGCATAGGATCAGTTTCACTCATGTTACCTTTTCTCATTATGGAACCAAATATTATATTTAATCCATTTTTATTATAGAATATTCTTCCAGATGTTACTAAATTGTCAGAAATAGTTTTTTTTTTATACCACCCTTCAATAGTAAAAACTACATCTTGATTAGGTTTAGCTTCAGCTAATGCTTCATTAATTGAAACTGAGTAAGGAAGAAGTTTTTCTTGCTGAAATAGTGGTTCTGCTCTAGGACCATATTTAGTTAGTATTAATTTAAGAGCACCTTCAATCTTTAAAGGGTCGATCAGTATTGGGTGTGAATTATTTGCATTTTCATTTTCGATATCAAGTTGTACTCTTTGATAACCATTTTTATAATAATATTTGTTATCATCAAATAAACCACCAATTGATGAGCAGCTCGAGAGAATTATAGAAGTAATAACGATCGCAAAAAAATTAATCTTATACATATTGAATTAATAGTTTTAGCAAAAAAAAAAGGAGAGCTCAACACTCTCCTTTTTTTTGTGAATTGGATTTCAACTTCTACCAGAAGAAGAAAGCACCAACACCACCAAATGTGTCTTCTTGGTCATCGTCAGCAAGATACCACATTTTTTCAGTGTAACCACCTTCAGCAATTAGTCTAAAGTTGTCTGTAAGGTTGTGCCAAATCATACCAGAATGCATTTGCTGGCCATTCATGACACCAGTAGGAGCTCCAGCTTCAGTAGAACCTACTGTGCTCAAGTCATTACCAGTTTTCTTCATGAAGTTACCACCAAAAGAGTAACCTACAGATGTTCCTTGTCCAAAGTCATAAGTACCTTGAATGTAACCACCATAAGTAGTTCTTTCTTTACCAACGTCATCAAGTGCACCGACTGATGTAGAAGCGGCAAGCGTGTGTTGACCTCTCATACCCATTCCAGATGCATAGAAACCAGATGCAGTTAGAGTGAAACCTTGATAATTAAGTTTTGTACCAAAGCCTACACCAGCTGAATCAACATTTTCGTCATCATTAGTAGAATTTTGAGCTGTACCAACTTGTGAACCTTGAACGGCACCAACTTGAGCTGTTGTTCTACCAGTATTTTGGTAACTACCATCAACCCATAGATCAATGCCTAATCCACCAATAGATGAACCATAAGTAATTTGAGCTTCAACTCTTGGAGCATGTTTGTCTGTAGCACTTACGGCAGCAGTATCAGCAGTTACGTCATTAGGGTCAAAAATACCAATTTTTGCACCAAAACTACCTGCCAAGCCATCCATTCCTGGAAGTGTCCAAGAAACTTGTGGTTGGAAGTCAGTATATAAATAACCTAAGCCAATTCTACCTAAAGTAGTACCACTATTACCTGCAGATGAAGCAGCACCAACACCGAATAGAAGCATATCACTTAAGATTGCATTACTTTGGTGAATACCAAGACTTCGACCTACTAAAACAGTACCAAAAGAACCAGCTACTGAACCACTTGTTTCACGAATGTTAAGTGTACCGTTTCCAAGTGAGTTGTCTGCACCGTTCATGTGTGTGTAAAGACCTAGTCTTGCAGATACGTCTAAACCATTAGAAGTTGGAGCTTTTAAAGTCATACCCCAAACGTTTGGTAAAAGACCTGTGACAATACCTACATCATCGTTACCAGCTGATACACCTGCATAACTATCAAAAGTTATTGCAGCTCCACCAGATGTAGTTGGTGCGTCAGAGTTGCTATTTTTCATAACAAACGCGTTCGCAGCACCGTCAAAAGATACTTCCCATCCTTCTTGACTCATTAATAAAATTTTAGAGTCAACGGAAGTAGAAGCCATAGCCATTACAGCTGGAATAGCAGCAATAGCAATTTTTCTTTTAATGTTCATATTATTTCCTTCCTTAATATTAATAATATAATTTTAATATAAATCAATATTACCCTAAATGAAGGATTTTATTATTGTTGGAGTAAAAATGTTAGTTTTTGTTGCATTATTACAACATTCTATAATTAACGAAGTATAAAATTAACAGGAATTTTGATTTTTATTGTTTTATTTTTTTTTAGGATCGTGGTAGGTGGTTTAGGAAAATTAAAATTAATTATTATTTTTTTTGTGGCTTTAAACAATCGAGTTGGAGTTTTTTTATCGAATTCTATTTCTTGTAAATTACCTTCAGAATTAATAGTAATAAAAGCAATAATTGTTCCTTGTTCTCTTCTTCTGATTGATTGTATAGGGTAAGATTTGGTAGCCAATTTATTAATTTCGTTAGATATAAGTCTCAGATATTTGCCTAGTTCTTTATCGATTAGTTTTTTAGTGTTTTTATTAACAGAAATAGTTTGATTTTTTTTGATTTGAGGATTTTGTTGAATTTTTTTTTTTTTGGGAGTTTCTTTTGTTTTTACTATTTCTTTGTCAGGTTTATCTGCATTTAAAACCTTTTCTTTCATATCTTTTTTTTTGTTTAGTGTAATAGATTTTTCAATTGGTATTTTTTTAATTACTTTCTCTGGTTTATCTTCAGGTTTTTTAATCTTTGCTTTTTTTTTTATAATTTCTTGTGGAGGAGGGCTTTTTTTTTGTGGAACATTGAATTCATTATATGAACTTAAATCAACAACAACAATCTCCTCTCTTTGGTTATTTTTAACCTTTAATAAATCAATAAATATAAAATGAGCTAAAACTGAAAAAAAAGCTGAAAAAATTAGGAAATTAGTTTTTATCATCTCGATTCCTGACGTTTAAATGAATTTTCTCTAATCCAATTTTTTTTAGATTCACTAAAACTTGATTTAATTTTTTTATTTTAATATTTTTATCTATGTTAATTAGAATTTTATCGTCTTTTAAAAGATTTAACTTCAGTAAGTCACTGACTCCAATAGGCTCGTTATTAAAGATAATATTACCTATTTCATTTATACTTAAAATTTTTTGTACTACTAGACTTTCTTTCCTGACTCCTTTGCTGCTTTCTGGGATCACTATATTTTGATCATCTTTTTTTTGAATGATACCTGTTAAAAGAAAAAAAATTAATAATAAGAAAATTATATTAATCATAGGAATTAGATTTACAGATTCCCCTAAGTCAATTTTTTTTTTTTTTCTATAGTTTCGGATCATCAGCAAATGTTACATTCTGAATGTTGTTAGTTTTTAGTAAATCAAGAAGGAATATTAATTGTTGTAATTTAGAATTTTCATCATTAAGTATTACAATATTTTCAAATTTATTTGAGTTTGTTAATTTTATTATTTCTTTTTCTAACTCTTTTTTTTTTAATGGTTCGCCGATTAAATAAAATTCATCATTTTTAATTTTTATAATTAGATTCTTTTGATTTGATGAATTTTCAGTTGTTTGTTTTTTTATTGAAAGGCTTACTTCTCTTTTTTCAGAAAAATTGGTAGCAAGCATAAAGAAAACGAGCATTAAAAAAATGATATCAATTAATGGGATTATATTGATTCGTAATTTTTTTTTAACTGCAGATGTTTTCATCTGATTGATTTTGAGATCAGATTTGTCAAAAACCCATCAACGGAAATCAGTAAGGTGCTTATTTTTTTATCAAAAAAATAATGAGAAATTAAAGCTGGAATTGCAACTATTAGACCCATTGCAGTTGTAAGTAATGCAGTCCAGATACCTCCAGCTAATATTGATGGGTCTACCAAGCTCCCGCCCAATTCAAGCTCATTAAATGAGTCAATCATACCTATTACTGTTCCTAACAACCCTACTAGAGGGCTCACTTGAGCAATTATTTCTAAGGTAGGTAAAAATCTTTGAGCTCTATAGTATTTTCTTTGAATTAATATCTCTAACAAATCTTCTTTTTCTGATTTTGACTTATTTTCATCAATAATTTCAATAATTTCTTTGATAAATGAATCATTTCTAGAATTTAATTCTTCTTCAATAAATGATTTAAATTCTTTAATGTCGGAGCTATTTTTTAGTATGTCATTATATTTTTTTAAATTAAGCTCTGAAAAAAAAATAATTTCAAATATTTTGTAAAAAATTAATGTGATACCTATCGCCGATAATAATAGTAGGATGGAGAATATAACCCCACCTTTTTCAATATATAAATTAAAATCTTCCATATATTTTTTATATTACCTTAAATTAAACCTTGGAGTAACTGTGGATGTTTTGTTTTAAGAACTTTGTATTCTTTGTCAATATAAATATTGTCAAGGGTCAAGGGTTTTTTTTTAGAATTAACTTTATAATCAAAAACTATTGTACCCGGCTTTTTAGAAAAAAACAAAATTCTATCTCCTAGAAGCAAAGCTTCTTTGAGAACGTGGGTAATAAAAATCACTGTTATTGGGTTTTTTTTCTTATAGTTAATCAAAACTTTATATAAATTTTCAGACGTCGGTTGATCTAAAGAGACAAAAGGTTCATCCATCAAAAGAATGGATGGATCATTAACTAATGCTCTGGCAAGTGCAACTTTTCTTCTCATTCCCCCAGAAATAGACTTGGGATAGAAATTTATAAAATCTTTTAAGCCAAAACTTTCTAACAAGTTAAAAATTTTTTTTTTATCAATCTTTTTATGCTCACAAACAAGTTCAATATTTTCCATTACTGTGAGCCATGGCAGAAGTCTTGACGTTTGGAAAACGTAACCAAAATTTTCTTCTTTTTGTTGTTGATTAATAATTTCGACTTGATTTTGGTCTAAGCTGATAATACCACCGATCATATTCATTAGAGTTGTTTTTCCGCATCCAGATGGCCCAACGATGCATACAAACTCATTACTTTTTAAATTAAAATTTACATTTTTTAGAACATTAATTCTTGAGTTATCGTGTTTGTTCAAATAAGATTTTTCTTTAATTTTTACTTTAAGTGTCAAAGACTATCTCCAAACTGAAATTTTTTTCTCAAAAGGTCTTACAAAAAAAAACTCTACTATTAAGATTAAAAATACAAAAGTTAATGTGTAAGCTAAAATTCCAGAAATATCAAAAAATTGAAAAAAACCGTATAGTTTAAATCCAACACCATTACTTCTTCCAAGAAGTTCTACAACAAGAACAATCTTCCAAATTAAGGATAAACCTGACCTTGCTGCTGATAATAAATAGGGGTACAATTGTGGAAGAATGATTTTTAAAAAAAATTTTTTTCTATTTATCTTATAAAATTCACCTACTTCTAGATAATCCTTTTCAATTGATTTAGCACCTTCTCTCATTATAACTGCAACCATTGGTATTTTGTTAAGAGAAACAGCTAAAATCGCTGCAACTTCATTTAGCCCAAACCATACATAGCATAAAATTATAATAACTAAAGCTGGAACATTAAGACCTAAAACTCACCAATCATCTAAAAATACAT
>JBJKUQ010000009.1:0-47148 GCA_045563015.1 Alphaproteobacteria bacterium | reverse complement strand
CTCTCCAGATACTTACAATTTTTTTTTTTTGTGTTTTCATTTCCTGAATTTCGTTTTCATTATGATAACATTTGTAAGCGAAACCACTTTCTATCATTTGGTTAGCAATTTTTATGTGCTCTGTGATATTATTTTTTTGATATATGATTTCGCTATCAGAATTTAGGCCTAACCAATTAAGACCATTTATAATTGAGGATACTGATTTTTCTGTATTTCTTATTTTATCTGTATCTTCAATTCTTACTTTAAATAAACCATTTTTAGATTTAGCAAATATAAAATTAAATAAAGCCGTTCTTGCTCCACCTAAATGTAATGATCCGGTAGGTGAGGGTGCAAATCTAGTGATTGGTCGCATAATATTCTTAAAATTTTCTAATTAATCCAACCAGTTTTCCTTGAACTTTAACTCTATCTTCTCCAAAAATTCTAGTCTTATAGTTTTTGTTAGCTGGTTCCAATGCGATGGAATTTTTAAAAGACCTAAATTTTTTTAAAGTAACCTCATTTTGATCTATTAAGGCAACAATAATATCGCCGGAAACAGCAGTATTTATTTTTTTTATAACAACAATATCTCCATCAAAAATTCCTGCTTCAATCATTGAGTCACCATTAACTTCAAGAGTAAAATGATCGTCTTTGTTATTGATAAGGTAGTTTGGAACAGATATTTGTTCAAAGCTTCCTGTGATGGCTTCTATTGGGTTTCCTGCAGCAATTCTTCCAAGAAAAGGCAACTTATATTCATGATTTTTTGCTTTATTCTCATCATTTAAGATTAAGCCTCGTGCTTTATGGGGTAATCTTTTAATAATTTTTTTTTCTTCCAAACTTAATAAAAGTTTATGAATTCCTGATTTTGACCTGATATTTAAAAAACTTTTCATTTCATCAAAGGTAGGGAATATTTCATTAGACTTATGATAGTCTATAATGTAGTCCAGCAGTTTTTTTTGTTTTACGGTTAACATATTAAATGTTCTACATAAGTTCTACTATATAGTCAAGTTATATTTGATTGAATAAAATTCTCTCAAATGGAATTACCTTACAAATCTCTCCTTTTTTTAAAGCATTCGCATGAGGCTTTCTGATAAATATTCCATCAGATTCGTTTAGAATTTTAATTAGTGAACTATCTTGTTTTTTAAATATTGTGAATGAATTTAACCTTTTATTAATTTTAATTCTCAAAAATTTTGTAAGATGATTATTTTTTTCAAGTTTATTTTGTAAAACAAGATTAGTTTTAGAAAATTTAATAGAATTTAAATTGTAAAAACTGTTCAGTATTTTCGGAAAAAAAAATAATAGAGAGTTAAAACATGAAACAGGGTTTCCAGGAAGACCTAAAAAATATTTATTTTTATCTAATATCCCAAATGTAGTGGGTTTTCCTGGTTTTATTGCAACTTTATCAAAAAGTATTTTAAAATTATTTAGTTTAACTGCTTTTTTTACTAGATCATATTTACCTTTTGATATTCCACCTGATGAAATAATGATATCAAATTCACCTAAACCTCTAATTATTGAGTTTAATTCATCAATATTATCACCTACAGTAAATATTCCTTTAACTTCTCCTCCAAATTTTTTAACTAAAAAATTAATAACAAATTTATTGGTAGAATTAACAAGAGGTGTTTTTCTACTTTTATTTATTAATTCATCTCCAGTAACTAAAATATAAATCTTTGGTTTCTTTAAAACTCTTAATTTTTTAATGTTCATTGCTTGAGCCAGTGAAATTGACCTGAGATTCATCATCGTATTCTTTTTTAAACAAAGATCTTTAATTTTAAAATCACTTCCTTTTTTTCTTATAAAGTCACTCATATTTTTATTATTTATTTGAAGTAAGTTATTTTTTTTAACTAAAAAATCTTCTTTTGGTATAATTAATTTATTATTACCTGGAACAGGTCCACCTGTATAAATAAATTTTGACTCACCTTTTTTAAAGTCACTTACTCTTTTATCTCCTGCTTTTATTTCACCAATAATTTTTATTCCGAGATTGTTAATATCATTTTTGTATATTACAACTCCATCCATTGAAGATAAGTTTTCTCTGGGATAATTACATTTTGAGTGTTGATTTTTCATTAAAATTCGGTCTAAACAATCTTCAACATCTATAAGTTCACTTTTAGTTGTATTTATAATATTTGTTTGAATGATTTTTAATGCTTTGTTATAGCTAATCATTCTTGAAAGTCCCAGATTTTCCACCGGATTTATAGATAAGACTTTGTTTTTCTATTATGATTCCTTTATCTAATGATTTGCACATATCGTAAATGGTTAGACTTGATATAGAACATGCCATTAACGCTTCCATTTCAACACCAGTTGCATAGTTTGTTTTTACAGTTGATAAAACTTCAATTATATTTTTTTTCTTATCAATTTTAAAGTCTATATCAACTGAACTTAAAGAGATGTTATGGCAAAGTGGAATTAATTCCGCAGTTTTTTTTGACGCAATAATTCCAGCACATCTAGCTGTATTAAAAATGTCACCTTTTTCTATATTATTTTTAAGAATTTTTTTAAATGCAGAGTCTGAAAATCTTATTATACATTTTGCTTTGGCAACTCTTTTGGTAAATTTTTTATTAGAAATATCAACCATTACAATTTTTTTTTTTGTCAGGTGTGAAAAAGTCATTTTTTTATAAGATTTCTAGTTTTATCAAAAATATTTTTAGCACTCATTAATGACTCTCCTATGAGAAAAGCATCTGCTCCTTGATTTGTAAATTTTACTAATTGTATGTTGGAATGAATACCGCTTTCACAAATCTTTATTTTTCCTTTTGGAATTTTTTTTTGAAGTTTTATAAAAGTATCTGTATCAATTTTCAATGTTTTAAGGTTTCGATTATTTATTCCAATACAATTTACATCAAGATTAAGAGCTCTTTTTAATTCATCATTGTCATGTACTTCGCAAATAACATCCATTCCTAGAGATTGTGATATTTTATAAAACTCTTTAATTTGATCATCGTTTAATATTGCTAGAATTAATAGAATACAATCAGCTCCATTGTAATAACTCTCATAGATTTGCCATTTATCAATGATAAAATCTTTTCTCAAAATAGGAATAGAAACAACGTTTTTAACTTTCGTTAAAAAATCAATTTTACCACCAAAAAAATTTTTTTCTGTTAGAACAGAAATACACTTTGCTCCAGCCTTTTCATATTCAGTTGCTATTTTTTCTAGATCAAAATTATCACAAATTAACCCTTTGCTCGGTGACTTTTTTTTAATCTCAGCAATCACATTGTAATTAATTGCGTTGTTATTTACTAAAGATTCAAGAAAGTTTCTTGTTTTTAATTTTTTTTCAGGTAAGGAGTTTTTCTTTAAAACTTCAACTTCCTCCATTTTAAGTTTACATATTTTTTCAAGAACATTCATGTTTTATAATTTATTAAAGAATTAAGCTTTTGATGTGCCAAGCCGTTATCAATATTTCGAGAAGCCAAATTTATTGCACTTTTTAAGCTTTGTGATTTTTCACAAATCACCAGACATGCAGCTGTGTTTAAAATTATGTTGTCTCTTATCGCACCACTTTCTCCTTCGAAGACTCTTTTCATTATAAAAGCGTTTTCTTCTGGAGTTCCTCCTTTTAATTCTTCTTCTTTTCTTAACTTAAAACCTAAACTTTTAGGATTAATAATTTTTTTTTTACTGATTTTATTGTTTTTGATTTCTACAATAATATTATCTGAAATTGTTGTTAATTCATCATAACCCTTTTTACAAAAAACAACCCAGGCATTCTTTATGCCAAATTTTTTTAAACATTTAGCGTGAGTGATTAAGTTTTTTTCTTCACTAACACCTATAATTTGAAATGTAAGCTTTGCAGGATTTAATAGAGGGCCTAAAAGATTAAAAATTGTTCTAAAGGGAAGTGATTTTCTAATTTCTGAAACATTTTTTAAAGAACTGTGAAACTTTGGTGCAAATAAAAAACATATACCATTTTTCTTAAAAAAATTATGTGTAGACTTGGAGTCTAGATTTACATTTATTCCTAGAGATTCTAAAACATCAAAACTTCCAGATTTTGATGTTACACTTCTATTTCCGTGCTTTACAATCTTAATATCAAATGTAGACAATAAAATTGATGTAGCAGTGGAAAAATTAAAACTATTTTTATTGTCACCACCTGTTCCGCAAGTATCCATGAGTTTACCTTTAATATTTATTTTTAAAGATTTTGATTTTAAGTATTTTGCAAAAGAAAAAATTTCTTCAAAAGATTCATTTTTTTTAAAAAGGAGTGTTAGTATGCTTGATAATTTTATTGCATCAATACCTCCTTCAAAAATTTGTTTAACCAAAAGATCAGATTCATTTTTATTTAAATCTTTCATATTCAAGAGTTTTTCAAATAATTTGTCCATTATGTTTATTTTATAAAAATGTTTCAAAATTTGTAATTTAAAAAATTTTTTAGTAATTCATGTCCTGATTCAGTTGCTATGCTCTCCGGATGAAATTGAACTCCAAAAAAAGGAAACTTTTTATGTTTTATAGCCATTATAGTTCCATCATCAATTTCTGCAGTTATTTCAAAACATTTAGGAAGGCTTTTTTTTTCAATTATTAATGAATGATATCTTGTAGCGCTAAATGGACTTTTAATATTTTGGAATATTTTTGAATTATTGTGATAAATTTCACTTACTTTTCCATGTATTGGTTTTCCACTTTGTATAATATTACACCCAAATTCCTCAGCAATGGCTTGATGACCTAGACATACTCCTAAAATTGGAATTGGTATTAGTTTTTCGGAATTTTCCCTGATTAATTTTTTGCAAATACCAGAGTTTTTAGGGGAGCTTGGACCTGGTGAAATAACAATATATTCAGGTTTTAATTTTAATACTTCATTTACTTCAATCTCATTGTTTCTAAAAACTTTAACTTGCTCACCAATCTCCTCAAAATAATGGACGAGGTTATATGTAAAACTATCGTAATTATCAATTAATATTATCATTTCTATTTAAAATAATTTGCGTATTCACAGGCAGTAAGAAGTGCAAGTGCTTTGTTTTCAGTTTCTTTATATTCATTAAGAGCTTTACTATCAGCAACAATGCCAGCACCAGCCTGAACATACATATAGTTTTTTTTTATAAAACCAGTTCTTAGTGCTATGCATGTATTTATATTTCCGTTATTTGAAATATAACCAACAGAACCAGCATAGATATTTCTTCTATTTTGTTCTAATTCTTCGATAATTTCAATTGCTCTTATTTTTGGTGCACCTGTTACTGTTCCAGCTGGAAAACCACTAAAAAGAACATCTGTACTATTTTTTTTGGTATCAATAGTTCCCTCAATATTTGATACAATGTGCATAACATGAGAGAAATATTCAATATACATTTTATTTGTCACCTTTACTGACCCAGGGAGAGAAATTCTACTAATATCATTTCTTCCTAAATCTAGTAACATTAAATGCTCAGATTTTTCTTTTGGGTCTGCAAGTAATTCTTTTTCAAGTTTCTTGTCTTCTTGTTTGTTTTTACCTCTTCTTCTTGTTCCTGCGATTGGTCGTACTGTAACTTTTTTGTTATCAAGTTTTATTAATATTTCCGGACTTGAACCTACGATCACAAAGTCTTTAAAATTCATAAAAAAGAGATACGGAGAAGGGTTTAGGTGTCTTAGTGCCCGATAAATTGATAATGGTTTAGATGATATTTTTTTTTTGAAAAGTCTTGATAGCACCACTTGAAAAATTTCACCTTCAAAAATGTATTTTTTTGCAATGTCGATCATTCTTTTAAAATCCTTAAAATTTACATTAGATTTAACATCTTTAAAAACATTTATTTTTTTTTTAAAATCACGAAGTTTGAGGTTGCTTTCTTTTAGAGGTTTATTTAATTTTTTGATTAAATTTGAAATTTCTTCTTTTGCTAATTTAAATGCAGTTGATGCAGATTTTTTCGAAGGTGAAACAATCTTACTAATATATAACTTATCATTAACATTATCAAAAACCAGTGTTAGAGAAGGTCTGATAAAAACAGATTCAGGAAGTTTTAAAGAATTTTTCTTTAACATTTTTACATTTTCAAAATATTGAATCATTTCATACCCTAAATATCCAAAAAGACCACACGATATTGATGGAATATTCTCAGGTATTTTTAATTTATTTCTTTTTATTATTTCACGAAGACTCTTGAGTGGTTTAAAATTCTCACCTGTATATTCTTCGTTAATTTTATTATTATTCACAATAGTACATTTATTTTCCTTGCATTCCCATATTAAGTCTGGGTTTAAGCCTATTACGGAATATCTTCCCTTTTGACTTCCTTTTTCAACGGATTCAAAAAGGAACACATATTTTTCATTTTGTAATTTTATGAGTGAGGATATTGGTGTATGTACATCAGCTGCAAATGAGGTGAAGAGAATTTGATTTACTCCTAAATCATAATTTTTCTTAAATAAAGCTAAATCAGGGTTTAGGATGTCCATAAAGATTATTTTAATTTAATTGATCGATGACATCATCATTAATTGTTATTTTATACTTTTTTCTTAATGCTTCAGAAAATTGAGCTAAAAGATCGACAGTA
Source organism: Alphaproteobacteria bacterium (assembly GCA_045563015.1). Lineage (GTDB taxonomy): Bacteria > Pseudomonadota > Alphaproteobacteria > Methylaequorales > Methylaequoraceae. The sequence goes on along the minus strand of JBJKUQ010000009.1, from coordinate 40,498 downwards.
ATGTCATCTTTTATTTTTTTTGTAAATTCATTTATTTCACTCTTGTCATTGATAAGTTCGTTTATTATTTCCACTGTTTGAGCCAAAACAATTTCACCCGATCCTCTTTTTTCAAAATTTACTTCATTTAAGGATGAATCAAAAATTTTACTAATTAAAGGAACAGGAAGCTCACTGCTGTCAGGTAAAATTCTCGTAAAAGGTTTAACACCCTTGATTTCAAGTTTATTTTGCTTTGCAACATTTTGGAATAATTTTCCATTGGCAATTTCTTCTTTGATTTTTGAAGCTCTTGAAATAGCCTTTTCCATTTTTAACTTTCTTGACAACTCTTGTTCAACCTCATTTCTAGCTTTTTCAAATACAAGCTGTTTTGGTAAGATGATTTCAGTAACAATACTAATTGCTAACCCTTCATCTTGATCAATATTTATTATATTTCCTTCTTCATTAAGCTTTTGACTAAAAATTGTTCTACGAATTCTTTCATCTTGAAAGTCTTTATTTTTTATATTTTTAATATCAGAGCCATTCCTATCAATTTTATTAGCTTTGATTAATTCTACATCAAGAATATTAGATATTTCTTCAAAAGTATTTCCAGAAGCAAGAAGATCTTCTAATTCATCTTGAAGATCAAATACAGCTTCTTTACCTTTATCTAGAAGTATCTCACTTGAAAAATTTTCTTTAACTTCTTCATATGTAATTTCTTTTTTATCAACTTTGTCTACTAATTTAATAATGTGCCACCCAAACGAACTTTTTATGGGTTTAGAAATCTGTTTTTTGTTTAAACTAAATACTGCATTAACTATTTCTTCAGGAAGCTCGTTACGCGTATTCCAACCTAAGTCTATATCATCATTGGACAAACCTGCTTTTTTTTCTGCGATGTTTGAAAAGTTATTAAAGTTTATTTTTGAATAAATATTATCTGCTTTTTCTTTTTTTTGAACTAATATTTGATTTAAATATCTTTGTTCAGGTTCTATTAATGATTCTTTCCTTTCCTCATATAAAAGTTTTACTTCATCATCAGTGACAGTTAATTTTTTAGCATATTTTTTAGCATCTAGTAATAGTGTTTCTGCACTTCTAAATTCTCTAGATAAAAAGGTATTTTTATTTTCATCATAGTATTCAAGAAGTTTCTCTTTTTTTATTTTTGATATTTTTTCATTTTCTGCCTTTATTACAACATAATCAGCAGATCTTTCTTGAAGATTGTATTCCCCAAGGTTTTTTTTTATAACTTCAGGTATTTCAAGGCTTGACCGAATTGTCTCAACCATTTGCTCTCGAGCTAAGTCTTGTCTAGTACCTTCAACGTAAGAGTCTTCATCATACCCTGATTCAGATATTAATTGTCGAAACTGTAATTCACTAAACTGACCAAGATCATCTTTAAAAGCAACATCGCTTAAAATTTTATCTCTTACATTTCTATCACTCACAGAAAGCCCTAACCCTAGTGCTTCATTATTAAACAAAGCTCTATTAATCAAAGAGCTTAGAGCTCTGTCTACATAACCAAACTCTCTTGATCTTTTTATGTCTAATGAGGAGCCTAATAATTTCCTTATCTCTTCAGTTTGTCGTGAGTAAAGGGAATAAAATTCTTTTGCAGAGACATCAAGTTTACCTACTGATGCAACGGTACTTTGTTTTTTTGAAATACCAACTAAATCTTCAGTTCCCCACATACCAAAACTTACGATTAGAACAGTAAGTAATGTCCCTAAAGTGAACTTCAAAACTGAATTCTTTGAACTATTTCTAAGAGTTGTTAACATACTATCAAATTAATTAAATTAGGATATAACATAATTATGGGTCAAAATACATTAATTGTTTCAAATTGGAAGATGAATTTAAATTTATCTAGTGCTAAAAGATTAATTAATAAGTTAAAAAAAATTAGGTCAAAAAAAAAATTAAAGATAAAAAATATAATATGTCCACAATTTTTGTTAATTCCATTCATACAGGAACAAATTAAGAGGTCAAATATAATCTTAGGTGCACAAGATTGTCATCAGAAAATTAGTGGTTCATATACTGGTGATTCCAGTATATTACTATTGAAAAAGTTTGGTTGTAAATACATTATAATAGGCCATTCTGAAAGACGAAGTTATTACAATGAAAAAAACTCGGATGTTAAACTTAAACTATTACATGTAAAAGAAAATGGAATTTCTCCAATTGTTTGCATAGGTGAATCTATTGTTGAAAGGAAAAAAAAAACCTATGAAAAGTTTATATTGAAACAATTAGATGAATGTATCCCAAGAAATATTAGTGAAATAATTATTGCTTATGAACCTATATGGGCAATTGGAACAGGGTTAACCCCATCAGTTGAGGATATTATACAAATAAAAACTTTATGTAAAAATTATCTTAAAAAAGAAAAAAATATTGAGCGCTTAACTTTTCTTTATGGAGGTTCAGTAAACTCAGAAAATTTTTCAGAAATTTTTTTTGGATCAAAAGTTAATGGAGCTTTAATTGGTGGAGCAAGTTTAAAAGAATCAGAAATGGTAAAAATCTTTTCATCAATTAATTTTGATTGATTTTTTTTGAATTTTTAATATTGTTTAGTACATGTTTGCAATCATATTATCTATTCACATTATAATTTGTGTTTTTTTGATTATATTAGTGCTTCTTCAGAAGTCTGAAGGAGGAGGGCTGGGTATAGGTCAAGCAGGAAATTCTAGTGGTGGTCTTGGAGATTTTTTGACAGCTAGAAGTACATCAAATATTCTAACTAAGACAACCTCAGTTCTTGCTTTTTGTTTTTTTTTAACAAGTTTATCCCTAGTTTTTATTACTAATTCAAACTATAATAATGAATCAATAATTGACTCATCAGATGATTCAATTATTGACAGATTAGATTTAATACCAGAGGAATTTGATGTTGAAACTAAACCTAAAGACGATGGTTTAAGTGTTCCGACCGAGTAAAATCATCTTAATAAATGACTAGATTCATTTTTATTACGGGAGGGGTTGTCTCTTCACTTGGTAAAGGAATAGTTTCCTCCTCCTTAGCATCACTTTTAAAATTATCAAACTATAAAGTAAGAATAAGAAAATTAGACCCTTACTTAAATATTGATCCAGGGACAATGAGCCCATCTCAACATGGTGAAGTTTTCGTTACAGATGATGGTGCTGAGACTGATATGGATTTGGGTCACTATGAGCGGTTTACTGGAATTATTTCACGAAAAAGTGATAATATTACTACAGGAAAAATATATGAAGAGGTTTTAAGAAAAGAGAGAAAAGGAGATTATTTGGGTTCAACCGTTCAAGTGATTCCTCATGTAACGAATGAAATTAAAAGTTTTATTAAAAAAGATTTAACTAATGAGGATTTTGTAATCTGCGAAATTGGTGGTACTGTTGGTGATATTGAGAGTCTTCCATTTCTTGAAGCCTTGAGACAACTTAGAAATGATTTGGGAAGGGACAAAACTTTGTTTATCCACACAACTTTAGTTCCTTTTATTTCATCAGCTAATGAGTTTAAAACAAAACCAACCCAACATTCAGTCAAAGAACTTTTAGGTTTGGGAATCCAACCAGATATTCTAATTTGTAGAACTGAAAAAAAATTTAATAAAGATGAAAAAAAAAAAATATCTTTATTTTGCAATCTATCAATGGATTCTGTAATGATGTTAGAAGATGCTGAAACTATTTATGAAGTTCCTCTTAAATTATCCAATGAAGGGTTATTGAAAAAGATTGGTAATTACTTTAATTTAAAAAATAAAATAAGAACAAATTTAGATTTATGGAGAGATTTTCTCAAAAAATTTAAAAGCTTAAGAGAAGAGATTAATGTAGCAATTGTTGGCAAATATACAAATTTGTCTGAATCTTATAAATCATTGAATGAGGCTCTTTTTCATAGTGGGATTCATAATAATACTAAAGTAAAAATTTCATGGATTGATTCAAGGAAATTAACCAACGAAAAAAAAATAATTCAAACCTTAAATAAATTTCATGGCATTTTAGTTCCAGGGGGATTTGGAATTGACGGTTCTGAGGGAAAAATTAAAGCAATAACTTTTTCTAGTAAATACAAAGTTCCTTTTTTAGGTATTTGTTTTGGGATGCAACTAGCAATAATTGAATCTTTAAGAAATTTAAAAGGTTATGAAAAATCTTCTTCAACAGAATTTGGTAAAACAACAATTCCTGTTATTTCGATGATGCATGAGTGGGAAAAAGATAAAAAAACCTTTAAACAAGATCTTGAAAATTTAGGTGGAAGTATGAGATTAGGTTCTTATGAATCAATACTAAGAAAAGAAACATTAATTTATAAAATTTATGGTAAATCTAAAATTCATGAAAGGCATAGGCATAGGTATGAAGTAAATTATAATTTTTTAAAAAAAATTAAGCAAAGTGGTATTGTTTTATCTGGAATGTCACCGAATGGAAAATTAGTTGAAATCATTGAAAAGGCAAATCATCCATGGTTTATCGGTGTACAATTTCACCCAGAATTAAAATCAACACCATTTATTCCTCACCCTATTTTTAATTCATTTATTTACGAAGTAAAAAAATTTAAGAGAAAAGGTGAGTAATTGTTAAAGAAAGTGAAAATTAAAAAAAATTTCCTCTTTTCAAATGACTCTGAACTAAAGTTTATTCTTGGTCCTTGTCAAATAGAGAGTAAAAATCACGCATTTGAAATTTGTTCTGAAATTTATAATTTATCGAAAAGGCTAGATTTTAAATTTATTTATAAAAGTTCTTTTGATAAGGCCAATAGAACAAGTCATCAAAGTAAGCGAGGAGTTGGATTAAATAAAGGCTTAGATATACTAGGCCAAATAAAAGAAAAATTTAAGTGTCCAATTACTTCTGATATCCATGAAATTTCACAAGTTGATAAAGCAAAAGAAATATTAGATATTATTCAAATTCCTGCATTTTTATGTAGACAAACTGATTTGTTAGTGAAAGCAGCTAAAACAAAATTGCCGATAAACGTAAAAAAAGGACAATTTTTATCACCCTGGGATATGGAAAATGTAACAAAGAAAATTGCATCTGTCGGAAATAAAAATATTTTGTTAACGGAGAGAGGTACAACATTTGGGTATAATAATTTAGTCTCTGATATGAGGTCTCTTCCAATTATGAAAAAGTTAGGGTACCCAGTAATTTTTGATGCAACACATTCTGTTCAGTTGCCAGGTGGTATGGGGCTTTCATCAGGGGGACAGTCAGAATTTGTTCCTATATTAGCGAGAGCAGCTGTGACAACATCAATTTCCGGTGTTTTTATTGAAACACATGATAAACCAAAAAGTGCACCATCAGATGGTCCAAATATGGTTGTTTTAAAAAATTTAGGAAAATTAATTCATTCGCTAAAACTTTATGATAATTTATCTAAAAACAAAATAATAAATGATGTCTAGAATAAAAAAAATTTTTGGAAGAGAAATTATTGACAGTAGGGGAGTTCCTACCGTTGAGGTTGAAATTACTCTTGATAATGAAATGAAAAGTATAGCCTCAGTGCCATCAGGAGCATCTACGGGAACATTTGAAGCTTATGAATTAAGAGATGGAGATAAAAATAGGTTTTTTTCTAAAGGAGTTCTTAATGCTATAAAGTTTATCAATACTGAAATCAAAGAAACAATTGTTGGATTGGATGTAAGGGAACAAAAAACAATTGATAACCTTTTAATTGAACTTGATGGCACAAAAAATAAATCTAGATTAGGAGCTAATTCTATTTTAGCAATTTCATTATGTTCTGCCAGAGCAGCATCTAAATTTCTAAAAATCCCACTTCATAGCTATATTGGAGGGATAAATAATAGTTTACCTACACCAATGATGAATATAGTAAACGGTGGACGTCACGCCAATAATAAACTTGAATTTCAGGAATTTATGGTTATTCCGTCTGGGTTTTCAATTTTTAAGGAATCCTTAAGAGTAGGTTGTGAAATTTTTAACTCTTTAAAAGAAATCCTAATAAAGAACAATTATTCAATTTCTGTCGGCGATGAAGGTGGTTTTGCACCCAACTTTCAATCAAATAAAGAATGCTTAGATTTTATTATGAAGGCAATAGAAAATGCGAATTACAAACCGGGTACTGATGTTTTTATTGCTCTAGATGTGGCATCATCTGAATTTTTTCAAAATAAAAAATATAATTTAGACAGTGAATCTTCAAAATTAAACAAAATTGAGTTAATTGATTATTATAATCGATTAATTACTGATTATCCTATAATTTCAATTGAAGACGGGCTTCATGAAGAAGATTGGGAAGGATGGTCAGAAATGACAAAAAAAATTGGAGGTAAATGTCAACTTGTTGGCGATGATTTATTTGTAACTTCTACCGAGAGGTTAAAAAAAGGTATTAAAAATAATTCAGCAAATTCAATTTTAATCAAGCCAAACCAAATAGGAACCTTAACTGAAACTATTGAGGCAATAAATTTAGCAAAGAAAAATAATTTAAACACTATCATATCTCATCGTTCTGGTGAAACTGAAGACTCTTTTATATCTGATCTGTCCGTTGGTATTAGTTCCGGTCAAATAAAAACAGGTTCATTATCTAGATCAGAGAGAATAGCAAAATATAACCAATTACTTAGAATTGAAGATTCAGATAGATCAATTAAATTTTCTGGAAACGATCCATTTAAAAAGTTTTTAAATGGAGTTTAAGCTTAAAAATTTTAAAGTATTATATTTTTTATTATTATTATTTCTTATTTTTTATTTGCTTTTAAATAACAAAAACATTTTCTTTGTTTTTGAAAATAAAGTGATTCTTGACAAAAAAAAAAATCAATTATTAAGTAAACAAAAAGAGATGGATGATTTAGAACAAATAATTAATGATTTTAAAAATAAAAAAGAATTTCGAGAGCTATTAATAAAAGAAAAATTATATTTGAGAGAGGATTCCGAAAAAATCATACAATACGAACTAGAAAATTGAATTTGCCTGATAAAACATTTCAGAAGTTGTTGCTAGAATTATCTGGTTCCTTGTTTTTTTTTCATCATACTCTTTTTTTATTACCTTAACTTTTTTTTTATAAAAAATTCCAATAAATACTGTTCCAACTTTAACTCCTCCTGAATTTTCAATTTTTGATGCTAACCCAGTACAAGAAATACCCATTCGATTTTTTTTATTTGAAAAAGATACAACTTTTTTTGCCATTTGTTCAGCAACCTCAGAACTTACCAGACCAAAAGTAAAAATTTTTTTTTTTAAAGAATAAAATGTGTGTTTTGATTCATTACTATATGAAATTATTGATAAATCCAAAAAGCTTGAAGCACCTTTTATTTTTACGATTTCTGAGGTAAATCTTCCTCCAGTAATAGACTCCGCAACGCAAAGTTTTAAATTATTCTTTTTTAAGTTATTAATTAATTTTTTTTTTATCATATTAACAAAAATAATATACAAACAAAAATTCCAGCAAGAATATCATCAAGAATAACTCCTAATGAATTCTTTATTTTATCAACATAGTTGATAGGAAAGGGTTTAATAATATCAAAAATTCTAAAAAGTATAAATGAAATTAAGAATTCTACTATTTTTTGGTCACAAAATAATAGTGCCACTGCTTGTCCAATTTGTTCATCAACTATTATGTATTTAGGATCTTTATCTTTTAAATTCTTTATACAAATATTTACAAAATAAATTGAAATTAAAGTATAAAAAAAAATCAGGATTAAAAGTGTTTTAAACTCTAATATTTTATTCAAATACCAAATTACAGGTAAAGTTAAAAGTGAAGCTATTGTACCTGGAAACAATGGAAATTTCCCTATACCAAAACCCATGCTAAATAAATAAGAGAAATAATAAAATTTCATTCAACTTCATTTATAATTGAGATAATTGCTTGACAAGCAATTCCTTCTTCTCTGCCTAAGAAACCAAGCCTTTCTGTTGTAGTTCCTTTAATATTTACAATTTTTTCATCAATAGATAATAAGTTTGAGATTTTTTTTTTCATAGAATTTTTGTATTTAGAAATTTTGGGTTTTTCACAAATAATTGTTAAATCAATATTGTTAATTACAAAATTATCTTTTTTTAATAATTTCATTGCATGTTTTAAAAAAATTTCTGAATTAACATTTTTCCATTTTGCTTGACTTGGAGGAAAGTGCTCACCGATATCACCTTTTGCAATTGCGCCCAGTATTGCATCTACTAAAGCATGAATTCCAACGTCTGCGTCTGAATGTCCTTTTAACGTTTTAGTGAAAGGAATTTCCACCCCACAAAGTTTAAATGATTTACCTGAAGTGAATTGATGAACATCAAATCCTTGACCTACTTTTATACTTTTATGTGGTTTGTGTAATTGATTGGCCATTTTTATATCACTTTTATCAGTAATTTTATAATTTAAAAACTCTCCTTCAATAATTTTTATTTTGCAGCCATTTTCAAATACTAAAATAGAATCATCAGTATATTCTTTATTTTTTAGTTTTTTATGTGAATTAAATATTTCTTCAAAATTAAATCCCTGAGGAGTCTGTATTAATTTTAGATTATCTCTAACAATATTTTTATAAATTTTTTTTTCACTTAACCTTACAGAATCATTAATCTTCAATGCTGGTACAATGCATTTTACATTTCTTGGAATTTTAGTGATTTTCTCTAACAACTTTGTCGTAAAAAATGGTCTAACAGAATCGTGTATGACAACATTCTTAGGCTTTAGTTTTTTAATAAATTTTAGACCATTAAAAACAGACTCTTGCCTTGTATTTCCACCTTCAATTATTTTGATATCATAGTTATTTAGAATTTTTTTTGTTTTAACTATATATTTTTTATTAGAAACTATTACGATCTGTTCGAATAATTTAGACCCAACAAATTTAGATACGGTTATTTCTAAAATTGACCTGCCATTTATTTCAAAAAGTTGTTTAGGATTTTTTTTATCAAATCTTTTTCCTTCACCACCACTAAGTATTAATGCTATATTTTTCATTGTTAAAAAAATGAGTATAAATTTTTATATAGAATCTTTGTCTTTGATAAGTTTTTTACTGTTTTTAATGATAAATTTTATAGAAATTGATCATAATAGTAAAATAAATAGAATTATTTATTTACTTAGCCTGTTATTTGTCGGGTTTACTAACTTACTATATTACAAATATTCGTTTATTAACAATGTAAGCATATTAGCTTTAATTACTGCTTTATTGCTAGTTGTTATTTTTTTTATGCAATTTTTAATTTCTTTATTTTCATACGAATTTATTCGCCTACGACTTTTATTTATACCATTTTTTATGATTCTTATTTTTTTTAGATTTTTAAATACACATGATGAAGGATCATCAAATCAACTATCTAGACTATTTCAGAATAATTATTTACTAATACATATATTTAGCTCACTATTTTCATATTCGATGCTTACAATAAGTGCTGTTAGCTCTTTATGTGTTTTTATTAAAAGTAAATTTTTAAAAAAAATACAATATAGCAAGATTTTTTCTAACCTTTTTCCTTCAATTTATGAAAGTGAAGTTATTTCAATAAGATTTTTGTATTTAACTTCTTTTTTTCTTCTTGTATCTCTTGTTTCTGGTTTCATGTATCATTTTACAACTTATCAAAATATTGACTTTTTTTTAGATGAGAAAGTTATTTTGAGTTTGATTTGTTTGCTTCTCATAATATTTTTCTTAATCTATAGAGCTTTTAGAGGATTTTCTGTTTTTGTAACATTAAAGATAATTTTATTATCATATCTATTTATTAATTTAGCCTATTTTGGTATTAGATTAACTACATAAAAATGATTATTGGAAACTTAAAATTAAAAAGTAATATTCTTTTGGCACCAATGTCTGGTGTTACAGATTATCCATACAGAGAGATTGTAAAAAAATTTTCTCCAGGCCTAGTTTTTTCTGAAATGATTGCAAGCAGAGCTTTGATTAGAAAGAATAAAAAGACTTTAAATATGATTAAAAGAGACTCAAGTGAGTATTATGCTATACAAATAGCTGGCTGTGACCCATTAATTATGAGTGAGGCAGCAAAAATATGCGAGGATAATGGTGCAGATTTAATAGATATTAATATGGGTTGTCCTGTAAAAAAGGTTGTAAATGGTTATGCTGGATCGGCACTTATGAAAGATGAGGTTTTAGCAAGTAAAATCATTGAATCTGTTGTTAAGTCAGTAAATGTTCCTGTTTCGTTGAAAATGAGAAAAGGATGGGATAATAATAATCTTAATGCACCACAATTAGCCTCAATTGCAGAGAAATTAGGAATACAAATGATTACTATTCATGGTAGGACTAGATCTCAAATGTTTAAAGGTAAAGCTGATTGGGAGTTTGTTAAAAAAGTTAAGGAAAGTATTAATATACCAGTTATTGTTAATGGAGATATAATGAATTTTGTTGATTATAATAAGGCATTAGAATTTTCATCTGCCGACGGAGTGATGATTGGTAGAGGGTGTTATGGTTTACCATGGCTCTTCAAACAAATTAGAAATAAGGTTGATAAAAATGAAATTTTTAAAATTTCAAACAATCAAAAAAAAGATATAATTCTTGAACATTTTCATAATTCTTTGAGTCATTATGACGAAGATGTAGGTATAAAATCTTTCAGAAAACATTTAGGTTGGTATTCAAAATCACTTGAAAATTCAAATGATTTTAGGTTTAAAATTAACAACACCACAAACAAATTAAAAATTGAATCTTTCATAAAGGATTTTTTTTAAACTCCAAATGAATTTTAATAAAAGTCAGTTTGCACTATTTAAGAATTTTTTTGACTTAATTCCATATCCAATTGTTTTTTTAAAAAAAATAAACTTTGAAATTGAGTATACAAATTTTAGTTTTCAAGACTTTGTAAATAAAAGTTTTAATTCATTAAAGAATAAATCAATAACTGACTTTTTCAAAGATGATTTGTTTTTTTTGAGTAATCTTAATGAAATTTCAAAAAAACCTGGTATTTACCTTATAAGAGAAGCTATTGCTGGTAAAAAAAAAAAATTAGATGCTCAGTGCATAGTTTCAGATAAAAATGAAAATCACATAATGATTATTTTTCAAGAAATGCATTTAAAACCATATGAAAATAATGAGGATGATTTTTCCGCTTTTGATTATGCATTTTCTATTATTACTCATGAAATTTCTAATCCGCTAAGTTCTATTAAGATGGCTTCACAATTAATGGAAAAATCTCAAAAAATAGATAAAGAATTACTTGATATAATTTTTACAGAAACAAAACGAGTTTCAAATATAATTAACACAATATCACAATCAAACAATAAATTATCTTTTGAGGAAAAGACAAACGAAAATATTCATGAAATTTTAAGGTATAGTATTTTTAAATTTAAAAATGAAATAAAAAATATCAATATTGTCGAAGAATTTGACCCATCACTACCTAAAATTATGGTTGAAAAAAATTCTATTATACAAGTATTTGATAATTTGATTAAAAATTCATATGAGTCCTCAAAATTTGTTAATTCTTCCTACGTTAAAATAAAAACTAAATATCTATTTGGAGAAACTGTTAGAGTTCCAAACATTAAGAAAGATCAAAAAAAAAATTTCATATTAGTATCAATAGAAGACAATGGAAAAGGCATTAAAGACAAACAAATTAAAAAAATCTTTTTACCTTTTTATTCCACAAAAAAAAGTGGTTTAGGAATTGGATTGTATCTGGTAAAAAGAATAATAGACTTTCATGATGGAGAGGTTTCAATTGTTAGTAATAAAATTTGTACAACTGCTTTAATTAAATTACCCATTTAAGATGGAAAAAAATATTTTGATAATTGATGATGACTTTTCTTTAAGAAGAGTTATGGAAAGAGCATTGAGTAATTCAAAAATGCATATATCCAGTGTTTCTACTGTTTCAGAAGCTTGGGTAAATATTGAAAAAAATAGATATGATCTGATAATATGTGATGTAGTTCTTCCTGATGGAGATGGTTTAGAATTAGTAAAAAAAGTTAAACAAAAAAATAAAAATCAATTGTTTATTATTATTAGCGCGAAAAATAATTTACTTACAGCAATTAAAGCTAATCAACTTGATGTTTTTGAATACCTTCCAAAACCTCTGGATCTCAATGATCTTATAATCAGTGTTGAAAGATCTTTAAAACATCAAAAAATAGATAACAATGATTATTTTATCGATGAAAAATTACCGATGATTGGAACTTCACCGGCCATGCAAAATGTTTTTAAAAATATAGCAAAAATTACTAAAACTAATTATACGGTTTTGATTACTGGTGAATCTGGATCTGGGAAAGAATTAGTTGCAAAAGCTATTCATGATTTTAGCCCAAGATCAGCCTTCCCTTTTATCGCAATTAATATGGCATCTTTAGCAAAAGAATTAATTGAAAGTGAACTTTTTGGTTATGAAAGAGGAGCTTTTACTGGAGCTGACAAAAGGACTTTTGGTTTTTTTGAAAAAGCTAATGGGGGAACTTTATTTTTAGATGAAATAGGAGATATGCCAATAGGTGTTCAATCAAGATTATTGAGAGTACTTCAGTTTGGTGAGTTTAATAGAGTGGGAAGCAGAGAAACAATAAAAACAGATGTAAGAATTATTGCTGCTACCAATAAAGATTTATTAACTGCTGTGGATCAAAATATTTTTAGACAAGATCTATATTATAGACTTAATGTTATAAATATTGACTTACCTCCATTGAGAGAACGTGATGAAGATATTATAAATTTGTCAAAGCACTTTTTGTCAAAGTTTTCTAATAATCAAAAGAGGTTTGATGCTTCAGCCACTCTTTTTTTAAAAGAATACTATTGGCCAGGTAATGTGAGAGAGCTCGAAAATTTATTTAAAAGAGTATGTGCATTGGTATCAGAGAAAGTCATAAATTCAAAAACATTAGAAAAACTGATGGATAAAGAAAAAAAAAAAATTAATATTGACTTGTCAGACACTAAAAGTTCATACAATAGTTTAAGTGAGTTTATAAATGAATTTTTAGTAAGACTCTTTGAAACCTTAGATATAAACGATAGTGACATTGAACTTTATAGTAGGTTTTTAAATGAAATGGAAAAGCCTCTTATTAAAAAGACTTTGGAATATTTTAATGGTAATCAAATAAAATCTTCAAAACTTTTAGGTATTAATAGAAATACTCTACGTTCGAAAATAAGTAAGTATAATTTAATTAATACATCACGAAAAGATTAATGATTGACAAATTAAGAATTTATTTACAAGAAAAATATAGTATTCAAAATTTTCTTTTTTTTCTTTTCTTTTTATGTTCATTTTTTTTAAGTTTAATTATTTTCTTATCATTATCCGGAAACTTATCAAATTTAGAGCAAGTAGAGGAAGTCTCTTTCTTAATTTTATGTAATTATTTCTTAATAATAATTCTAATATTATTTTCTATAAATAAAATCATAGGTATTTTTGTTCAAAAAAAAACTCAATCCAAGTTTCGACTTAAATTTACATCTCTTTTTATAATTATAAGTTTTATTCCAACAAGTTTAATTACTATATTTTCTTTAATTTTTTTCGATCAGGGTGTAAAAATTTGGTTCAATGATAAATTAAAGAAAGTTATTAATGAATCAAAACAGATATCTGAATCTTACTTTAATGAACATAAAATAAATATTAAGGATGATATTCTATATATAAATGATGAGATAAAAAATGAGCAAATAGTTTTTTTTACTGACAGAATTAGGCTTACTGAATATTTAAGCTATTTTGTTGAAATAAGAGACCTTGATGAAGCTGTAATCTTTGAAAGTTCTGGCCAACTTCTTGCTAGAGTTGGAAGTTTTTTAGTTGAAAATGAAAACGCTCCTCCTTTATGGACATTTTTAATTGCTGACGAAGGGGAAATAGCTATATTTCCAAATTATGACCAGACAAAGGTTAGAGCATTAATTAAAATTGAAAGACCTATTACCACCTATCTTTACATAGGAAAAAATGTTGATTCAAACGTATTAAGTAGGGTTGAATCTGTTAATGAAACAGCGGATGAATATGTAAACATTACAAATAAATTGAGTAATTTTCAGTTACAATTCAACAAACTTTTCTTAGCAATTAGTTTTTTGATGATAGTTTTGTCAACTTGGTTTGGATTAAGATTTTCCAATAAAATACTTAGTCCAATTATGAGTATTATAAATGATTCACAGAATATTATTAAAGATAACTTTGCATCAAGAATTAGAGTAATTAAGGGTAAAAATGAATTTAATTTTTTATCTAAATTATTAAATAAAATGCTTGATAACATTGATGCTCAAAAAAATAAACTACTTAGAGCAAAAGAAACAATTAATTTAAGACGAAAATTTACAGAAAAAATTATTAATGAAGTCAGTAATGGGATTATTTATTTAGATTTAAATGAAAAAATACTATTGTTTAATAAAAAATCTGAAGAAATCTTTGGGCAAAATTTCAAAAAGAGTTTTTTGAAATCTAATCCACAAGTTTTAAACTTTATACGTGAATTTAAAAATGAAAATATAACTTTAAAACAAATGCAATTTAAATATTTGCTATCTAGTAAAATGAAAATATTAAACTTAAAGTTATCAAAAGTTCTAGAAAAGGGGAAAATTAGAGGTTTTATTCTTAGTATTGATGATGTAACTGAATTAGTCTCAGCCCAGAAAAATGCTGCTTGGTCAAATGTTGCAAGATATATGGCGCATGAAATAAAAAATCCTTTAACCCCTATTAAAATTTCAGCACAAAGAATATTTAATTCTTTGAAAGGTAGAAAAATTAAAGATAAAGAATTTTATAAAAAAAGTATGGATACAATCATAAGGCAGGTAAATAATATTGAGAATTTAGTCACAGAATTTTCTAACTTTGCTAGAATGCCTGAAAATAAAATACAATCAGTTAAATTGAATAAATTAATTGAAACTCAAATTAATACGCAAAAAATTGCAAATGAATCTGTCAAATTTTTATTTACTTCAAAAATTAAGAACTTAGAAATAATGTGTGATTACAATCAAATAAGCAGACTATTTATGAATATACTTAAGAATTCTGTCGAATCTTTAAAAAAAACAAAAAAAATTAAAGTTAATTTATTCCAAAAAGGTAAATTTGTAATAATTGAAATAGAAGATAGTGGGGAGGGTTTTTCAGAAAATAATCGAGATAAGTTATTTGAACCCTATATAACAAAAAAAATTGATGGAACTGGGTTAGGGCTGGCAATTTGTAAAAAAATTGTTGAAGATCATAATGGCGAGATTGATCTACTTGACAGTAGCACTCTTGGTGGAGCCATGGTAAGAGTAAAGTTGTATTACAAAGATTAAGGTATGTCAAAAAAAAACCAAATTCTAATAATAGATGATGAAGTAGATATTTGTGAGCAAATATCAGGACTTTTAGGTGACAAAGGATATTCTGCCAAATATAGTCTGACTTCAGAGGAAGGACTAAAAATCTATAGAAAAGAAAAAATTTCTTTGGTGATCTTAGACATATGGTTAAATGATTCTAAATTTGATGGTTTTCAAACATTAGAGAGAATTAAGGAAATTAATGAAATTCCTCCAGTTATAATGATTAGTGGTCATGGTAATATTGAAACAGCAGTAAACTCAATAAAGAAAGGAGCATATGACTTTATAGAGAAGCCTCTTGATAGTGATCTATTGATCTTTAAAGTTACAAAAGCCATTGAAAATTTTGACTTAAAAAATAGAATTAATAGTTTTTCAAAAAATAAAAATTCAAACTTTGTTGCTAAATCGCAAGCATCAAAAAATGTTGCTAATCTTTTAAAAAAAATAACAAAGACTGATTCATCGGTTTTGTTATCAGGTTTATCTGGAAGTGGGAAAGAGTTTCTTGCTAAAAAAATACACTATGAATCTAATCGATATAATAAAAACTTTAAGATAATAGATTTTTATCATAATGATAAGAATCTATTGGAAAATGAAATTTTTGGAAATGACAACATTAGCCTTGAAAAAACTGGGGTGCTTGAGGAAATTAATGGAGGTTCAATTTTTTTTAAAAATATTGATAAAATGACAATTAAAATTCAAGGAAAACTGTTGAGAGTTCTTGAAGAGAAAAAAAATTTTAGAATTGGTGGTGTTTCTCCAAAAAAAGTAGATTTTAGGACAATTGCGTCATCAGAACTATCTATTTTAGAGATAAGAAAAAAAAAAATCATAAGAGAAGATCTTCTTAAGAAAGTTAATTTTTTTGAAATTCAAGTTCCAAACTTTGATAAAAGAAAAGATGATTTAGGTGATTTAATTAAAGAGTTTTTTGATGAGGTGCTAGAAAATAACAAAGTTAATAAAAAAAATATTTCTGAAGATACAATTTCTTTTTTTAAAACTATGCCTTATGTTAAAAACCTTGCACAATTAAAAAAATTTATAGATTGGAGTGTGTTTATGTTGACTGAAAATAATAGAGTAACAATTTCTAAAGAACAAATAAATAGTTTATTGAAGGGCTTTCTAAATTCTGACCCTATTTTAGATAATTCCTCTATGTTTAATGAAGGTCTAAAAATTGCAAGAGAGATTTTTGAAAAAGAATATTTAGTCTATAATCTAAAGAAATTTAACAATAATATATCTAAAATGTCAGAGAAAATTGGTATGGAAAGAACTGCTCTTTATAGAAAAATTAAACAACTAAAGATAAGTATGGATAAATAAATGAAAATTATTGTTTGTGGTGCTGGAGATGTAGGAGCTAATATTGCTCGACAACTTGTTTATGAGGACAACGATGTGACTATTATTGATGATTCTGAATCTCTTCTAAGATCACTTAATAAAACTCTAGATTTAAAGAGTGTTTGTGGAAAGATTACATTGCCTGATGTTTTGGAAAAAGCTGGAGGTAATGAAGCAGATATGATTGTTGCAGTATCAGATAAAGATGAATCTAATATACTTTGTTGTCAGCTTGCTAACTATATTTTTAATATACCAACTAAAGTTGCTAGAATTAAGGAATCAGGATTTCTAAATAATAAATATTATGATAATTTGTTTGCAAAAAATAAAATAGATTTAGATGCTATAATATCCCCAGAATTAGAAGTAGCAAAAGCAATTATACGTCAATTAAATACTCCAGGTGCATTTGATTCATTTTACTTAGGAGAAAAAGTAGCAAGAATAATTGGGATATCTATAGATGAATCATGCCCAATAATAAACACTCCTCTAAGAATGCTTCCAGGAATATTTTCAGGTTTAGAAGTGAAGATTTTGTCTATCTACAGAGACAATGAAATTATAATCCCAAGTGGTAAAATTGAAATCTATCCCGGTGATGATATTTATTTGTGCATCAAAAATAAAGATTTATTGAGAGTTTTAAGAGTATTTGGTATCAAAGCACATGAAAATAGAAAAGTCGTATTAGTAGGGGCTGGGAATATAGGTTTGAATATTATTAAATTAATAGAAAAGGACTACCCGGAGATTAGTTGTAAGATTATTGACAACGACCTTGAAAGAACAAAACTTATTTCTTCCGAATTATCTAATCAAAATACAATTCTTTATGGTGATGCACTAAACACAAATCTTTTAAAAGAAGCCGGGGTTTATTCTGCTGAAGCTATTATTGCTGTATCTAATGATGATGAAACTAATATATTTTCATCGATGCTTGCGAAAGATTTGGGTTGTAAAAGGTCTATTGCAATTGTAAGTAATGAAAATTATAGAAGGTTATCAAAGCAATTAAATTTAGATGTATTAATTAACCCTGGAAATATTACAACTTCTGCAATTTTACAATATGTAAGAAGAGGTAAAGTAAAAGAAGTTCATGATTTTGGTAATGAACGAGGTGAAATTATGGAAATTGAAATTCTTCCAACAACAAAATTTACAGATAAAAAGATTTCAGACTTAACAATCCCAAAAGGAGTAGTTATTGGTGGTATTGTTAGAAATAATGAACTAATTCTTCCTAATGAAGAAACTGTTCTTCAAGTTAAAGATAAATTAATTATTTTTTCTGAACCATCTTCAATTAAAGATATTGAGAGATATTCTGAGGTAAATATAGAGTTTTTTTAATGTCTATTTGTTATATTAACGGTGCATATAGAAATACTCTGAATTCTGTAATTTCAATTGAAGATAGAGGCTTCAATTTTGCAGATAGCGTATATGAAGTTATTGGGTTTAAAAGATATAAGCTTTTAAATATAAAAAAACATATAAAAAGATTAAAAAACTCAATTAAAGAACTACAAATTAACAAACCTTTTACTAATTATAGGTCACTTGAATTAATTGCTAAGCAATTGATGAGAATGAATAATTTAAATGAAGGTTTTATTTATTTACAAGTTACAAGAGGAACAGCAAAAAGAAATCATTTATTCTCAAAAAAAATGCATCCTAACATAGTAATTACAATTTTCTCCGGAATGAATTTAAAAAGTCTAAAAGAAGGAGTTAAAGTTAGCCTGGTTGATGATTTAAGATGGTTAAGGTGTGATATAAAGTCTACATCCTTACTCCCTAATGTTATTGAGAAACAAAGAGGTGCTGATAGAGGATTTTTTGAAGTTTGGCAGGTTCGTCAAAATATAATTACTGAAGGAACGACTTCTAATGCCTTTATTGTAAATGAAAAAAATAAAATAATTACTCATCCAAAGAATAATTTAATTTTAGGTGGAGTTACACGGGACTGTGTGATCCAAATTGCTAAAAATAATGATTACGATGTATTGGAAAAAGGTTTTGATATTGAGGAATTGAAAAAATCAAAGGAGGCATTTTTAACAAGCACAACTTTGGGTATTATTCCAGTTATTCAAGTAGATGATATAGTAATAAATGAAAAAAAAATTGGAGAAGTTTCTCAAAAATTAGAAGTTAAATTTAATGATTTTCTTGATGATCAAGTTAAGTAATGAATAATAAAGATATTTTTGTATTACATCCATACTTAAAACCTAGTAGGCATGATAAAGATTTTTTTTTAGATGAAGCTGTTAATCTTGTTGCATCTATAAATTTAAATTGTATTTTTAAAAGTCAAGTTGGTTTAGAAAAAATAAGTTCAAAAACTTTTTTAAATAAAGGATATATTAATAAATTAAAGAACAAAATTATTTGTGAAAAAGTTAGTCTTATATTTGTAAATACCAATTTATCACCAATTCAACAAAGAAATCTTGAGAAAGAATTGAATTGTAAAGTTATTGATAGAACTGGACTGATTTTAGAAATTTTTGGGTCAAGAGCCAGGTCTAATGAAGGAAAATTAAGTGTTTCTTTAGCAAGCTTGGAATTTCAAAAAAGTAGATTAGTTAGATCATGGACCCATTTAGAGCGGCAAAGAGGTGGGGCAGGTTTTATGGGTGGTCCAGGTGAAAAACAAATTGAATCAGATAAAAGGCAATTAACTGAAAAGATTATTAGACTAAGAAAAAAAATTAAAAGTATTGTTTCAAATAGAGATATGCAAAGAAACAGAAGGAAAAAAAATAATATTCCAATTATTTCATTGGTTGGTTATACAAATTCTGGAAAATCAACATTATTTAATACTATAACAAAAGCTAATGTTCTTTCAAAAAATATGCTTTTTGCATCATTAGATTCAACAATAAGAAGAACTTTTTTTAATAATATAAATTTTCTATTTGTGGATACTGTTGGTTTTATAAGAGAACTTCCAACTACTTTAATTGATTCTTTTAAATCAACGTTAGATGAAATTATTTTTTCAGATTTAATTATTCATGTAAGAGATATTTCAAGTAATTATTATTTAGAGCAAAAGAGTGAAGTTTTAAAAATTTTAGAAGAAATTGGAGTTAAACCTGATGATAATAGAATTATTGAAGTGGTGAATAAAATTGATTTAATAGATGATAAAAGACATTTTAACAATAACGTTAACGGTAATATGGTGTTTATTTCTGCATTGAATGGTTTTGGGTTGGATAAGTTAAAGAAAAAGATTTCTGAAAAGCTCGAAATTTAATAAAGTAACCTTATAAGGTTTGATGTATCTTCCATTGAATAACCTTGACGAACTAGTTTTTTATAATAATTTCTAATTTTTGATGTTGATGGTAATTTTAAATTAGATTTTAGTGATTTATCTAACACTAAATTCAAATCCTTTAACATTAATTTATTCATAAAACCAAAGTTGAATTTATTGTTCCACATAGTTTTTCCTCTATTTTCTAATTGCCATGATTGTGCTGCTCCACCTTTTATAGCATCTAATAAGCAGTCTATTTTAAGATTATTTTTTTTGGCAAATGCTATACCCTCTGCTAAACCTTGAATAATTGATGCAACACAGATTTGGTTAACCATTTTTGTTAATTGACCATTACCAGATTTTCCCATATAAATCAATGAACTAGAGTAACAATCTAAAATATACTTTAACTCATTAAATTTTTTTTTTTCTCCACCAACCATAATCGATAAGGTACCATTTTTTGCTCCAATTTCTCCACCACTTATTGGTGAGTCAAAAAAAAATGCCCCCTTTTTTTTTAATTCTCTGTAAAGCCTTTTTGATATTTCTACTGATGCAGTTGTATGATCAATTACAATTGTGCCTTTGTTAATATATTTTAAAATTCCGTTCTTGGAAAAATATAAATCTTTTAAGTCTTTATCGTTTCCAACACATGAGATAATAATCTCAGAATTTTCTACCAATAAATTAATTTTGTTATAAATATTAATTTTTTTTTTATATTTATTTAAAAAAATTTGTGTTTTTTTTGATTTTCTTTCCAAAATATTTAATTTATTTAAATTAATAAGATGTTTTGCTATGTTTCCACCCATTATCCCAAGACCAAAAAAACCTATCTTTTTCATTTAATTTCAAACTTTAATTCATTATTACGAGTTGTTATTAATAAAGTTTGATCATTCTTTATTTCACCACTCATTATCATATAAGCAATTTTATCAGAAATAAAATTTTGAATTATTCTTTTTAATGGTCTTGCCCCATAGGATTCAGAAAAACCCTCATTTATTAACCAATCTTGTGCCTTGTTATCAAAATTTAGTAATATTTTTTTTGATTTTAATAAATCTTTTATACTTTGTAGTTGGAGAATTAGGATTTTTTTTATTTCATTTTTAGTAAGCCTATTAAAAATTATAATCTCATCAATTCTATTAATGAATTCAGGTTTAAATGTTTTTCTAACTCTTTCTAAGATTTTTTCTTGAGTAAAAATTTCAATATTATTATTTTGATTTTCAGAAAAATCTATAAGATCTGCACCTATATTTGATGTCATTATTAATATAGTGTTCTTAAAATTAACAGTTTTTCCGTGGGAGTCTGTTAGTCTGCCTTCATCAAAAACTTGAAGGAGTATATTGCAAATATCGGTATGTGCTTTCTCTATTTCATCAAGCAGAATTACTTGATATGGTTTTCGTCTTATGGACTCTGTAAGTAAACCACCGCTTTCATATCCAATATAACCTGGAGGAGATCCTATTAACTTAGAAACAGAATGTTTTTCCATGTACTCTGACATATCAAGTCTGAAAAAGGATTGTGAATCGTCAAATAAAAATTTAGATAATGCTTTAGTTAATTCTGTTTTACCAACACCCGTTGGTCCTAAAAATAAAAAAATACCTATTGGTCTGTTTGGATCTTGAATACCTGCTCTAGATCTTAACACAGCGCTTGATATCTTTTTTATTGCTTCATTTTGTCCTATTACTTCGTTGGACAGAACATTATGCATATTTAAAATTTTGCTTTTTTCCGCTTGTAACATTTTATCTATTGGTACTCCCGTAGTTTTTGAAATAACTTCTGCTATTTCATTTGACGTAACGGATTTACTGAGCATTTTTTTTTCTTCTTTTGATTCCTCAAGTTTTGAAAGTTCTTTTTCTAGTTCAGGAATCTTACTATATGCCAGCTCACCAGCTTCTGATAATTTTCCATCTCTTTGCAGCATATTTAATTTATTTTTTTCAATATCAATTTCAGATTTTAATTTTTGTATTAAATTAATTTTTCCTTTTTCTTCATTCCACTGATGATTTAATTTGTCAAATTCTTTCTCTAAACTTTCAATTTGAATTTTTAAGTCGTTAGATCTCTCTAATGATTTTTTATCATTATCTTTTTTTAAGCTTTCATACTCTATTTTATTTTGAAGCAATTTTCTTTGTGTTTTATCTAATTCCTCAGGTTTAGAATCTATTTGCAATCTAATTCTTGAAGCAGCCTCATCCATCAAATCAATTGCTTTGTCTGGTAAAAACCTGTCATTTATATATCTGTTGGATAATTCAACAGCTGAGGTTATTGCTGAATCTAATATTTTTACTCCGTGATGAACTTCATATTTTTCTTTCAAGCCTCTTAATATTGAAATAGAATCATCAATAGATGGTTCCTCTACTAATATTTGTTGAAACCTTCTAGCTAGGGCTGCATCTGCTTCAATATTTTCTCGATATTCATTTAGAGTTGTAGCACCAATGCAATGAAGTTCACCTCTTGCCAGAGCAGGTTTTAATAAATTTGATGCATCAAGTGATCCATCAGCTTTTCCTGCACCAACTAAAGTATGAATTTCATCAATAAATAAAATTATTGAATCTTGATTATTCATTACTTCTTTGAGAATTAATTTTAGTCTTTCTTCAAATTCCCCTCTAAATTTTGCACCAGCGATTATCAATCCTAAGTCGAGAGATAAAAGTTTTTTTTTTTTTAAAGAATCTGGTACATCATTATTTATTATTCTTAATGCTAAACCTTCAACAATGGCAGTTTTACCAACACCAGGTTCACCGATTAGAACAGGGTTATTTTTAGTTCTTCTAGAAAGAACTTGTATACTTCTTCTAATTTCTTCTTCTCGACCTATTACAGGGTCAAGTTTTCCACTTTTAGCTAATTCAGTAACATCCACTGAAAACTTTTTTAAGGAATCAATATTTATTTTTTTTGAAGAACTGTCTATGATTTGTCCCTTTCTTAATTTTAAAATAGATTTTTTAAGTTTATGTTTGTTAAGATCATTTTTAAGTAGAATTTTATAAATTTCAAGTTCTTCGCAATATAATATTGAATAAATTAAAATTTCTGGAGAAATGAATGAGTCATGAAATTCTTTTAAACACTTTTCAGCAACACCAAAAACCTCCAAAATTTCATTTGAAAAGAAAATATTTAAATTAGAACCTAAAATTGATGGTAGTGAACTTATTTTTCTTTCGAGATCTTTAATCAGATTTAAAATATCTATATTACAATCATCAAAAATATCTTTTATGTATGAATCATTATCATTAATAATTGAAATAATTAAATGTTCAGGAGTTATTTGTTGATGATTAAGAGAAATTGCCTTATTCTGAGTATCATTAATAATAATTTTACATTTCTCATTAAATATTTGGAAGTTCATAATTAAATTTACTTTATTAAAACTAAAGTACAAGATTGGTAAGTAAAAATGACAAATAATTTACCCTTAAAAGATGTTATTGTTCTAGATTTAACCAGTATTTTATCTGGTCCTTTTGCCACACAGATTCTTTCAGATTTAGGAGCAGATGTTATAAAAATTGAAAAGCCAACTGGTGATGATTCTAGAAATTTTGGACCATTTATTAAAAAGAAATCAAGTTACTTTATTTCATTAAATAGGGGTAAAAAAAGTATAGTTTTAGATTTAAAAAAAAATAATGAAGATAAAATATTTTTTGAAAAACTTCTCCGAAAATCAGATGTTTTAATTGAAAACTTCAAACCAGGAACATTAGAAAAACTTGGGTATACCTCAAGCTTTATTAAACAAATAAACCCTAAGATTATTCAAGCAAAAATAAGTGGTTTTGGAGAGACTGGCCCAAAAAAAGAATTTCCAGCATATGATATCATAGTTCAAGCAATGGGTGGTTTAATGAGTATTACTGGGCAAGATAAAAATAATATTTGTAGAGTTGGAACATCAATAGGTGACATAGCTGCTGGTCTTTATGCTGTTATTGGGATTTTAGTACAGTTAATTCATAGAAAAAATACTGATCTGGGATCTCGTCTTGACATTAGTATGCTTGATTGTCAGGTAGCAATTCTTGAAAATGCTATATCAAGATTTTCAGTAGAAAAAAAAATTCCTTATCCACTTGGAACAGATCATCCGACAATAACACCTTTTGGTGCATTTAAAACGAAGGATAGTTACATAGTTATTGCAATTGGTAATGACAAATTATTTAAAAATTTTTGTAAAGCAATAGGAAGTAAAGAGTTATTTTATGACAATTTTTTTAAAAACAATGAACTAAGAAACAAAAATTTAAAAAAATTACGAAAACTTGTTGAAGAAAAGCTTGAAAAAAAAAATACTGATTTTTGGACCAAAATATTTTCTGAATATGAAGTCCCTCATTCAAAAATAAATAATATAGAAGAGGTAACAAATAATGAGCAAGTTATATCAAGAGATATGATATTAAATTATAATTATGATTCTATTAAAAATCTAAAAATATCAGGAAACCCTATTAAATTATCATTTGTAAAAAAGAAAAGGGAATCAAAAAAATCTCCTGAATTAAATGAAAATAGAGAAGAAATAATTAATAAATTTAAATTAAACGAACTCTAATTCCATGGTCCTTTATCTTTGTCTTTTAAAAATATAGATTGCCCTTTTTTTTTTGGTAAATCATTTTTTTCGATTAATATTGAAAAAAGATATCCAAAAATAAAACCTCCTATATGGGCCAACCATGCTATTGAAGAATTTGTATTTGAAAGATTTAAAAACTGGTAAATAAACCAAAATATCAATAAAATATTAGCTCTAATTCTTATTGTAAAAAATATAAAAAAAGGAATTAAAACTAGCACTTTTGCTTTGGGGAAAAAATAAAGGTACGAACCTAAAATACCTGCAATTGCTCCTGATGCTCCAATCATAGGAATATTTGATTCAATATTAATTATTGCATGAGATAAAGAAGCAAAAAAACCTGAGAAAAGATAAAATAATGTAAATTTTTTATGTCCCATAACATCTTCAATGTTGTCTGCAAAGATCCAGAGATAAAGCATATTTCCTAAAAAATGTAACCATCCTCCATGCATGAAAATAGATGTGATTATCGTTAAGATTGGAAAGAATGTTGGTGAATTTAAATCAGAAAAAAATGATGCAGGTTTAAAACCAAAATAATAGTTATAAAAATCTCTATTCTCAGAAGATATTTGAAGTAAAAATACTAAACTACAAATTATAAGAATAATTAATGTAACATAAGATTTATTTTTAGTTGGATTATCATCTTTTATTGGAATCATAATTTACTTATAATTCAGACTTTTGTTTTACTAAGTATTTTAGATATTGGATTTTTATCTATAATAGATTTTTTTTTGGCAAAATTTAATAAAATATTTAGATAAGCTATTAATTTTAATGATTTTTTTTTGCTACCTTTAAAGTCTTTTGATTGTATACAAGTTACTATTTGTTTTTCTGTTACTGTTTTCACAGGTTTGAAAAATAATGTGTATGCATATTGCTTAATATAATTTCTGATATCTCTAGTATTCTTTCTTCCTATTAGATTATTTTCAATTACAAAGAGCTCGTATATATCTAGTATGTCATAATTATTTATTTTTTTCATATTTGTTAATGTATCTATTATTTAATTATTTGCTAATCATTATTTATATATTAATTTAATTAATTATCTTGAAAGTTCTACTTTTGTTCTTATAATATCTTGTATGAAAAAGGAAATTTTTCAAGTAAAAGACTTGATAATAAATACAACTACAGCTGCCGCAGGTTTTCCATCTCCTGCGGAAAACTATATTGAAGAAAATCTAGATTTAAATAAATATTTAGTGAAAAATTTTGAATCTACCTTTTTTATAAGAGTATTAGGAGATTCTATGATTGATGTTGGTATATACAATAATGATATCCTAGTTGTAGATAAATCATTATCACCCATTAATTATTCAATTGTTATTGCATCCTTAAATGGCGAGTTAATTATTAAAAAATTTTTAAAGGATAAGTCAGGAAATTGTTACCTAAAATCTGAAAATAAAAAATATCCAATAATAAAATTAAAATCAGATATAGAAACTATAATATGGGGTGTGGCTAGGTATGTGATACATAGCTTATAATCTATGATGATAGGACTCTTAGATTGTAATAATTTTTATGTATCGTGTGAAAGACTATTTAATCCAAAACTTTTTAAAAAGCCTGTTATCGTATTATCTAATAATGATGGGTGTGTTATTTCTCGTTCTGAAGAAGCAAAAAAAATTGGAATAAAGATGGGAGAACCATTTTTTAAGATTAAAAAAATAATAGAACGGCTAGATATTAATGTATTCTCATCTAATTACTCTTTATATGGTGATATATCGAATAGGATTATGAATATTTTAAAAAATGAATTACCTATTGTAGAGATTTATTCAATAGATGAAGCATTTTTTAGTTTAGATTTAAAATTTAATAGAGAGAAATTTTGCTCTGATCTTTCAAAAAAAATATTAAAATGGACAGGTATTCCTGTAAGTATTGGAATTGCTAAGACTAAAACATTGGCGAAGGTTGCTAATAGAGTGATTAAAAAAAAAGAATGTTATGATGGTTTAACAATAAATTATCAAAATGTTTTTGAGTTAGAATCATTAGAAATAACTAATTATATATTAAAAAAAACTAATGTTATAGATATTTGGGGAGTGGGAAATAGGCTGTCATTATTTTTAATTAATAATAATATAAATAATGCACAAGATCTTAGAGATTGTAATTCTAATTTTATTAGAAAAGAAAAAGGTGTAACTTTAGAGAGGAGTGTTTTAGAGCTTAAAGGAATAGTTTGCAATGAGATTCAAAGTAATTTAACAAAAAAAAAGTCAATATGTGTTTCAAGGTCTTTTGGAAAAAAATTATATGAATTTGAAGATATAAAAAATGCACTAATAGTTTATGTTCATAAAGCATCATTTAAAATGAGAACGTATAAATTTTTTTGTAGTACAGTAACTATTTTCTTAAAGACCTCAAAATATCAAAGTAAAAGTTATAGTAATATTAAAACGTATTCCTTGTTAGAAGCTACAAATGATATAAGGACTATATGGAATATATCAAAAAAATTACTTAAGCAGATTTATAAGAGTGGTTTCCTATATAATAAAGTAGGTATAATTCTTTGTGATTTTTGTACATTAGAAAGTAAACAGAAAAGTCTTATAGATGATTATGAGGAATGTCATAAAAAAAAAATAGATATTAAATTAATGGAGGTAATGGATTATATTAATAATAGATTTGGTGCCAGTAAATTAAGACTATCATCAGATAAAAGTGGATCTTTCCATTTAAAAAATAAAAATAGAAATTGGTTAATGAAATCAAAATATAGGTCACCTTGTTATACTACCAATTGGAATGATATACCTAAGATAAAAACATGAATGAAAATGAACAAAAAAAAGCAGCTTCTTTAATAGTTATAAAAGCAAGAGAAGAATGTCGTAAAAAAAATATTAATCCATACATAGCTATCGGAGCATTTATAGATGAAGTAATAAGAGAGCTTTCGTTACAAAATACAGATGAGAAGATTTCTGAATTTCTTATTAATATATCTGCGAAAGTTAAATCAGGAATTTATAGAAAAAAAAAAATAATTATTTGTTATTTATTTTTTCAATTAATTGGTCAATATTAGTGTATCTTGGAGAATCAGATTTAATTTGAGATAAGAGTATTTTTGCCTTGGATGACAACTTTTTTTTTGAAACAATACTTTTGTTATGAATTTGCGAAACAACACCTTGTCTATCTGGGAAGTATTTGTCAGATAATTTATAAAATGTTTTCATTGATCTGTGAGAAACATTTTTCAAAATTTTAAATTTAGTATTTTTGGGGTAAGCAACATCAAGTTTGTCGGGTGTCACTTCTCCGGACACAATAAGCCTTTTTAAAATTTCATAAGCTTTAAATGAAATTGCCTTTTTTCTAGTAAAAGATGATTTATTTATATTTAATTTTGTTTTATTATATAAATTGAATATACCCACAAAATCAATATAATGTATTATAATTATAAATCAAACACAATATGTAGATAGTTATGGAATTTTTTAAAAACCTTGTTATGAAAATAGATATTGAACATTACAAACCCTATATGGAAAACACCCTTTATTTGGTGATATTCTCAATTTTATTAACATTAATTTTATATTTTATATTAAGCTTTGCTCTGAAAATTTTCTTTAAAAAAAAAGATGACATTACTGAAAGGAAAAAACCTTTATTGAACGAAATTATCGATGAAGATAATGTAAAAATTAACGATGATAATCAGTTTGTAGATGTATTAGCTGCTATTGAAGAGGAAATGGCGGCAATTAGAGAATTGTATGTAGGAGGTTATATAAGTAAAGGGGTTTATATTTCAGAAACAGACAGATTATATGAAAAGGCAAAGATCTTTGGTTTATAATTTTATTCTTTTAAGTCCTCTGACCACGCAGCTGCAAGTAACTGCCTAATCCTTGATATATGTTCATTTTCATCATCACTTAATTTTATATCTTTTTTCTTTTTTTGAACTCCTGCGTTTAGCCATAGCATTTCTATAGAATCAGTAAGTGACTCTTTCTCTTTAATAGAAGATTCGTTTAGCTTTTTTATTGCTTCCTTAATTTTTTCAATATCTTTTTTTTTAAGCGCCATATTTAACTGCAATCTCGAACAAGGATCTTGTTTGTTCTTGGTAAACATTTTTATTAATATACCCCTTGATATACAATTCTCGAACATTTTCCATTTCTTTTCGGATTTTAATTAAATGTTTTTCATTTTCTTGCATATTAGTTATTATATGAATTTAAATTCTGGTTAAAACAAAATTATAAAAATCTATGAAAGATCGCCTTTCCAAAAGTATAAAAAGACTTGAAAAGTTAAAATTAATTAAAGATAAAAAAACTAGAGGGTTTGATAAACAATTAAATTCATTTGAAATAAAAGTTTTTAGAGAGTTAAGAGAAAAATACGACATATCAATAGAGACTAATAAAAATAGCGAAGAATTTTCATCTGAAACAGATGAATTAAGCGATGACGCAAAAGAAACTCTAGAAAGAATAAAAAAGAATGAAAAATTTATTATTTAATTTTTTTATTATTGTATTTTTCTCTTTATATATCCCCCAAAAATTACTTTCAAAAACAGCTTTAGTAACAATTTCTGAAGACTTGAATTTTTTTGTTCAATTAGCAGAAACTAAGAGTGAAAAAAAGAAAGGTTTGATGCATTTTAATAAGTTAGAGGGAATAGATGGAATGTTGTTTAATTATAAAAAACCTCAAATTGTAAACTTTTGGATGAAAAATACTTTAATACCACTTGATATTATATTTATTAATGATGGTGGTTTTGTAACTGCTATTAAAGAAGGCAAGCCCAATTCACTAAAAGTAATATCGTCAAAAACCGCAGTTTCTGCAGTTATTGAAATTCCAAGAGGTTGTGCAAAAGAACTTTTAATAAAAGAGGGTAGTCGAATTAAGTGGAGAATTATAAATAAAGAAAAAAAAAAACGTTATTTACATTGTTTAGATCATTTTTAATTATTAAAATAGAAATATCTAAATTATATGGGGGATTTTATAGAAAGACTAAAAAAAAATGAACCAGCATTTAATGCTGAGCTTAAAGATTACATTCAAAAGGTTAAACTTGAAAATAATGAAGAATTAACAAATCTTCACTTAACTATAAGTTCACTCAGAGATCAGTTGGAAAACTCAAAATATTTAACTAATCAATTAGTGCAAGAAGCAATTGTTAATAAATCTGATGAAATAAAACAATTACAATCAACAATTGCTGAGCAAAGACTTCAAATTGAAAAGATTAAATTTGAAAAAAAAGAAGCAGTTCAAAAACAAGCTCAAAAATCAATGGATGAAATTAATCAATTAACAAAAACATGTGGTGCATTAAGAGATGAATTAGAAAATTTAAAATTTGAAAAACAAAAAGCAGTACAAGAAGCCATCTTGGAATCAAGTCAAGAAGTAAAGGAATTAAAATCATCAATAGGTGATTTAAGAAATGAGTTAGAAAGTTTAAAGTTTGAGAAAAAAGAAGCCGTTCAAAAAATAGTCTATGATTCTAGTGATGAAATTAAACAACTAAAAAATGTATCGCAAAATTTAAGAGATGAACTTGAAAAAATTATTAAAAATTATGAAAAAAAATTAAAGTAAATAGATGAAAAAAAAAATAAATAAAGAAGATGATTTAAAGTTTCTAAAATCTGAAATTGATAAATCAAAATTGTTACTTGAAATCTCAAGAGAAATTGCAACTTTGAAAGATTTGTCAGAAATTTTGTGGAAAATTATTGATTTTGTGACAAAAAATGTTGACGCAGATAGAGGAAGTCTTTTTTTAAATGATGAGGAAACAAATGAACTATATTCAAGAATTGCCCAAGGTGAGTTAACAAGAGAAATTAGAATATTAAATAATGTTGGGATAGCTGGTGCAATTTTTAATTCCAATGTAGGTGAAATTATTCATGACGTATACAAAGATGACAGATTTAATAAAGATGTTGATCAAGAAACAGGATACAAAACAAAAAATATGATTTGTTCTCCTGTAAAAACTGTTGATGGAAAAATTATTGGTGTGATTCAAATTCTTAATAAAAATAAAGGAAGATTTACAAAAGATAATCTTGAATTTGTCAACTCAGTTGCAACCCAAGCAGCTATATCTATTCAAAATGCTCAAAACAACGAATTCTTTGAAAAAAAAAGAGCTCAAGAAATGGAATTTATTAGTATTGTTTCTGATGTAACGGCTGAAATTGATTTAAGTGCACTATTAAACAAAGTAATGGAAGAGGCCACAAGAATGCTCAATGCGGATAGAGCAACTTTATTTTTAAACGATGAAAAAACTAACGAACTATTCTCCAGAGTAGCAATGGGAGAAGGTATTGGAGAAATTAGATTACCAAATACTGCTGGAATAGCAGGGGAGTGTTTTTTCGTCAGGTAAAACTATGAATATACCCTATGCATATGCAGATCTTCGATTTAACCCTGCGTTTGACAAACAAACGGGATATTTTACAAGATCCATACTTTGTGTCCCAGTCACTAATAAGAATGGAAAGGTAATTGGATGTACACAGGTTTTAAATAAAAAGGGTGGGAAATTTTCAGATGAAGATGAGTCTCGACTAAAGGCTTTTACTCAACAAGTTGCAATTGCCTTAGAAAATGCAAAGCTTTTTGACGATGTTTCTAAATCAAGAAAATATAATGAAAGTATGCTTTCGAGTATGTCAAATGGTGTAATAACAATCGATGGTGAAGGTAAAATTGTTACATGTAATCGTTCAGGGTTAAAAATTTTTAAAACACAAGAAAAAGAATTAATAGGTCTCAAGTCCTCTGAATTTTTTGAAGAAAAAAATAATTGGATTGAGGAAAAAATAAAATTTGTGACCGAATCAAAGGAAGCTGAAATTATAATGGATGCTGAAATAGATGTTTTAAATCCTGAAAATGAAAAAAATGAAAAAATATCAGTTAACCTTACAATATTACCACTTATAAATGAGGATAATGAAGGCAGAACAGATGAAAAAGATAGTTTTCTAGGAATTTTATTGATGATTGAAGACATATCTTCTGAAAAAAGAATGAAATCAACTATGTCCAGATATATGGACCCTGGTATTGCAGATCAACTTCTTGAAGATGGTGCTGATATTATGGGGGGATTGGATACAACAGCTACTTTATTATTTTCTGATTTAAGAAGCTTTACCAATATTACTGAAGCACTTGGTGCTCAGGGAACTGTAAAGCTGTTAAATGATTACTTTGAAATTATGGTTGAATGTATTTCAGAACAAGGTGGAATGCTTGATAAATTTATTGGTGATGCAATTATGGCCGCTTTTGGTTTGCCTATTTCTCATGAAGATGATGAAGATAGAGGTGTTAAAGCAGGTATAAACATGATTAAAAGATTATGGGAATGGAATGAGCAAAGAGAAAAAGAAGGTAAACCAGCTCTTGATATGGGCTTGGGTTTAAATACTGATAAAATAGTAGCAGGAAACATTGGTTCACAAAAGAGAATGGATTATACTATGATTGGTGATGGTGTTAATTTAGCTGCAAGACTTGAAAGTGCTTGTAAGCAATATAACGCAAGAATTTTAATTAGTGATTTTACTTTTAAAAAACTTAAAGGAACTTACAGAATTAGATACATTGATGATGTAGTTGTTAAGGGTAAGACTGAACCAGTTGGAGTTCATGAAGTGCTTGACTATCATAATGACAAAACTTTTCCAAATCTAATGGATGTTGTTAATCATTTTAATGAAGGAAGAAAAAAATATATTTCTGGTAATTTTAATGATGCAATAGAATCTTTTAAAGAATGTCTTAAAATAAATTCTGAGGATAAATTATCAGAGACCTATATTACCAGATGCAATCAACTTATTGCTGAAAAACCTAAAAATTGGGATGGTGTTTGGGTAATGAAAAGTAAATGAGAAAGCTTCCAATTGAAAAAAATTATCCTACGATTTCCTACATAGTAAGCAATTGGCCAAAATCAAAAAATATTCTTAAAAAGTTTATATTATCAAATCATAAAAAACCAGATTTATATAAATTATGTATTTCTTGTTTAAGAGACTTGAATGTAAAAAAAATCGGAGGGTTTAAGTTAGTGCTTCAAGAATTGAGCAAAAGGTGTTTAAGGAATGTTACTTTTAATACATATCATAATGAACATCACTATAAAGCAGTAGTTGTGATTTCTTGTTTGTTAGCAAAGTTAATTCATTTGAAAAATGATGATGAAAAAATTCTTTTGATCATAATAGCTTTGAGTCATGATTTAAGTCACAATGGAAGAAGAGTTTCAAAAGTTCCATATTTTCAAGAGAATAAAAGTTTTTTTGAATTACAAAAATTGTTATTTAAAAAAATACCTAATCTAAAAAAAAATAAAAGAATTCACAGAATTTTTATGAGTACATATTTTCCTGTAAAACCGAAAAAAGTCGATGACAGAATTGAAAAGATAATTTTGGATGCTGATATTTTAGCATCATTAATGTTTGGAATGGATGTAGGGATTGAACTAGCAAAAAGATTAAAGCATGAAATTAGATTTGAGGATAAATCTGATGTACTATTTTCTGGTTTTTTAAAATTATTGCAAAATAAATCTTTATATCTAGAATCATCAAAAAAAGTCCTGTTAAAAAAATATTAAGTAAGTTAAAATGTGTGTCGTTTGTATAGTTATCCACAGTCTGCTATAGTGGTAATTGAGGTTAATATGAAAGTATGGTTAATATTAGTAATTTGTTTTTTTTTCAATGAAATCAATTCACAAGAGAGAAACTTAGTTAAATTTTATAATCTTAATTCTGCTCTAAAGAGTGTGTTAAATAATCACAGGCTTATTAAGGCCACACAAAAAGATGTAGATGCCGCTAAATTGAGAGTTAAACAATCTAAAGGTGGTTTCTTTCCTTCACTTGATGTAACCGCTAATTATGGACATGAAAACATAAACAAATATGGTCCTGGAAATAATACTCAACTTATGGCAAGAGATGCAACAGCAAAAATCACTCAGACTATTACAGATTTTGGATTTACTAAATCAACTGTAAAAACGTCCAAATTATCCTTAAAACAATCTATTGCTATGGAAAATCAGATAAAAAATGATCTTCTATTAAGAGCAATTACTGCTTATTTAAGAGTTATTCAATCAAGGGAAAGTGTTAAATACGCATCTCAATCTGTGGCTAATATAAAAAAACAGACTGAATTAGAGGATGCGGCTGTAAGTGCCGGTGGTGGTTTAACATCTGACGTTTTACAGGCAAAAACTCAGCTTGCAGGTGCACAAGCAAGACTTATTCAATTTGAAGGAGTTTTGTCAGCAGCTAAACATGAGTTTGAATATGTTTTTGAGAGTTTTCCGAGAAATCTCAATGATTTACTCCTTATAAAATCTGTTTTTGAACAATTACCAAAAACTATTGAGGAGGCTGAAAAGATAACAATTGAAAAAAACCCGTCATTAATTGCAGCAAGAATTATGGAAGATATAAGTAGAGAAGCTATTAATACAGCCAAAACGTCTCTTTTTCCAAAAATTAAGGGAATTATTAGTCATTCTGAAAAGCAGGATTTTGGTGGAATAGTAGGGTTTAAAAGAGAAAGTTCAGCAAAAGTTGATTTTTCTTATCCGCTAAACTTAAGTTTGTCAGAGTATGCTGCCAAAGATGCTGCAATAGAGTCGTATGCAGCTACTTCAACTAGAATTAAAGATCAAGAATCAATGATCAAGCAAATGTTTCGAACAACTTGGGATGGACTTATAACAGCACAAAAAAATGCGAAATTTCTATCAAACCAAGCTAGGATTTCAAATGAATTTCTTGAGCTAGCAAGAACAGAAAGGCAGGCTGGTAATAGGACATTACTTGATGTTTTAAATGGTGAAACAGCGTTTATTAATGCACAATCAGATGCAATTGCAGCAAGAATTGAAGTATTAATAAATAGTTTTACTTTATTAAGTTTAATGGGAGGTTTAACACTTGAGAGTATTGAGTTAGTGGAAGTAAATACAAAAACTAATTAATTAAATGCATACTAAAAATAACAATTTAAATTTTAAAGAACAAATACTCAAGGAAAATCCTTTTGAAATACAGAAAGTATTTTCTGGTAGTTCTATTAAAATAGAAAATATGCCTTCCTGGTTACCCAAAGCTGATTTTACAAGACAAAACAGTGATTTGTTGGCTATTTCCGAAAATGGTGAATCAGTTCAATTTATAGATTTTTTTACAAACTTTGATTTACCAGATGTTTTAACTGATAATGGACTTCTATTAAAAGGTTCACTATTAGAATCTCTTGCTGGACCTATTTTTAAGGGAAAATATGCTCAAGCAGCCAATACAAGTTCTCTGTCAATTGGAGAAGTTTCAACAGTTTCGGGAACAGTAAAAGCAATAAGATTAGATGGTACAGATGTAAATTTAGGTGTTGGTGATCCTGTTTTTCAGGGAGATACAATTGAAACCACTGGCTCTGGTGCAGTTGGTCTTGTTTTTCTTGATAAAACAACTCTTTCTCTATCTGATGGTGGCAAGATGATTCTTGATGAACTAGTATACGATTCGGCTACAGGTACAGGAAGTATGGCAGTTGATATGTTAGAAGGAGCTTTTAGTTTTGTCAGTGGAGAGATTGCTAAAACTGGACCTGATGCCATGAAAGTTTCAACGCCTGTAGCAACAATAGGTATAAGAGGAACAACAGTTGCAGGGAAAGCTGCTGTTGAAGGAAATGAAAACTCTTTTACATTACTTCAAGACTCAGATGGTGGAGTAGGGCAGATTTCAGTTAGTAACGATGGTGGAACTCAAGTATTATCTCAAGTAGGTGCAACAACAAGTATATCAAGTTTTACTGCTCCACCACCACCACCTATTATTTTGAATGCAGCCCAAATTCAAGCCAATTATGGTGCAGCACTGAATGTATTACCACCTACACCTGCGGTTGCTCCTCAGCCACAACCAGCTCCAGAACCTGAACAAGAACAACAACAAGAAACACAAGAAGAAGAAACACAAGAAGAAGATTCAGAAGAAACTGCTTCAGAAGAAGAAATTGCTGAAGAAGGTGATGAAGGAGCTAGTGACGGGGATGAAGGTTCTCCTGAAGAAGATTTAGAGGGAGAAGAAGGTTTAGAGGGAGAAGATGGTTTAGAGGGTGAAGATGGTCCTCCTGAGGGAGAAGAAGGTTTAGAGGGTGAGGATGGCCCTCCAGAAGGTGAGGGTCCTCCAGAAGGTGAAGGTCCTCCAGAAGGTGAAGGGCCTCCAGAAGGTGAAGGTCCACCAGAAGGTGAAGGTCCACCGGAAGGTGAAGGGCCTCCTATAGGTCCAGATGGTGGACCATTACCACCAGGTGAGGGTGGTCCAGATGGGGAACCTTTAGCAGCAGGTGAAGATGGCCCCCCTGTTGGCCCAGATGGTGAACCATTGGCACCAGGTGAAGGAGATTTTGGTCAAGGTGGCCCAGGTGGCCCTAGCGCTGAACAGGATGCCGCTGCAAGAGAGGCATTCGATCAAGCTATGGCAGATGGTGCATCTCCAGAGGAGGCCATGGCAGCTGCAGCTGAAGCTGCAGGATTTGATGGTCCAATTCCTGGGGGTCCTGGCGGTCCAGGAGATTTTGGTCCCGGTGGTGGACCAGGAGGTGGTCCCGGTGGTCCCGGTGGCCCAGGAGACTTTGGCCCTAGTGGTGGACCAGGAGACTTTGGCCCTAGTGGTGGACCAGGTGGGCCTGGTGGTCCAGATGAATTTGGAGATCCAATTGGTGGATTAGGTTTTGCTGGTGATCCAAGTGCTGATTTATTTATCGATGGCCCAGGTGGCCCTGGCGGTTTTGGTGATCCTTTTGGTGATGGTGGACCAGGTGGTGGACCAGGTGGTTTTGGTGACCCTTTTGGTGGCCCAGGTGGTTTTGGTGATCCATTCAGTGGAGGTCCAGGAGATTTTGGCCCAGGTGGCCCAGGTGGTTTTGGTGGAGGTCCAGGAGATTTTGGCCCAGGTGGCCCTGGTGGTTTTGGTGGAGGTCCAGGAGATTTTGGTCCAGGTGGACCAGGCGGATTTGGTGATCCTTTTGGAGGCGGCCCAGGTGGCCCAGGAGGTTTTAGTAGCCCTGGTGGTTTTGGTGATCCCTTTGGTGGTGGTCCTGGTGGTTTTGGTTCACCTGGAGGGTTTGGAACTCCTGGAGGGTTTGGTGACCCTTATGGTGGTGGCCCAGGTGGTTTTGGTGATCCATTCGGAGGTGGCCCAGGTGGTCCAGGCGGATTTGGTGATCCTTTTGGAGGTGGCCCAGGTGGCCCAGGAGGTTTTGGTGATCCATTCGGAGGTGGTCCCGGTGGCCCTGGTAGTCCTGGTGGTTTCGGTGATCCATTCGGAGGTGGTAGTTTTCATATGGGATTTACAGACCCTATGGGCGGCCCAGTTTTTAATGCTATTTTTAATGATTTCGGTGGTGGTTTTATTGAAGCTTATGGTGGTTTTAATGAAGCACCACCAATGGATTATTATTTTGAAGATCCCTCTTTATACGATGATTACAGGGGTCATGGTGAAGAACACGATGACTTTACAGAAGAACTCAACGAGACAGAATTAACCTTACGAGGAACAAATAATAATGACACCCTTTCAGCAGCATCTGCAACGGATTCATATACTTTATCTGGTTACAGTGGAAATGACATTATGACAGGTGGAAACGGAGCTGATGTACTGTGGGGTGGTTTGGGAAATGATTCTTTAACAGGAGGTAACGGTCCAGATCAATTTTATTACACAGATTTATTAGAAGGTGTTGATACAATAACAGATTTTGGTCAGTCCGGGGATACGGATAAACTATTATTTGCTCATAATCCAACATCTGCTTATTCCAGATCTAATGTTGTAAAAGGAAACATAGCTCCTTTTGATTATTCAAATAATGGAAATAAATTGCCTTACGTTTTTGCTTTCGAAGATACAACTCTTTATGGTGTAACAAGTAAAACAGCTATTGCCACAACACTGGGTAATTCTAACTTTAGAATATGGTTAGATCAAAGTGCGAATACCACTATAATTGGAGAAGAATTTTTTGTAGTTACTCCGGGATCAAGTGATGTTGGAATGAATGTATTTGTATGGAGAGATGGTTTAACCCCTTCTAATAGTTCTTCAGGAACTTCTAATGGTGTTGTAGAGTCAACAGAATTAGCACATGTAGCACAATTCGCCGGAGGAGACACTTCTGCTATTTCAGGACAAGAGTTTGCTTTTCAACAAATTAGTGGTTTTAGTGTATAAAAAACCTATTGCAATTTTTTTGTAATATTATAATATTATTTTTTGTATTGACTTAAAAAGTAATAGCATAAGTAACATTTAAAGAACAAGGCTGAACATATTATCTTTACCTTGACTTTTATTTTTACACACATCTAATGGTTTGTGGATATAGCTATGCATTCTGAAAGTTTAAAAAGTTCATTCGATAAAAAAATTTACTATGCAGGAAGTTCAGCACCTGTTAACGACCTTCCATCGTGGATTATTAAAGGGGATTTCTCACAGATTAATTCTGACTTAGTAATAACTTTTAGTCAAAAAAAAGTAATTTTAACAGACTATTTTTCAAATTTTAATCTACCAAATTTATATACTAATAATGATTTGCTTTTAAAAAGTTCATTAGTTAAATCTTTAACTAGATTGATTTCACCAGGTAAATACGCACAATCTTCTGCTAATGAAATATTATCAATAGGTGAGGTATCTAGTATTACTGGTACCGTTAAGGCAACTAGAGCTGATGGAACATCGTTAAACCTTAACAATGGTGATCCAGTTTTTCGAGGAGATACAATAGAAACTGAAGGGTCTGGCACAGTTGGTCTTGTTTTTATTGATAAGACAACTCTATCTTTATCTGAAGGTGGAAAAATGGTTTTAGATGAATTGGTTTATGATCCAGGTTCTGGATCAGGTAGTATGGCAGTAAATATGGTTGAAGGAGCTTTTAGTTTTATAAGTGGAGAAATTGCTAAAACTGGACCTGATGCCATGAGTATAGAAACGCCTGTGGTAACCATGGGTATAAGAGGAACAACAGTTGCAGGTAAAGCTGCAGTTGAAGGAAGCGAAAATTCCTTTACATTATTACAAGATTCCGATGGAGGTGTTGGTCAAATATCAATTAGTAATGATGGTGGTACGCAAGTATTGTCTCAGGTTGGTGCAACAACTACTGTTTCAAGTTTTGCAGCTGCACCACCTCCACCTATAATATTAAGCGCTGCTCAAATTCAAGCTAATTATGGTAGTGCTTTAAACGTTTTACCCCCAACGCCAGCAGTAGCACCACAACCACAAACTGCCCCTGAAGTTGAACAAGAACAAGAAACACAGGAGGAAACTCAAGACGAAGAATCAGACGAAGATAACCCTGAAGATGAAGGAACTGAAGAGAGTGAAGATGAATCAACTGAAGGAGACGAGACTTCTGAAGCTGAAGGAGAAGAAGGTTTAGAGGAAGAGGAGGGATTACTTGAAGGAGAAGAAGGTTTAGAGGGTGAGGATGGTCCTCCAGAAGGTGAGGGTCCACCAGAAGGTGAAGGGCCTCCAGAAGGTGAAGGTCCACCAGAAGGTGAAGGTCCACCAGAAGGTGAAGGCCCTCCGGAAGGTGAAGGTCCACCGGAAGGTGAAGGTCCACCGGAAGGTGGAGGTCCACCAACGGGGAGTGATTTATCCGAACCAGGAGTTACAGGCAATGCTGGTGGACAAGGTGAAGTTGCAGAAACATTTGCTTCAGCTTTAGCCTCTGGTGCAAGTCCAGAACAAGCAATGGCTGAAGCTGCAGCTGTTGCAGGGTTAGAAGGAGAATTACCAGGTAGCCCAGGAGATAATCCTGGAGGGTTAGGTGGACCACTGGGTCAAATGTTAGGTGGACCCGGAATGTCACAAAGTGGTATTAATTCATTTGCTGGTTCTCCAGTAGCTGGTATTCCCGGTGATCCAATGAGTGGTGGAGGTATAGGTGGATCAGCAATCAGCCCTTTTGGAATTACAACTATGGATATAATGAGTGGACCTATTGCTGGAGGTGGCAGTTTTGGCCCAATGAGTGGTCCAATTGATTTAATTGGTGGAAATATGATTGGTCCAGCTTTTGGATTTAATAGTGGAAGTTCTCTGGATGGATATGAAAATACTGTGGTAGAGCCAATTGTAGAATTTTTTGAAGATCCAAGTCTATATGATAATTTTAGGCAGAATCAAGATATTCCTGAAATAGAAAATAACTCAAATACATTCGTAATTAATGGAAGTGGAGACTTTGGAACATCTTTTGAAAATTTTACAATTAATGACACTCTTACAATTAATTTTACATTTGATGAACCAAGTTCAACATATTCAGTTACTAGATCTTCATTTTATGAGTATACAAGTACTGCCACTACAACAAGGCTTACATGGGACTCTAGACCCTCTACTAGTTCACAAACTGTGAATGAAACGGAGAGTAATGGAAACTTCTCCAATGCTCAAGTTATATCAAGAGCACGGTTTAAAGTAGCGAGTAATAGTGATGTTGGGAATGATAGTCATCCATGGGTAAAAATTCAAAATGGATGGATTAAT
>JBJKUQ010000008.1:0-51345 GCA_045563015.1 Alphaproteobacteria bacterium | reverse complement strand
CTACTTCATCTAACAAAAATAGAGGGTTAGAATACTTAGATTTTTTTAAAGACTGTATGATTTTTCCGGGCATTGAGCCAATATATGTTCTTCTGTGACCTCGTATTTCTGACTCATCACGAATACCCCCTAGAGAAAATTTAATAAAAGGTCTGCCAAGGGACTTTGCAATGGATTTGCCAAGTGATGTTTTGCCAACTCCAGGCGGACCTACAAGACATAGAATTGGGCCTTTAGGTTTTTTAACCCTAGTTTGAACGGCTAAGTATTCAATGATTCTGTCTTTGACCTTTTTTAAGCCGTAGTGATCACTATTAAGCACTTTTAAGGCTTTTTTAAGATTAATTTCTGTTTCTAAGGAGTTATTCCAGGGTATCGATAACATCCAGTCAATGTAGTTTCTGACAACAGTTGCTTCGGCAGACATTGGACCCATATTTTTAAGTTTTTTGATTTCAGATTTAACTTTTTCTAGAGCTTCTTCTGTAAATTTTACTTTTTTAACTTGATTTTCAATTTCTGTTATCTCATCTTTCGGATCATTTGCATCACCAAGTTCCTTTTGAATAGCCTTCATTTGTTCATTAAGATAATACTCCTTTTGAGTTTTATCCATTTGTCTTTTCACCCTACTCCTTATTTTTTTTTCTACTTGCAAAACGCCTATTTCATTATCCATAAACTCGATAATTTTAGATAAGCGATCACCGACAGATAGAGATTCAAGAAGACTTTGTTTATCAGATAATCTTATAGCTAAGTGAGCACTCATTGTATCTGCCAATTTATTTAAATCATTTATTTGATTAAGACTCACAAGAATCTCTGGGGGAACTTTTCTATTTAACTTAACATAACTTTCAAATTGATTAATGGCAGTTCTTGAAAGAGCATTTGTTTCCTTATCGTTTTCATAGTTTGGAACATCTAGTTTGTCCAAATAAGCTTCGAAGAACTCTTTATTTTCAGCAAAATGAGATACTTTTGCTCTGTCTAGGCCTTCAACTAAAACTTTTACTGTGCCGTCTGGTAATTTCAATAATTGTAGAATATTGGCTACTGTACCAGTGTTGTATATATCTTTAATACCTGGGTCGTCAACATTAGCATCTTTTTGAGCTACTAAAAAAATTTCTTGGTCATTTTTCTCTGCAAATTCAAGTGCTTTTATTGATTTTTGCCTACCCACAAACAATGGGACTATCATGTTAGGGAAAACTACTATATCCCTGAGTGGAAGAACACAGAAAGGGTCTTTGTAATCAGTCATAAATTAAGCTTTTTTACTGTAAACTTTATTTGATTTATTATAAATATAAAGTGGTTTGGCATTTTTTTGTACAACATCTGCATTAACAACTATTTCATCAACTCCTTCAACACCTGGTAAGTTAAACATAGTATCTAATAAAATATTTTCAAGGATGGTACGTAAACCTCTAGCCCCAGTGTTTTTATCTAGAGCCTTTGTTGCGATGGCATTCATTGCATCTTCAGTGAATTCTAGTTTAACATTTTCAAATCCAAAAAGTTTTTGATACTGCTTAACAAGTGCATTCTTGGGTTTACTTAGAATTTCTATTAATGCGTCTTGGTCTAAATCATCAAGAGTTGCAACAACTGGAAGTCTTCCAACAAACTCTGGTATAAGGCCAAATTTTAGAAGGTCTTCAGTTTCAATTTTTTTGAGGATTGATCCAATATTCTTTGTTTGTTTCTCTTTAACGTCAGCTTCAAAGCCAATGCTAGATCTATCACCACGATTTGAAATAATTTTGTCAATCCCTGCAAATGCACCACCACAAATGAAAAGAATATTAGTTGTATCAACTTGAAGAAAATCTTGTTGTGGATGTTTTCTTCCCCCTTGAGGAGGAACAGATGCGATAGTGCCTTCCATAATTTTTAAAAGTGCTTGTTGA
The DNA here is from genome assembly GCA_045563015.1 of Alphaproteobacteria bacterium. Taxonomy (GTDB): domain Bacteria; phylum Pseudomonadota; class Alphaproteobacteria; order Methylaequorales; family Methylaequoraceae. The sequence goes on along the minus strand of JBJKUQ010000008.1, from coordinate 49,423 downwards.
ACTCCTTCACCCGAAACATCTCTTGTTATTGAAGGGTTATCTGACTTTCTACTAATTTTATCAACTTCGTCGATGTAAACTATTCCTCGCTGTGCCCTCTCAACATTATAGTCAGATGCTTGTAATAGCTTTAATATTATATTTTCAACATCTTCACCAACATACCCTGCTTCTGTTAAAGTTGTTGCATCTGCCATTGTAAATGGAACATCAATAATTCTTGCTAATGTTTCAGCAATCAAAGTCTTTCCAGAACCAGTAGGTCCTACTAGTAAGACATTTGATTTTGATAATTCAACATCATTATTCACAGAAATGTGGTCAATTCTTTTGTAATGATTATGTACTGCTACTGAAAGAATTCTCTTGGCATCGTCTTGCCCAATAACATATTCATTTAATAGTCGATATAATTCTTTGGGGGTCTCAACATTGGAAGTTTTGGGAGAATTAATAACCTTATTTTCTTCTCTAATGATATCCATACAAAGCTCAACACATTCATCACAAATGAAAACTGTTGGGCCAGCAATTAATTTTCTAACTTCATGTTGGCTTTTACCACAGAAGCTGCAGAATAATGTACTTTTGTTATTGTTTTTAGAATCGACCATAAGATATATAATAAAATTATACTTTATCTTAACTACTGCAACCTTTATTCCAAATTAAAAAATTATTTTTTTTCATTGTTTTTTTCAAAGTCAGGTCTTATGGACACTACTTTATCTACAATACCTATTTTTTTTGCTTCATCTGCACTCATAAAATGATCTCTCTCCATCATTTTTTCAATTGTATTTAATGATTGACCAGTATGTTTTTCATAAATCATGTTAAGTTTCTTTTTTAAATTTAATATTTCTTTGGCATGAATTTCAATATCTGTAGCCTGACCTTGAACTCCCCCAGAGGGCTGATGAGTCATAATTCTAGAATGAGGTAAACAATACCTTTTTCCTTTTGTACCAGAGGCTAACAAAAGTGAGCCCATACTAGCTGCTTGTCCAATACAAACTGTTGATATGTCGGGTCTAATGTATTGTATTGTATCATATATAGCCAATCCAGATGAAACTACACCGCCAGGTGAATTGATATATAAAAAAATATCTTTCTTTGGATCTTCTGATTCTAGGAATAAAAACTGTGCACATATTACACTAGATACTGCATCGTTAACTTCACCTGTTAAGAATATTATCCTTTCTTTTAACAATCTAGAGAAAATATCATAAGACCTCTCCCCTCTATTAGTTTGTTCTACAACCATAGGTATTAACGAACTCATTTGTCACCTTCCTTTTTGTTGATTAAAGAATTCTCGTCTTTTAAAAAATCTGATTTAAATAATTCATCCATGGTACACTTTTTCTCAACTTTTTTACAGCTATTAACAACGTAACTCATAACTTTTTCTTCTAAAGCAACACCTTTCAAATTATTCATCATTGTTGGGTTTTTTTTGTAAAATTCGATTACTTGTTTTTCTTGACCTGGATATTTGTTAGCCTCATTAACAACAGCTTTAGTTAGATCTGCATCTTCAACTACAATTTTATTTTTTTCAGCAATTGAACTTATTATAATACCCAACTTAACTCTACGTTCAGATAAATTTTTAATTTCCTTTTCACTTTTATCCTTAGATTGATTCTTTAAAAAACCTACTTCATCTGCTAACATTTTTGAAGGAAGTTCAAAGATGGTTTTTTTTAATAACAATTCAACTGCCTCTCGCCTCATCTTAAGATTAGAGAGAGTTTTAAAATCTTGTAATATTTTTTCATTAATTTTTTTTTTTAGACTTTCCAAATTTTCTTCACCAACTTCTTTTGCTAATTGATCATCTACTTTAACTTCTTTGACTCTCTCTTGAATATCTTTGATCTTTAAATCAAAACTAGCATCTTTACCTGCCAAATTTTTTTCTCTGTAATCATCTGGAAATTTTACATTTATGGTTTTTTCTTCATCTATATCTAAGTCAATCATTTGCTCCTCATACCCAGGGATATATTTATTTGAGCCTAAAACCACAGTTTCATCATTTCCAGTTCCGTTTTTAAATTTTTTTCCTTGAACTTTTCCTACGTAATCAAAAAGAATAAGGTCTCCATTTTTTGACTTTCTTTTTTTGGATAATGGAGAAAATCTTTCATGTTTTTTGGCAATATCATTCAGAGTGTTTTTAATATCTTTTTCAGAAATTTCTAGGTTGGACTTTTCTAACTTAAATTCCTCAAATTTTATATCCTCAAGCACAGGCATCTTCTGAATTACGACCTTTACAGTGAGATCTTTCCCCTCCTCATACTTTTTGACATTGACATTTGGTTGTACGGACGGAGAGATTTTTTTTTCTATTAGTGCCTGCCTAACATTATCATTGATCAAACCATCAAGTGTCTCAGATATTATCGACTTAGAATATCTACTTTTGATAATTTCTAATGGAACCCTTCCCTGACGGAACCCAGGTATTTTTACTTTTGTAGAAATATCTCTATACTTTTCATTTAATAATTTATTTATATTTTCTGCAGGAATAGTTAAATCCCATTCTAAATCTAGACCTTTTTTTTTTACTTCAACTATCTTCATTATTTAAATTTCTCCAAACTGGTACGGGCGGAGGGACTTGAACCCACACGACCGAAGTCACTAGAACCTAAATCTAGCGCGTCTACCAATTCCGCCACGCCCGCATAAAATTATTAATAAAAAACAACATTATTTTATTTAAATCAATTATTATTTTTAATTGCATATAAAACTCTGGGAATATTTGTTAAAAAATCCTCTGCAATTACACACTCTTCTATTTTTGATAATTGGTTTTGGATATATAAAGATGCTAGAATAGAGCGCTTAAAACTCATTTTTTGAGCCATTAACCCAGCTATCATTCCACACAAGATATCGCCACTTCCTGCTGTAGCCAAATTAACAGAAGCTCCATCATTTAACCAAACGTCTCCATCAGAAAAAACCACAGTTGTATCATTGCCTTTATAAATTATGCTGTTGCGAATAGATTTGGAAGCTTTTAAGCAATCTGATATTTTGTTGTTTTTAGAATATTCAAATATTCTCTTAAACTCTCCAGAATGAGGTGTTAATAGAACTTTTTTTTTTCTCAAAACATTCTTAAATCTTTCTCTATCATTCTCAAAATTACTTATTGCATCAGCATCAACAATAATAGGGCCATTAAATTTTCTGATTAATTCTAAAATAATACCACAATCAAAATTTTTACCTAACCCCGGTCCAATCACAAGAACATTTTTCTTACTTAATATATTTTGATTTAATTCTGATACAATTGTTCCAGGTTCAACTCCAGAATAAAATTTTAAATGTTGGTTCTGAATAGCAATTGTTGATAGACCTGCACCTATTTTTCTAGCAGCGATTGCAACTAACCTTGAAGCACCAGACATTTCACCACCAATAACTAAAACATGACCTTTATGATATTTGTTTACATTGTTTTTAAAAACTGGAATATGTCCTATTATTTCCTTTTTATCAATTAAGCGAATGATGGGTTGTATTTTTTTTGGTATGCATAAATTTAAAGGCAATAACAATTTCTTTCCACAATTTAATTTTGAAGGCAATAAAAAATGAGCAGGTTTAAAGAAACCCATGCATAATGTTTGATTTGCAACAATTGAGTATTTTGAGATTGAGCCATTGTCAGCATGAACACCGCTAGGAACATCAATTGAAACAACAGTTTTCTTTGATTTATTAATAAATTCTATAATTTTTATTATCTGTCCTGAAATATCTCTATTTAAACCAATACCAAATATACAATCAACAATGATATCAGTATTTAATATTTTTTTTTCAAGATCAAACAAGTCATAAGTCGATATTTTTTTTTTTAGAGTAAAAACAACAGTTGCTTTTTTTTTTTTTTTCTAAAAAATATGAAGCTTTTAAACCATCAACACCATTATTTCCTGTTCCACATATGAATAAAATTTCTTTTTCTTTGTAATTCTTAAAAAAAAAATTAGCTAATTTTCTGCCAGCTATTTCAAAAATCTTCTCTTGAGAATTTTGGTTAATAAAGTTATTTTCTGACTCTATAATTTGTTGTATTGTTAAAACTCTATTATTAGGCATTTTACTAGTATGAAATTTCTTTGTTTATTTTTAATGTTTTTCTCTTATTTCACTGCTAAGGCTTCTGAAATTAAAATTAATTCTATTATAACCCTTGATAAAAATATTCCAAAGGAATGTGGTTTAAATTTTTTTAATAAAAAAAAAAAATTTAACTTAAAAGTTTCAATAAAAAAAAAAAAATATGGTACAACAACAAGCTTTTACGGTAATTCAAACTTTAAAATAAAAAACTCAAATATTCTGTCAAATAGCACTAATATTATTGAATTAATTGGAAAAAAAGAATTTAAAAAAAAAGAGTTTTCTTTTGATGGTAAAACAGATATGAATAAAACAACAATGTTCTTTCAGGAATTATTGATCAGTGGAGGAATAATTAAAATAAATAATTTGGAGTATCAAATTATAGGTCCCATTGATTCGAAAGTACGGTTAGAGTATCTTTTTTGTACTGGAGAAATGTTCCTCCCTAATTACGAAAAAAAAAATGAAAAAAATTACAAAAAAACAAATTAAAGATCTACTATTTCTTCCCTTAAATGATTTAATATTCAAAGCACAAACAACACACAAAAAAAACTTCAAAAATCCAGATGTTCAGCTAGCATCACTTATTTCTATAAAAACAGGTAGTTGTCCTGAAGATTGCAAGTACTGTCCTCAATCAGCTCATTATAATGTAGATCTAAAAAAAGAGAACCTTATCGAATTATCAAGAGTAAAAAAGGCAGCAACTTTAGCAAGAAATAACGGTGCACATCGTTTTTGCATGGGTGCTGCATGGAAAAAAATTCCTAACGGAAAGGACTTCGAAACAATAATTCAAATGATTAAAGAAGTAAAATCTTTAGATCTTGAAGCTTGTGTAACGCTTGGTTCTTTGACAGAAAAACAAGCTAAATTACTAAAAAATGCTGGTCTTGATGCATACAATCACAATATAGATACATCGCCAGAATTTTATAAAGAAATTATTACAACAAGAAGTTTTGAAGAAAGGTTGGAAACAATCAAAAATGTCAGGAAAGCTGGAATAAGTGTGTGTTGTGGGGGAATTATTGGAATGGGGGAATCTTGGGATGATAGAGCAAAAATGCTCGAAGTTTTAGCTAACCTTAAGCCTCAACCTGAAAGCGTTCCCATAAATGCTCTAGTTTCTGTAAATGGAACACCTCTTCATAATCAAAAGCCTGTTAGATCATTTGAAATGGTAAGAATGATTGCTACAACAAGAATTATAATGCCAAAATCAAGAGTAAGATTATCAGCTGGAAGAAAAAACTTGTCTGAAGAAACACAAATGCTTTGTTTTTTAGCGGGTGCAAATTCAATATTTTATGGTGACACGCTCCTTACAACACAAAATAACGATATGCAAAATGATAAGAAATTAATCTCTCAATTTTCTGAAAATATTATTTAACCTTATTTTCTAATTAATAGTAATCACTAATAAAATTATCTTTATTAGGCATTATAATTTTTGAAAGTTTTTCTTTATCCAGAAATTCCTCAAAAAAAAGATTGTTGAGTTTAAGTAAATATCCAGTTAACCCGTAAACCTCGGTGTCAGAAAAATACTCACTGTCTTGGTTTCTTTTAGAACGTTTAATGTAATCAAATATTTTTGGTGCGAAAGGCCAAAAATTTCCAATGGTTTTGGAAACATTCTCACCAACCAAAGGTGACCTTCCAACAAGTTCAGGGCCATATAATCCTTCACCTGAATGACCGTGACATTTTACACAGTTATTCTTATAAACTTTCTTTCCCATAAGAACAGTCCCACTTCCACTCGGTAAATTCGATCCATCAGCCTCAATTGTATAAATGTCATTTGAAAAACAATTAAAAAAAACTAAAATAAAAAAAAAATTTGAAATCAAAAACATTATTCAATAAGTATGCCTTACATTTCCATTATCATCTATTAACCAGGAAGTAATTCCACTATAATGATAATAAGCGTTTTTTCCCATCTTTTTTAAAAAGCTAATTCTCGATTTTTGTTTTTTGTTTTTTCCATCTACACATCTTGATTGAATTATAATTTCATTCCCCTTCCAAAAAAATGAATAATTAAACCTTATTAAATTTGATTTTTTTTTATGAAGCTTAATATTTTTCCATGACCTGCCATTGTCAAATGATATTTCAACTTTTTTAATGAAAGAACTACCTGACCAAGCTAATCCTGAAACATTAACCTTTCCTTTATTAATTTTTTGTCCATGTGAAGGATTAAGAATAACTGATTTTGAATCCATTTTAAAACTATATTGAATTGATTTGCCACTTGGCAGCAAATCTGTATACCTTGAAGTTTCATTTCTTGTAAACGCTGGTTTCTTTCTAAAAATTATTTTCTTTAACCATTTAACATGAGTTGAACCTTCCCATCCTGGAATAATTAACCTTAAAGGATAACCTTGCTCTGGCCTAATAGGTTCACCGTTTTGATAAATTGCAAGAAAGCCTTCTTCAAGAATGTACTGTAAAGGTAAACTAATATTGTAATTGCCTTTATCATAACTAATAAATTCCACCCATTCATAACCTTTAATTAACTTGCTAATACTTTTTTCACCAAAGATTGTCTCTAATTTAATACCTGTCCACTCCGAAAAAGAAAATAAACCATGAATTAAATCAACACTTGTTTGCAGAGGTTCTGGATTGTACATAACATTTGAATTACCTCCACATTCAATAAATGTTTTTTTAGTGAACATTTCCATATTTTTGAGAAGATCAAGACTTAATTTTAATTCTTTTAAACCAACTATAACTGATAAATGATACTTACTTGGGTCAATGTGTTCGACTCCATAATGATGCCTCTCAAAGTGCAAACCATTAGGAACCAATGTTCCTTTTAATTTACTTAATGGAGTGTAACTTACACCATTTCCTTTATTAACAGGATTAGCTACTATCCAACGATATATTCTCTCAAATTTTGATGGAAATCCATAATTCCTAAACCCAGTATTTTTCTCAAATTCAGTAATAGATACATCAGCATTTGCTTTTTTTTTGAAAAATAGTGATGATAGAAGACCATAAAATACTGCTTTAAATAAAGTTCTTTTTCTATTTTGAAGTTTTTTCATTCTTTTTAAATTTACTATAAAGATTAAAAAAAAACATTTAAAAAACTATTTTGGTCTAAAAGTTGCAAAAAAAAACTTGCAGTTAAGTTTATAAATATAATATAAATTGTATGTCAAGATTCTTTAAAAGTGTTAATAAAGGTAGCGTCCAATTAGATGTTTTTTATGGTTGGGATATTGATGTTAAAGAATGGTTTATTGATATAAAAATGACCGGTTTTTCTGGTGGGAATCTAACTCAGTGGTTCAATTCTGAGAAAAACTACAAAAGAATACTTAATAATATTTTAATTTAATATTCTAGTTCGTCGTTAATTGAATTATAACGATAATAATGTTTCATATAGCACTATTTAATCCACAGATTCCACCTAACACCGGTAATATTATTAGACTCTGCTCTAATACAGGTTCAAACCTTCACTTGATAAAACCATTGGGATTTTCCATGGATCAAAAGTCTCTGAGAAGGGCAGGATTAGATTACAACAAAAATGTTCAGGTTAATATTCACAAGAACGTTGATGATTTTTTAAAAAATAATTCATTTAGAAATATTTACCTTGTGACAAAGTTTGGGGAGAAAAAATACAGTGAAATTAATTATCAAAGACAGGACTGTTTTATTTTTGGTTCTGAAGTAGATGGTTTATCTACAGAAGTTTATGAAAAACTTGAAAATTCAGAAAAAATTCAAATTCCAATGGTACCAAAAAATAGAAGTATAAACCTAGCTAATGCAGTTTCAATTTGTTTGTACGAAGCATGGAGACAAAATAATTTTTTAATTCTTTAAAACAACAAAATAAATGTCATTTACACTCCTTTTATCAAAATGATAATGAATTCTAGTGAAATTTTTTTCCAAGAGTTTTGTCATAGAATTTAAATTTGTATAATATATATTGTTAATTATTTTAGTTTCTGATGAAACTTGTAAATTAAAAATTACTCCTATTTTTGACCTCTTGAAACATTCTTTTAAGTTAAAAATAAGGTATTTCTCCCATAAATATATATCATTTATTGTTACATAATTATATGTTCCTGAAATTATTGATAAATCACACTCAGTTTCTGGAAAGGTTGAAATAAAAAATAAATCTGGATTGTACTTATTTTTGCAGTAATTTATCATTTCAGGATTAATGTCATAACCTCTGTATTGAAATGATTGTTTTCTTTTAGTTTTTAGATACTCATATAAATCTCCAAAACCACACCCTATATCTGCAATTCTTAAACCTTCTATATTAGAAAATTTTTTTATTAAGAATTCTAAGACTTTAAATCTACTTTCTTGGGAAAATTTAGAGTTCCAAAATAAAGCCGTTGGGGAAAAACCAAATCTTTTTATATTTTTTTTATAAACTTTAATTAAATTTTTATTAATAAACTTAAACAAAACACCGTACAACAATTCAAGCCTCATATTGTGAAAAGTCAGGATCATTTTTTCTATATTTCTCCAAAGATGGTTTTGCTATAGGCTCTGCAATTTGTACTTGAGGAAAGATAACTTCAGCTTTTTTATAACTTTTAACTTCAAAATTACTTTTTAAACTTTGAAGGTCTGAAGATTTTAACATAAATTTTTATTTAACTTTTAAATAGAATTTAAATATATATATTACATTCCAGAGTATTACTAAGAAAGAATTTTATGAGAATAATAAAAACTATAATAAAAAAAAGTTTAGCAACAGGTTTTCTAACAGTAAGTGCTTTCACCACTGGAGTAATCCTAGGATCAGTTATAAAAAAAGATAAGTTTTTGAAAAAAATCAAGAAACTTCAATATAAAGAAAATAAAAGTGCTTCAAGTAAATAAACTTGATTTGAAACTATCATAACATTACATAAATATTAAGAAATGGAGCAAATTATGAAAAAACTATCTACTATTATTTTTCTGAGCATGTCGTTTATATTAATTAATATTGATGCTCACGCCAACCATTGTAGTGGTGGCCACAAGGAAATAAATGATAGCAAAGACACTTCTTCTGAAGAGTCTAAAGAGTCTAAAGAAGTTAAATCTAACTAATAATATATGCAGAGAGTGATCTCTGCATTATATTTATAATGCTCAGACCAACCCGAGAGAACTCACTCAAACTTTTGGAAAACTTTATTGATAAAGGTGGACTAAAATATTATTCAAAAAAAAGAAATTTTGATCTAGGAATTGGTAAAAAAAGCAATGTTTCAATGTTATCGCCTTTTATAAGAAAGAGAATATTAAATGAGCAAGAGGTCATTTTTAAATGCCTACAAAAATTTAAATATCTTGAAATTGAAAAATTTATTCAGGAAATCTTTTGGAGAACTTATTGGAAAGGTTGGCTTGAAGGAAGAAAAGAAGTTTGGATTGAGTATAGAAAAAACTTAAGTCTTTTAAAATGTAATTATAAAACTGGAATAAAAAAAAAACTATATAATAAAGCCATTGAAGCAAACACACCCATAGATTGTTTTAATTATTGGGCAAAAGAAATCGTTGAATTTGGTTATCTTCATAATCATGCAAGAATGTGGTTTGCAAGTATTTGGATTCATACATTAAAACTACCTTGGGAATTAGGTGCAGATTTCTTTTTAAAAAACTTATTAGATGGGGATCCAGCATCCAATACATTATCCTGGCGATGGGTTGCAGGTCTTCATACATACGGAAAAATGTATATCGCAAAAGAAGACAATATTAATAAATTTACGTTAAATAGATTTAGTCAAAAAAACTATCTTAATAAAACTTCGGAAATTCCAGATTTTAAGAATTATGAACATAACCCTACAAATTTTATTGAGGCTAAAGTTAAAAATAATTCTTGTTTTTTAATTAATATAAATAACCTTAACTATTACGAAAATTACATAAATTTTTTATCAAACCTAAATGTTTTTTGTGTTTTAGATATGAAGTATTTAAACCTAAACAAATTGCCAATGGAATTTAATAAAATAGCTTTAGAGGAATACATTCTCTTTTTAAAAAAGAAAAATATTAATGTAGAGGTTTTTGAAAATTTTAATGATTTTTTTAAGTTTTTAAAAAAGAATAATTATAATAATTTTTTTTCTCCCTACCCTTCTATTGGATATGAATTAGATTTAATAAACTTAGAAACTAAACAAAATCATCTTAATGTAAATTATAATTACAATAGTTATGATTTAAAATGTTGGCCTCATGCATCATCAGGATTCTTTAAATTTAAAAAAAAAATCCCTGAACTCATAAATGATATTGATTAATTGTACTTTTAATTATCTTTCAATTTATTAAGAAAAAGTTAATATTTTTATTATATCATAATATGAATAAAACTAGATTATTAATCTTTGCCACTATTATGTCATTTTGTACTAGTACAACAGTGTCAGCAGTAATAGTTTATTTTAATAGTAACCAGAGTAATTTTTTTGAAAATTGGTTTTTTAGATTTCTTTTTGCATGGCCCACTGTTTTTTTGTGTATTTTATTTTTTGTACCTATAATAAATAGACTCTTAGATAGATATTTTAAGTAACTTTATAAATAGTTCTTATGGCATTTACTTTGCAAACAGATGAGAATGAATTATCTAGGAAAACTTAACACAAAACACGGATCTTTTAATTTTTGTCATTTTGATCAATATATTGGTATGGCATTAAGAGAATATGGAGAATTCTCAGAAATTGAACTATCAATCATGGAAAAATTCATTATGAAAGGCGATGTGGTTTTAGATATTGGTGCTAATATAGGTTGCTTTACAGTTCCTTTTTCAAAAAAAGTAGGCAATAAAGGAAAAGTTTTAGCATTTGAACCTCAAAAGTTTATTTATGAGCTTTTAAAAAAAAATATTGATTGTAACGAACTTAAAAATACTACTATTTTTAATAATGCAGTTGGAAAAAATCATAAATCTTTTGAGTTGGAGGAGTTTGATTATTCAAAATTAGGAAATTTTGGTGGTATTGGTTTAGGAGAGAATTACGATAATTCATTAATAGCATCAACAAAGAATTCAAAGAAATATAAAGTTCAGACTTTAACTCTTCATGATTTTCTATATCTAAAAAAATGTAACTTTGTTAAAATTGACGTTGAATTAATGGAAATGGAAGTTCTAAAAGGTGGAATAAATTTTATTAATAAATTTCGTCCAATTATGTGGATAGAAAATCATTGTGAATACCCTAATCAAATAAATAAATTTCTATTATCAAATAACTATAACTCCTATTGGGCTCCAACAAGAGTATATAATCCACAAAATTATTTCATTAACGATACAAATCATTATAAAAAAATAATTACGATAAATACCATTGCAATTCCAAAAGAATTGAATAAAAAATATGTTTTAGAGGGTTTTGATAAAGTCACAAATCCTTATTCTAAATGTACAAAAATTTTTACAAAAACATTTAAGTAGTAAAATTTACTAAAATCATAAAATTAACTATTGAAAAGATAAAAATTTATACATAAGCTTAATATAGAAGATTTTAATTTTTTTTGGTAGAGGGGGGTGATTAAAGAAGAAAATTATTCTATTCAAGCAAAAAATTTAATGGAAATGATTATAGAGGATTGTGAAAATTCATTAATGAATTTTCAACGGGATAGCTTTTTGATCAGTGAAATTAAAAAACTTAGGTTCAATATAAACAATCGAATACGAAAGATTTCTGATTTATCTGAATTAAAAACAGATTTAAAATCAAATACCTTTAAAGTAATAGTTTATAATACCGATTATATGGAGATAATAACAGAACAATTAAATGAATTATCTCTCGATTATAAAATAGAGGGTCAATATATATTTATTAAAAAGAAAGCGTTAACTTTTAATCAGTTATTATCAATTGTTGACGAAATAAAAAAATTTGAAACAAAAAATTTAACCAAATGTACTAAGGCAAAACTTGAACCTGTCTTGAGGGCAAGAAATGCAGTTGAAAATGATTTTATTGATCAAGTTATTTCAAGAGAAACCTCTAAAGCATGTGAACAAATTTACCTTGAAACAGAATCAAAAATTCATGAATTATGTGAAAATAGAATAAAAAAATTACTGGGCAAAGATCTTTATAAAAAATATATAGACGAAGTAAGATAAAAAAAAATAGTATTAGAATGGAGAATTATTACAAAAGAACATTGTTAGAACTCTTTAATAAGCCAGTAAATATTTGCTAATTTAAAAAAATCAGAGATAAGGTTATCACAAAAAAAATTTTAGTTTTACAACATATTGAAGTTGAATATTTAGATAATATCCAAAAATTTTTAAATATAAATAAAAAAAAAATTGTTATTATTAAATTATTTGAAAATCAAAAAATTCCAAATAATCTTAAATTTTTTTCAATGATGATTGTTCTTGGCGGCCCCATGGATACATGGATGGAAGATAAATTTCCATGGTTAAAGGATGAGAAAAAAAAAATAAAAGAATTTGCAATTGAATTAGAAAAACCTTTTCTTGGAATTTGTCTTGGTTGTCAACTTTTTGGTGAAGTTTTAGGAGGTAAAATTGTAAAATCATCAAAAAAAGAAATTGGATTTCATGAAGTTTTAACAAATCCAGAAACAAATAATGATAAAATTTTTTACAAATTACCAAAAAACTTTAATGTTTTTCAATGGCATAGCTACGAAGTTAAAGACATAGAAAACCCTTTTGTAAAAGTTTTAGCTTCTTCTAAATATACTAAGATTCAACTTTTTAGATATAAAAATCATGCATATGGTATGCAATTTCATATTGAGATTGACAATTTTTCAATAAAAAAATGGCTAGCAAATAAAAAATATAAAGATGAACTAACTCATCAACTTGGTAAATCAGCAGAAAAAGATTTAATTAATAGATCTTCAATGGAAATCTCAAATATTGAAAATATATGTAAAATGATGATGACAAACTTCAAAAAAATAATGTAGGTTAATATATTCAAGAAGTATCTTTAAATTAAAAAAGATTAGTTTCATATTTAACTTAAATGTTTATATTGTTTATTTTCTAATTTTAATAGTTATATAAATTAAACAATCATCTTATCATGAGTTATGCTATCAACATTAAAAATCTAAACAAAACTTATAATAGTTATAAAGCTCTGGATAATATAAACTTTGCTGTAAAAAAAGGTGAAATTTTTAGTCTGCTTGGCCCAAATGGCGCAGGAAAATCAACTCTCATAAATATTATATGTGGTATCACAAAAAAAAATAGTGGTGATGTATATATATTTGGTCATGATATTATTAAAGAATATAAAAATGCACGATCTTTAATAGGACTTGTTCCCCAGGAAATTGCTACTGATTCTTTTGAAAAAGTTATAAATACATTGAAATTTAGTAGAGGTTTATTTAACAAACCTCCATCTAAAGCATACCTTGAAAAACTTCTAAAACAATTATCCTTATACGATAAAAAGGATCAACAATTAAGAACTTTATCAGGTGGAATGAGAAGAAGAGTAATGATAGCTAAAGCCTTATCTCATGAACCACAAATCTTGTTTTTGGATGAGCCAACTGCAGGGGTTGATGTAGAACTCAGAAAAGAATTATGGAAAACCCTCAGTCAATTAAAAAAAAATGGAACAACAATATTTCTTACGACCCATTACATTGAAGAGGCAGAGAAAATTGCAGATAGAGTTGGTATAATTAATGACGGAAAAATAATCATAGTAGAAGAGAAAAAAAAACTTATAGACAGGCTAGGAGAAAAAACTCTCACATTAAGGTTAAAAAATGAGAATAGAAATTTAATAAAAATTATAAAAAAGTATGATATTAAAAAACATAACAATAAATTAATTATTACTTTTAATAAAAATAATAAAAAAATTTCTCCATCAAACATTATTAAAGAGCTTGCCAAAAACTCAATATCCTTTAATGACATTGAAATTGAAAAAACAAATCTAGAGCAAATTTTCTTAGGGCTTATAGAAAAATGAATATAAGAGGAGTTATAGCTATATATAATTTTGAAATGGCAAGAACATTTAGGACTATAGGTCAAAGTATTGCATCACCAGTATTATCAACCATACTCTATTTTATAGTTTTTGGCTCAGCCATTGGCTCAAGAATAGAAGATATAAATGGAGTTAATTATTCATCATTCATCGTTCCAGGATTAATTATGTTAACTGTTCTAAGTCAAAGTATTTCAAATTCATCATTTGGTATTTTTTTTCCAAAATTTAGTGGAACAATTTATGAAATCTACTCCGCCCCAATTTCTCCTCTTGAAATCACAAGTGGTTTTGTATTTGCTGCTGCAACTAAATCTATTATTGTAGGAATTATAATTTTAATTACTTCATCTTTTTTTATTGAATTAGTTATTCAACACCCATTCTGGATGTTTTTCTTCTTAATTTTAATTAGTATTACATTTAGTTTATTTGGTTTTATTATTGGAATATGGGCTAATGATTTTCAGAGAATTCAATTTATACCCTCATTTATAATAACACCTTTAACATTTCTTGGTGGAACATTTTATTCTATTAATATGCTTCCTGAGTTATGGCAGAAGGTTTCTTATTTTAACCCTATAGTTTATTTAATAAGTGCTTTTAGGTGGAGTTTTTTTGGTAATTCTGATGTAAGTTTAACAACATCAATTAGTGCTATAGTATTATTTTTAATTATTTGTATGGTTATAATAACAATAATTTTTAAAACTGGTTATAAAATTAAATCATAAAAAAATTATATTTTAATAACTATTTTTAATATAATTTACTCATTAAACTAATATCGTACTTACAGGAGAAAAAATTGAAAAAAAAAAACATTAAGAAAGAGATATATAATGTATATTCTAATATTTCTTCAAATAAAACACTTATACTTCACTTAATTTCAAAAGTAGAAGAGAATAGAGCAATGATTTTAAACAATTATAATTCTGCTTTCTCAGTTAATACAAAATTAACAACAGAGAATACAGATGAAATTTTTAATAATCGAGAATTGATTCTTTCAAAATATTATACAAAAACAAATAATATAGAGAAAAAATTTAACGATTCAGAAAAGGAATCTTTATCAATTGATTATATTAAACATAAAGTTAATGCACATTCAGAAATTTTAAATATTGTTAATGAAATGTCTGAAGTTAATTCAAAACTTATTAATTTAAATAAAAAAATCATGAAATTTAATCAAAATGTAGTCAATTTTAATTCTAAACAAATTTCAATTAATAAAGATCTTTTAAAAGAGCAAAAAAAAATTAAAATAACAAAAAATATTTTAGAAAAAAAAAAATGACGAAAATCTTAAGAAAATAAAATCACAATATCCTAAAACACTCCAAAATAACAAAAAAATTAAATCACTACATCAAGAATCCATTAAAAACGCTATACAAATTAAGAAAAATAGAGAAGATATCTTCAATAGGCGAAATCTAATTCTAATTAACAGAGACGCTGTTCATGTGAACAAAACAAAAGTGTTTTTTGGAAGTATTGCTTAATAATATCTTTTTTTATATTTTTTTAATCGACCGATTCCCAACAATTAAAAAATAAAAACTTAAAATAAATAAGAAAAACTGTTCGCTTGTAAACAATTTAGAATTTATAAACCAATCTTTGTGGGCAATATAAAATGCAAATATCATAATAATCATCATTATACTTGCTGATATTCTTGTTATTATACTACCTATATAGTTTTTCAAAAAACCTGAAAGAATTAGACAAATTCCAGCGGACAATTCAGATATAGCAACAAAATTTGCTAATAAAGGGCTAAAATCAAAATATTCGATTAGATTTTGAGGTGGTAAAGGAAATTTTTTATATCCGTGTATTATAAACGCTATTCCCAAACCAAATCGTAAAAAAAATTGAGCTGGTTTCAAAAATATTTGAGAAACTTTATTGAATATATGATCTATTGTCTCAAACATTTGTAATTAAAAGTTATATATTAATTTTGCATTGAAACTATGTGCTGTAAAATCGTCCGTATAATTATCAATACCTGAATCAACATAATTATAACCATATTCACCATGGATATATGTTTCTAAATCAAGAGAATAATTAACCCCTGTTTTAAATTTTGCCGAAAAATCTGTGTTGTCAACATCATATGAAAGACCAGTTGACCCACCTACTTTTTCAATCTCATCGTTATAAGAAGAAAAACCAATACCTCCACCTAAAATAAATTCTGTTTGGTTGTTGAAGTCAAAATCAAATGAAGGACCAAAAATCATTGAAAAAGACGATATGCTGCCTTCTATATCATACGAGGTGCTTGCAGCACCCGTAAAGGTTACTCCACCTTTTGTTGCAGTTCCTGCAGTTGTTAGGTTAACCTTATCATAGTCAAAATTTGTATAAGCTAGTTCAGTTTCGAATGATAGTGAATCTGAAAGTCTATATCCAATCAATCCTGATAATTGATACCCAGTATCAAATTCAAACTCACCATCAATGTTTGCAGAAAAATTTACACCATTGATAGTTCCAGCAGTAGATACATTTATATCAACGTCATTGGGACTAATAACACCACCACCAAGACCAAAATAAAATTTTCTTGAGACTGAATAAGTATCTGATTTCACAATAGCTGGACATATTAGAAGTAAAAATATAAATATTATTTTCTTATTAAAAAACATAATCTGCTCCAGTTTAAAAATTCTTAAAATTATTAGTTCATATTTTTGAAGATAAAAAATTTTCTTTTATCCACATATTATCCACATATTATACACATATTATACACATATTATCAACATATTGTTAACAAAATAAAAAAAAAATCAATATCTTGTAATTAAATAAAAAATAAAAAAGTTCTTTATTTTTAAATTAAATTTATTATCTATGACATATGAAGATTTCCGAAAGACCAGAATTCAAAAGTAAAAAGCCACCGTTAACATTCACTGAAAACGAATCAGTTTTGAACGCAGTTAAAGCTATGACCAAGGATAACTTTGGCTCAGTAGTTGTAGTTGACTCACAAAACAAAATTAAAGGTATTGTTACCGAGAGAGACCTGATGAAAAAGCTTGTATTTAATCAAAAAAACCCGAAAACTACAAAACTTAAAGATATAATGACTAAGTCAGTTAAAGTAGCTGGTAAAGACGACAACTTACTTACCTGGCTCAGACAAATGTCGAATGAACGGTTCAGGCATGTTCCAGTCGTTGACAAGTCAGGTAAACTTATAAATATCATGTCTCAAGGTGATTTTGTTTCCTACACATGGCCAAACCTTTTATATCAGGTTAAAGAAATCGCAAAAGAAAATTACTTTAAAGCCAACCAAGTTATTTTAATTATATTAAGTCTTTTAATTTATACAGTAATTACAACTGTTTTAGCCATAAAATTAGTCTAGTAGAAAGTTAATAGATTTAATGAAAAACTGTACCTTTGGGTATTTCTGGGTCTTTAGCACTACAACTTGGGCAATGCCTTTCTGCCATATTCTGTGCTTTTAAAAAAATTCTTTCTGACTCTCTAATTAATCTTCCTAACAAATATTTACTTAATAAAAGTTTATTGTACCTATTTGAATTCCATAACTTTTGAATGATGTCATAATATTGAATGTGCTTTCTTGTTTTTTTTTCAAAAACATTATCAATTATTTCTATTAAAAGCATATTAAATGATGAGTCATCCATAATTATATGATAATGATTATTACTATCATTTCAATGTTTATTTTATTTTTTATTAATAAATATAAGAAAATAACTGCTATATAAACAAAGTTTTTTTTTGAAATTGCTCATAAGTAATAGATAAATTTATAAACAATAACTAATTTGTAACTCTCAATAGACTCTATAAAAGATAATTTTAGAAGTGCTATGTAGACAGAAATTAAAAAAAAAAAAAAAAGAAACAAAAATTAATTTTTATGAAAAAATTTTTGAAGAAAATTTTTATTGTGTGAAAGAGTTGGGTGAAAACTCTTTTGAAATGATATTCGCGCCACTTTAGTGGCGCGAAAAAATCACTTAACGTTTACTTTGCAGTAGCAGTTATTTTGTAGATTTCACCTTCATCTACAGCAGCATAAAGAGCTCCATCAGGACCTAATCTTAGACCTCTGAATCTCTTTGTTACACCAGTTGGCATGTGAATTACACTTTTGACTGATTTACCATCTTTGGCAATATCAACAATATCAATTCTCATTCCAGACGGAGTTCCGCCAAAACCAATACCCATGATTCCAACAGCCATACGACCTTCCCAGTAACCCCAGTTACTACCTTTTAAGAAAGCAGCAGAACCTGTACCTTGAGAAAGACCACTATTATTCCACGCAGGTGGCATTAAGTCTTTGAAACGCGTGTCACTCATTGGCATAAATGCAGCACGTGCAGCAGGCAACATACCTTCTTTTTGGTTAGGCATATATCCGCAATACTTATCTGGACAATCACCACGACCAGCAACATTTGGACGTGGATCCCATCCACCATTTCCACCGTTTACTAATCCTGTGATTTCATCATTTTGCCATGGTCCATGCTCAGCTGTGAATGCTCTTCCATCACTTGGACGAAAGTCAATACCTTGAACATTTCTGTGACCATAAGTATACATACGTTTGTCAAATCCTCTTGGAGGTTTATTTCCCGGATGAGCTTTACCATCAGTATCAATTCTGAGTACATTTCCACCTAATAAATCTTTAGATTGTGGAACTACACCTCTGTGACGATCACCAGTTGTTGCCCATAGATATCCATCTGGTCCAAAACGTAATCTGTTACCATTGTGTGCACCTGGTCCACCAAATGGGTGATCAGATTCAAACGGCTTATACTGAATATCTTTTACAATATCGGTACGATCAGAAACACTTTTCATATCTTTGCTTACAACAAATCTCATAATGATGTTACCATCACATCTTTCGAAGTTTGTTTTGCATCCAGATCCATGATATTTGTTTGATGTTGATGCTACATAGACCCTACGGTTCTTTTTAAAATTAGGATCTAGAGTAACACCCATCATACCAGCTTGACCTGAACAGAAAAGGTCATTATTTGCACTAGCATACCCGCTGGAATCTTTCATTCCAACTAAAGCATTAACAGCACCAGACTTAGTTTTTACTGACAAGCCTTTACACTTTTCAGTGTAAAACATGTCGCCAGATTTCGTGAACGCCATATCCCAAGGACTTTCTAATCCTGAATGTATCGACATCGCACTGATTGAAGGCGTGTTCATTGTATCAGCATTACTTGAAGAAGCAAATAATGCTGCAGCAGAGACAGCAACTGCTGACAAAAATTTTGATGTTTTAAACATTAAAATCTTCCTTTCTTGTTTTATTTAGTATTTTGCGCATTTAAATACGCAGCTAAGTTAGTAATTTCCGTATCTGACAATGGTTTAGCCATCATAATCATTAAAGAGGAATTAGGACCAATTTTTGTTCCAGCTCTGTAGGTTTTTAATCTATCAATCAGATAAGGTATTTCTTTACCGGATATTTTAGGGTAACTTGCTAAACCCATACCTGCAGGACCATGACAGTTTCCGCAGTTTTGTGCATAGCGAGTTTTTCCTGCTTCAACGTCACCAGATAAAACTGGGTTAGTAAAAGCAAAAGCCAATACAAAAATTATGTTTAGAAATAACATTCCCATAATTTCCTCCCATGAAATTGAATGTTGACTAAATTATAGTAAGTCAAAAAACGAATATCAATGATTGTTAAATAACACCTAAAAACAAAGTTTTCAAGGTAAAGTTTTCATGATCTTGACTCATTTTTTTTATAAAAAAATAAAATCATGCTTTATTCATGAAATAATCTTAATTTATCTTTTAAAGCTCGCATGTTTTTCGACAATTAACTTTGAAATTTCTGATGATTCAGGTTTTCTTTTTATTTGCCAAATTTTATCTTTTGCTTTTTTTGTTTGGAAATTATTGTTAATTATTGGAGCTTTATAATCTCTTTCAACCTCAAAATTATACTCTTTTTTTTCTAAAAAATTAATTTTCCAAGGTTCGTGAACTAAGTAGTCTGGAAGATTTTTTAATTCTGGCACCCATTTTCTTATAAATAAGCCTGATGGATCATGATCATATGATTGTTTGATAACATTATATATCCTAATCGTATTTATGCCAGTTGTTCCAGATTGCATTTGAATTTGCGGGTAATGTATCCCTGGCTCATAATCTGTAAATTTTATAGCCAAATATTTTGATGTTCGTTTCCAGTCTAGCCACAATTGATAAGATGCAAAGGATACAATCATTGCTCTCATTCTAAAATTAAGCCAGCCTTTTTTATTTAAAAATCTCATACAAGCATCTAAGAAGGGAAAACCAGTTTTCCCTTTTTTCCAATTTTCATAATATTGCTCATTAAAACAATTTTCTCTTAATCCATCATACATTGGATGAAGATTTGAATATTCAATTTTAGGTTCATCATGTAGTTTCTGTATAAAATGACAGTGCCACGCTAATCTTTTTTTAAATGAATTTAATGACATTTTATCAACATCACTCATTGAATTTTTAATTAGTAATTCTTTAACAATTTTTTTTATTGATATTGTTCCGAATGCTAAATGTGGGCTTAACCTTGAACAAGAATTTTCAGCTGATAAGGGACTAGACATTCTTTTTGAATAACCTTGGTGTCTCTTTTTTAAGAAAGAATCTAGAATCAAAGAAGCCTGTGTCTCTCCTCCTTTTTGTACGTCTAAATATATCTTTGGAAGTTTAAAAGATGAATTATCATCTAAGATGAATTTTGTTTTTTTTACTTCATTGCTAATATTACTTGCTACAAATTTATGCCAATTTGATGACCATCTGCCTCTAACTCTTTTATTTAACTGAACTCCAAATTGATCTTTTTGTACCCAACGGATATTTGCAGAATTTAAAAAATTTACTAATTCCTTATCAAAGTTATTGAATAATGATGTTTTAAAAACTCTATTCGAAAAAATAGTATCTATTTTGTATTTATAGTTTAACTCTCGTATAATTTCTATTGTAGATCCTTTGAAAAAATTTAAGGATGCATTATGTTTTTTTAAATTTTCATTCAAATTAATTAATGAATCATACAAAAATGAAAAATGAAATGAGCTTGTTAAATTGGCATCCAGGTAATATTTGTCCATGATAAAAATAGGAATACAATTTGAATATTTTGACGCTTCTACAAAAGCTTCATTATCCTCTATTCTAAGATCATATCTAAACCACATCAAAGAAAGTTTCATAAGAATTATTTTGTTTTCTTTTTATAAAAATCAATAATTTAGTCAAACATTAATATAAGATGAATATTTCAATCAGACTTCATTAAGAAAAATTGCATATATTAAGGTTAAATTTAACTTTAATTAAGGAGTAAACAATGGCTTGGACTAAACCAACGATTTCTGAAATCTCTGTAGGTCTTGAGATCAATTCTTACGCTTGCGCTGAGAAGTAATTTCAGAAAAAGATATTTAATCTTAAATGCAAAAAGCCCGGCTAATTAGTCGGGTTTTTTTTTATTTTAGTCAAGTAAATATTTTCCTTGTTTAAGGTATGTATAATTTACACAATGACGTGTTCTTTAAAAAATAATTAATGAAAATAGTATCGTTTTTTTTATAAAAAAGATGTTATCAAAAACTACGCACCTAAAATTTTCACAGAAATTTATTTTTTTGTTTTAATTTTTTTTTTTCTTTCAGGAAAACATGTTCTACAAATAATACATTCCAAACCAAAGCAATTTCTGGCTTGACAGTACTCTCTACCATAAAAAATTATTTGTAGATGTAATTTATTCCATAATTCCATAGGAAATAACCTCTTTAAATCATGTTCTGTTTGAACAACATTTTTTCCATTAGTCAATCTCCATCTTTGAGCAAGTCTATGAATATGTGTATCAACAGGAAATGCAGGGACACCAAACCCTTGAGAAATAACAACACTTGCTGTTTTATGTCCAACACCAGGAAGTTTTTCAAGTTCTTCAAGACTATTTGGAACATCGCCATTATATTTTTTTAGTAAAATTCTAGATAATTCATAAATTGCTTTTGATTTTTGAGGGGCTAGGCCACATGGTCTAATAATTTTATATATATGATCTCTTGATAATTTTGACATTTCTAGCGAATTAAAGCCCTTCTCAAAAAGCTTGGGAGTAATTTTGTTGACTCTTTCGTCGGTGCATTGCGCACTTAATAAAACTGCGATAAGTAATTGAAAGTTATTGTTATGACAAAGAGGGACTGGTGTTTTGGGATACAGAGAGTTTAATTTTGATGATATAAATTCTAGTCTTTGCTTCTTTAACATTGTAATACCACAAATCTGTAGATATTTCTTATTGTTTTAAATCTATTAATAAATTTTATACTTTCCTTGGTCCAGTATATTTTTGTGCATGTTCTATAGCACTTCAAGAATGAAGATCTATTATAAAAAAATCAATAGTTATTTAAAATCTTTAATTTAACTGTTCAAAAAATTTTACTTAACCAATAAAAAAGATCGTGAGACTGATTTTATTTGCCACCGACCTCCAATAATAAAAAATTATAAGATAATTCTGTTATTTACCATGGTATTTTATCATTTTCATGAAAAAGCTCTCCATTTGGACCATCATCATCTAAAGTAGCTAAACGTAAAGATGTTTTATAACTATCTTCAACTTCCATTGGTGCATTTGGACCACCTAGCTCTGTTTTCACCCAACCAGGATGACCAGAGTTTACCTTTATGTTTGTGTCCTTTAATTCTAGTGCTAAGTGAATTGTGAAGGCATTCAAGGCAGTTTTAGATGCATTGTATGCCAATTCCTTTGCTGGTGTAATTGGAGAGTCCTTTGCTGAATGAAGTGTTAATGAACTTAAAATTGTAGATACATTAACTATTCTTCCTGCATCTGATTTTTTAATTAACGGAAGTAATTTTTGAGTTAGAGAAATAACAGAAAAAAAATTAGTTTGAAATGTATCTTTTAAATCTTTATCACTTACAGTCGAGCTATTGGTTACAAATAAATTTCCAGTGAGAAGAACTCCAGCATTATTTATTAAGATATCTAATTTTTTATACTTTTCTGAAATATAATCAAAGACTTTCTGTGGTGCATTTAAATCAAACGCATCATATTCTATAAGGTCAGCTTCAATTCCAAGAGTAAATAATTTCTCAACAGCTTTTTTACCTTTATCTAAATCTCTAGATCCTAAAATTACTTTTACCCC
Source organism: Alphaproteobacteria bacterium (assembly GCA_045563015.1). GTDB lineage: Bacteria > Pseudomonadota > Alphaproteobacteria > Methylaequorales > Methylaequoraceae. The sequence continues at coordinate 25,878 of JBJKUQ010000008.1, read as the reverse complement.
TGTCTCAGCTATTTTTTTTGAGGTTTCAAATCCTATACCTCTATTAGCTCCAGTAATAAATGCTACTTTTTTCATACTAATTACTCCTTTTTAATATTTCCCATTATTATAGTAGGTTATAAAAATATTATATAATATTTAAATTCAAGTTTTAATAATTTCTGATACCTCTTTAGTATTTTCTAAGAAAGAAAAATGAGCTGCTTTATCAATTGTTTCGAATTTATCTAATTTTAACAAATTTTGTGTTTGTAATTTATCAGATTCTTTTGCCCAATCATGACTTCCATAAAATAGTTTAACAGGTACACTAACTTTTTTATATAAATCTTTTATTCCGTTTTTTTTATTAAACTGTGATAATACTCTTCTAAAATGATAGACGTATCCTTTTTTTTTTAGTGAAGTGCACAACAAATCCAAATAACTATCAGATAGTTCAATCTTATTAAAAAATCCACCATTCATAATATTTTTTAGTATAAATTTATTTTCTAAACTACAAAATAAATTACCTACAACAGGTAAACTAACATGAAATAAAATAAATTTTGCAAATAAATTACCTCTTTGGATACCTTCGCCAAAGTATGAATCATAATCATATGCATTAAACATAAATATTTTCTTTACAATTCCTGGAAGTTCAACTGATACACTTGCTGCTAAGGTTGCACCAATTGATTCACCAGCGATAGTTAAATTTTTAATTCGTGATTTTTTTATAAAACTAACTATTGATTTAGTAAAAAAATCAAGGTTATAATTCGTATTAGTATTAATTGGAGAATCACCAAATCCTGGCAGGTCAATTGAATATACAGTAAATTTATCTGCTAATAATTTACCAAGTTTATCAGAGTATTCTAATCTATTTCTAAAAGTATGGAGCAATAAAATAGGTGCTCCCTCACCCATTTTTTTGAACCTTACATAAGTTCCATCATCTAAATTAAATTTATCTATTTTCATCGAACCTCCTTTTAAATAAATTCAAGTCTTAACAAGAAATTTAAATGCTAAATTATAAATAGTTACTTTTAGCCTCCTAGACAAAAGACCGTGCAGAGAATAATGTAAAACTTTTGCAAGAATGCCTGGAAAAACTGTTGTTTTATTTCCAAGAGATTTTATGGAAGCATTGGCAACGGTTTTAGGTGAGCTTGAAAGCAGAAATTTCATTTTTGCAGTTTTTTCAAATCCTGTGTTAACTGGTCCAGGACAGACTGAAAGTACATCTACGGAATATTTTTTTAACTCCATACCAATTCCTTCATTGAAATTCTGTAAAAAGGCATTTACAGCTGAATAGTTTGCTGCCTGCATAGTACCTTGGTAGGCAACAATTGAACTTAAATTAATTATCCCCCCTCTTTTCTGAGCTTTAAAAATATTTCCAAAATGATGACACATTCTCATCCTACTTTTGCAATGCAAATCAATCATTTTACAATTGTCTGATAAATTATTTTCAATAAAGTCTCCATAATTCCCAAATCCCGCTGATAATATAATTAACCCAACATCAAGTTTTTCTGTTGCTTCAAATACTCTATCTATAGAGCTTGGTAATGAAAGGTCTAAATTTAGAGAAGAGCTTTGTAAATTATTTTTTTCTATTTTTTTTGATATCTCATTTAACGCATCCTGATTTCTTCCTATGATAACAATATTAAATTTTAATAAAATTAATTCCTCGACAAATGCCCTTCCAATTCCATTCGTAGCTCCACTTACGATTGCCCAAGAGCCGTATTTTTCTCTAAATTTTGACTTATTCACTTTGTGTGCCTTTTTATCAATATTAATGTATATACACGTGTATATACATTTTTAATGTTTACTCTTTTTTTAAACTTTGTAAAGTATTATTATAATTACTATGAAAAAACTTATTCAAGTTAAAGAATTAGAACAATGCCCATGTTTTAATCTTAGACGAATGGCAAGGGAGTTAACAAACTATTACAACAAGTCTTTAAAGTTAAGCGGAATTACTTCAACGCAGATACCCATATTAGCTTTAATAAATATTTTTAATCAAATAGAAACATCAAAAATAGCACTATTATTAAATCTAGAGATATCGACTGTAAGAAGAAATTCATCTATTTTAATAAAAAAAAAATTGATTAAAATTGTAAAAAGAGATGTTCATGGGAATCTTCTCAAGCTAACAACTCATGGTTACAAAAAACTTAAAGAAACATTGCCCATATGGAAAAAATCTAATAAAGAGGGTGGAGAATTTTTAAAGAACTACATTGTGACCTTAAGAAGAATTTTAAAATGAATGAGAAGCAAAAATTATAGTTGACAAAATTCCTTATTTAAAAAATATTCAGAATTTAAAAAATTTAAAAAGATTTTCAAATTTTAACAAAATAAATAATTGTTAAAATAAAAATCTTGATTTTTTTTAGTACAGTAAAATAAGTGTTTAATTATTCCTTGAATTTTTTTTTTTTTTTTTCTATAATTTTTTTTCACAAAATAATAAAAATGTATTAATTATGGAAGAAATTCTTGAAATTAGAGATGGATGTAAAACTCCATTAGAATTATTAAAAAGCAATGCTTTCAGTAAATACCTAGATATTTATAAAAAGCAATTTATCAAAGAACTTCAATCCCTTACTAAAACCACTCAAAAAGCTGAAGCTTTACACAAAATATCTTTTCTAAATGAAATAAAACCTAAAATATTTTTAACTATTCTTAAAGAAGACAAACCGGAAGGTTCTGAATTAGTTAAGCAAAGAGAAGTTGTAAAATTCATAGAAGATTTGTTTCATCATTACAGAAAAAAATCTTATACGAGATTGATAAAACTCCATGATGACATTCTTAAATCAAAAGATACAACTGAGACTATTAAAGATAGAATATCTAATAGAGCTACCAAACTAAATGATGTGATTCTTGAAACTAGAAGAGTTTTATTAACTAAAGTTGGATACAGTGTCGGAGTTAGAAGAAGTCAAGGTATTGAATGTCAACCAAATGTGACTTGTGGAGAAATCTCAGGTAAAAATATAATTTTGCCTAAATCTTATTCAAAACTTAATGAAGTTCCTCTAACTACTCATGCTGACATGAGAACAGGTATTCACTACAAAACTCATGCAAATAAAAGAGAATTCCCTTTTTTTGCACTTGAACATAATCCATACAAAAATGACAAATTTAATCCAAATGAATACGTAGCAATACCATTTGAAGTGGGACAATGGAACATTGTAGCTTATATTCATAAATCTAGGGGTTGTATTGAACTTGAACCAGGATTATTGAATTTGTTTCCTTTTTCTAAAGTAAGAAAGTTGTCAGGAAAAAAACCAGATGGAATTTTTATCTTTGGTTGTCCAGATTCTTCAATGGATGACCTAGGCTATCATTTTGATAGAAATAATAATCTTCTTGTTGGATTGATTCCCAACCTTGACGACTGTAAATATTTTGGGTACGGGAAAAAACCAATTTTAACACTTCATAATGTATTGTGTATTCTTAATGACCATTTACCTTTGCATTGTGGTTGTACAAGGTATGTTGTAAAATTTGATAAAAAGACAAATAAGCCTTATATTTCTGACTCTTTTATCAAAGCTGATGATATGGGAAGGGCAACATTGTTTAATGGTTCTAAAAATACAGATCATGTCCCTCTTTTTTTTGGAACAGAGACAGGAGCATTTGCATGTCTTGATGGTTTTAGTGAGCATGCAAAGATGCAAATGGAGGGTAGGGAAATTGGTTACAATAAACATTCCGGAACTAATGCAAGGCAAATTGTTCCAGTAACTGATTACACAGAAATCTCAACTGGTTCTGAATTAGATATCCTACTCTATTTAAATAATTATGATTTAATTAAACCTGAAAAATCATGTATGAATGTAAATATGACGGTTGATGATGCCCTTGAAAATTTTAGAAAAGGTGCAAGAGTTGCTGCTGGTAGCACTCAAACTCATCGGGGGGAAGTAGAAATTAGTTATTGGGCTAACCCTTTTCCACTTCTAAAAGACACTAACTGGAATGATTTACCTGAACATAAAGATTTATCTGAAAAGTTTAAAAATATTGAAAATAAGTTTTTTGATGTAATAAAAAAAAGAGTGGAATCTGGAAAAATGAAGATAGGAGTAGCTCATAGTATGTTAATGGCAGGTGTTTACTCAAAGAATTCTGATTTAAAACTTTCTAAACACGGCTTTAAGAACCGTGATTTAGTTGAACACGAAGGTCCAGAAAGAGCTGCTAAAGATATGATTAATTTAATTAAGCAAGCTGCCATAGATAAGAGAAAAAATTTACCAAACAATACGAATCAGGTGGATATAACTGTTGCTACAGTTGGTGATAGTAGAACTGGTAAATCTGAGATGGCAGAGAAGATGGAAGGTGCTCTTAATATGAGAGCTGAATTCTAAGATTTTAAATTAGATAAATAGAGGATACTCAAGTAAGTATAAGTAGTTCAATAATGGCGAAAATAAGGCGATTTAACCTCTCGATTCCAGTACCACAAAACTAAATATCATATTATTTTATTTGTTATCCACAAACTTTGATAAGGAAGCAAATCAATTTCACTATCAATCTTATTTATTTTTTTATTATTTAATATATCAACCCATTTATTCGTTGTAATTAGATTTATATCATGTAAAGAAAATTTCTTTTTAAACTTTGTTAAATTACTAATACAGAAAATACTTTGACTTCGATCAATACTTTGTCTCCAAATACCAAAAAAATGATCCTCCAGTTGCAAGGTAAATTGAGTGGCATTTGGATGAAATGCTGGTTGTTTTTTTCTAACTGAAATTAACCTGAGTATTTCTTTGTAAATTTTAAAGTTTTGAGATGATGGGGTATCGAGTTTTTTTATAAGATTATCAAAATCCCAATTTTTTCTATTTATAGATCTATAAGATTTTGTTTTTTTGAATTTTTTAAAATCATTTTTTGATCCAATTAAATTTTGAAAATAAACTGCTGGAATACCTTCCATGCAAAACAAAATTTCATGAGATAATATAAACCTTCTTAATTTATATTTATCCTTACCCTTATATGTCTGGGAAAATGCATTTAAAAGTGTTGTATTAACTTCATAAACATTTTCTTTTGAATTAGATGATCTGTAGGAAAGAAATGAACCTGAACTTTCAAGAGTTTTGAAAAAATTATTCAATTCTTCATTTGGAATAATTCCCTCTAAAGGACGCATCCCAATCCCATCATGTGTAGATAAAAAATTAAGATAAGCATTACCGATTTGTGCAGGTGGCATACTGCGTGACCATCTTTTCAAATAAAAACTATTTCCAGAAATAATCGCATGAATTAAAAGTGGAGCTAAAGAAAAATTATAAATACAATGAGCTTCATTATTATTTCCAAAATAACTCAAATTTTCATCACTTGGAATATTAGTTTCAGTTATAATAAGAGAGTTTGGAGAATAATCTTCAACTAGCAATCTAATTAATCTTACAATATTATGAGTTTCAGGAAGGTTAATACACTTAGTACCAAACTGCTTCCATAAAAAAGCTACTGCGTCTAGTCTTAAAGCTAATGAACCGTTATCTAGATAAAATTTAATAATTTTTAAAAAAAAAATTAAAACTTTTGGATTTTTAAAATCAAAATCGACTTGATCATGACTAAAAGTACACCAAATATAACCTTTTTTTTCTTTGGTTCTTATTTCTTTTGATAATACTGATGTTCTGGGCCTTACAACTTTTGATAAGCCATTAAATTTTTTTTTACTGTAAATAAAGTAGTCTGAGCCAGGATCATTATTTTTTAAAAAATTTTTAAATAAGTAGTTAGAAGATGAGCAATGATTAATTACAATATCTGTCATTACTTTAAAGTTTATGCAAATTTCTTTGAAATCATTCCAATCACCATGATTATTATCAATTTTTTTGTAATCAATAATAGCAAAGCCATCATCAGAGGACGAAGGAAAGAATGGAAGAATATGTAAAAAATTGAAATCTTTGCAATAATTATTAAGAAAATAATTAAGTGTTTTAAAATTTTTTTGATTTTTTTTAACAATAGAATCTGCATATGTTATTAAAAAAAAATCTTTTTCATCCCATAAGTTATTGTGTTGCTTTTTTTTAGAATTTTTAGAAAAAATTTTTCCAATTTCTTTTGATAATTCAGTAATTTCTTTCGCAGAATAATTTTTATAAATCACATTAAGCAAATTTTTTAAAATTTTGTAGACTGAATCGTTCATGAATATTGATTAGCCCTTATTATCAAGCTCAACTGCTAATTTTAATTCATCTAGGAAGTTTGGAAATGCTGTATCAATTCTATTCCAAGTTGGTATGTTAGGTGATTCCATGGGTGAATCAAGAAAGACTTGGCCAGCCTCCATTATATTCTTTGCAAATAATTCAACAGCAGATTCCTCCTCATGTACATCAATTTGAAATGAATTCATCATTGCGTCTTTTTTATATATTTGTACAAAATCTAATGCTTCACGAAAATATGTTGCTTTTAATGATCTAAAAATTGACATTGAAAAAATTTCACCCTGAGAAGCAAGTTTTCTAATAAGAACTTTAGTAATATCTATAGACATCTTTGACAAACCATTACTTTTGTCATCAATAGAGATATCTTGATGTTTATGATCATAATTATCAGCAATATCTACCTGACATAGTCTATTTCCTGCATAATTTCTATACATTTCTGACAAAACGCCAATTTCCAAACCCCAATCATATGGAATTCTTATATCCTTTAAAACTCTTCTCCTAAAAGAAAATTCCCCTGCAAGTGGGTAACGAAATGAATCAATAAATGAAAGAAATTCATTATTACCAATAGTTTTTTCCAGAGCTCTTATTAAAGGTGTGACTAACAATCTTGATACTCTTCCTTTTACTCTATTTTTCGATATTCTAGGGTAATAACCTTTACAAAAATCAAAGTTAAATTTAGGGTTTGCAACTGGATAAACTAGCCTTGACAAAAGATCTTTTTTATAAGTAATTATATCACAATCATGAAGTGCAACTGCTTCAGCATTACCTAATGCTAAAATATATCCCATGCAATACCAAACATTTCTTCCCTTACCCATTTCTTGCGGAGAAAGGTTATTATCTGATAATTTCTTATCTAATTTTTGAAGATTAGGTCCATCATGCCAAAGTATTTCATGTTTCTGAGGAAGCTTTGAAAAAAAATTTTTTGCGTCTAAAAATTGATTTCTGTTTGCTTTGTCAAGACCTATTACAATATTTTGTAAATATTTAATTTTACTTATTTCTTTAACAATATTTGGAAGTGCTTCACCTTTAAGTTCAGAGTAAAGTGAAGGTAAAATTAATGTTATGGGTCTGTATTTTGAAAATTGCAAGATATCATCTTCAAAATTCTCAATTGTCCTTTCGGAAAAATTATGAAGTGTAGCCACTATACCGTTTTGATAAAAATCAGAAATTTTTTTTCTCCTTTTCCAAAATAAATTCTAATGACTCTTTCCAACCGTCGGGTGCAATTAGTTTACTTTTATATATATTTTTATTATTTTTTTTCAATTTAATATTTGATTCTGAATTAATAATACAAGCAAAATCAGTAAGTTCAAACATAGGTAAATCATTTTCGCTATCACCGAGCGAAATTGATACAAAAGATGACTGTTGGTTTCTTTTTATTTCTAAAAACTTTTTTAATGCTATGCCTTTGTTATATTTATCCGAAATATGAATAAATCTTCCTCCTTCAAGAATAGAATAATTTGTATAAAAAGATTTAATTTCATTTTTAAATTTTATTTTATTTTTTAGTGAATCTTGCCAAAAAATGGGATTTGAAAACTTTCTAGACTTACTAAGTATGATATGATTACTCTTTAAGTTTGTAATTTCCCTTATTTTTTTTTTTGATAAATCCATAAAAAAACTAAATTTATATTTTTTTTTAAAAAAGTTTAATTGTTTGTAAAGTTTCAGAGAATCAAGCTTTGTTAATCTTAATTCTAAATGATTTTTATATTTAATAAATTTATAATCTTTTATCTTGTTTTTAAAATAATTCAGTGGAAAAAAAATACTTGCCCCATTTTCAACTATAAATGGTGAGTTAATATTTATTTTTTTTTGTATGGAAATAATCTCTTCGTACGTTTTACTTGAGACAAATATTAATTCAAATTCAAATTCAAATTGATTGATATAATTCTTCAAGGTTCCAAAAGAATAGGTATCATTATTTAAGAATGTACCATCAAGATCTGAAAAAATTAAGTGATTCATTACTGCAAATAATATAATTGATTTTGAAAAAATTCAATAAATAGAAAATCATAAATTTTAAAGATAAATGTTTTGAATAACAATTAAATACTTTTTTTAAAATAATTCTAATTAGCTATATGGACCAAATTTAATCAAAGACCAAAAATAAAAGAAACAAAAAATAACAGAATAAAAATAAATAATGCTGGACTTCTTTCTAAGGTTTTTTTGATTTTGTTTTAAGAAGGTTATCAGGAGAATAATAACAGGAACTATTAATCCAGTAACTATATTTGATGGAATATTGTTCAAAACAATGAAAAAAAAAGAGTAAAGCATAAAATAACTAGCAGCACATATCGTTAATGGATTTTTAAAATCAAAGCCAACCTTTTTGTAAAAAAATGGACTACTAATTATTGTCAGTAATAAAAACCAATACTGGTAGAAAAACTCCTTTAAAATCATAAAAAATTTAAATCCTATTTCAAGGGTTAATCCAGCTAAGCCCTGTTGTTCAAAATAGTCAGGTATCCACATAACCATTTTATAATTAGTAAAGTTTGAAACATAAAAAGATTGATTAATATTAAAAATATAAAAGTACCAAGTAGCATAAGGAATTAAAAATGAGAAAATAAAAAGTAAGTAATCTAAGAATAAATTAATTTTACTAACTTTTTTGTAAGACTTAACAAAGTACATCAACAAACAAATTGTAAAAGGAAGAATAAAAATGGCGTAAAAAAGCATCATAAGTCCTAAAACAAAACAAATCATAATTAAATTTTTCTTATTAATTTCATTATTCAGGATTTTTGACGAAAAAAAAATTGAAAACACCCCTGAGAAAATTATCAAGAGCTTAGTAGATGGAGACCAGAAAAATTGGTTAGTTATATTATTGAAAACAATCAACAATGAGAACCATAAAAACCAATTAAAATAACTATTTATAGTAAATATTGAAAATCCAAAAATTTTAAATAAAAAAAACATACAACCACTCAATATTAAAAAATTCAATACCGCAAAGATCACATAAATTATTTTAGGATGAAATTTCTCAAAAACTTCTATTGTAGAACCATCAATTTTTTCTTTTAAAGTCAAATTAGGATAATTACTTCCAAATCCAAACTTTTTCAGAATAAAATCAAATGGGTGTGATAAGACAAAAACAACAAGCATTAACCCTGGCCGAGTTTGACGAACCGAATCATTTGACAAGAGCCTATTAGGATTAGATGCATTCAACATATAATCAGCTGAATCACAATTCATACTGTGACCAAAAAGTTCATTGATTTCAAAATTTCTCACACAGTATTTTTCTTGTTGATTGTCAGAAACTCTTGGGCCTATCATCAATAAAAAAAGATAACTAACTATTAATGCCCAAAAAATTATAACTAAATATTTTTTAATATCTTGTGAAATCACTTTTCAAAAAATTAGTGTTTTATTTTTTAAGAAAAAATCATCTTCTAAGCACGTCTTCATTTGATAAAACCCAATCATAATATTTCGTTTACCCTTCTTTAATATCTAATTTGGGGTGGCTGAGGGGATTTGAACCCCCGGCCTCCGGTACCACAAACCAGCGCTCTAACCAACTGAGCTACAGCCACCATTAATTATAGAAAGATATTTCTTAGTAATATCATAAAAAATAATCTTAAAAAGCTTTAAATTTTAGAAGAGTAATAAAAAACATTTTTATCAATTTTAATCCGTCTTGAAATCTTGATATTTGAGTTTCACCATAGGTTCTTGCATCATATCTAATTGGTATCTCAAGCATTTTTAAATTAAGTTTAAGTGCTGAGAAAATTAAAAAGAAATCACCGAACGGGTCAAGTTTATCCAATCCTTTTGTAAATTTTTTAGCTCTTATATAGTTCTCTCTGGACATTACTTTTGTTCCACATAAAGTATCTGTATATTTTTGTCCAAGAATCCAACTAAATAAATAAGAAAATGATTTGTTTGCTAGATAATTTAGAAATCTCATTGCATTCTTTTTCATTGGATATATTAACCTTGTCCCATTTACAAATTCCGCATCACCTGTTTTAATTTTATCCCAAAATTTTAAAAGTTCTTCTGGTGGAACTGTTAAATCACAATCCAGAATCATTAATATATCATTGCTTGCATTATCAAAACCTTTAAACACAGCATTTTTTTTTCCAACACCATCTTGTTTAAATGCTTTTAATTGAATTTTTTTTTCTTTAATTTTTTTATCCTTTAAAACAGAATTTATTTCTTCCCAAGTATTATCTTTAGAATTGCCTTCAACAAAAATTACTTCCATTTTTGAGCAAAATTTTGGTATTCTATCTATACAATTTCGTATATTACCAAACTCATTTCTGCATGGCACAATAATACTTACAGAATTATACTTTGGATTATTAAAATCTTTTATTGATCTTGAAATTAAATATTGCCTTAAACACAAGTCATTAATTAATGGCAAATTTGCAATAAACCTGTTTATTAATCTACCAAAACCCAAAAAATTATAAGGAAAAAGTATTTTCTTTTCAACTTTTACAGTTTGAAAATCTGAAATTTCAAGAAATTTTCTTAAATCAGAAAGTGAAAATAAAGGGGAGTTCATATCTGGCATCTTCATTCTAAAAAGTTCAGCTAATGACAAAATTGGCTGCCATAGAGGAGAGAAATATGAAATTATTACTCTTGTTTCAGACTTACAAACGGAATGAAGCAAGTCCAACATTTTTTGCACATCACTAAAATAACCAATAGTATCTGATATAATAATATAATCAAACTTGTCATTATCTCTAAATTTGTTAATAATTTCATGAATATCACCGTGGTAAAAAGTTAATTCTGGGTAGAGTTTTTTTGCACTTACAATTAACCTATCACTTAAATCAACACCTACCCCATTAACTTTTAATCTTCCAATTAATTGACCATTTCCGCAACCTATCTCTAAAACTTTGCTTCCTTCTGGTATTATTTCTTTAAACATTAACGCATCTTCAGAATGAAAATAATTTGAATTTCTAATCCATTTTTCTCTCTGATCGGATATTGAATTAAAAAAATCTTTAATTCTTGAATTGTTATAATTTATTTTCTTCATATAATTATAAAATTTTAGAAATTTTAATCTTGTTAAGTTTTCATTAATTCTAAGAAAGTATCTAAAAATATACAAAATTAAAATCTTTTTGTTAAATAATTTTGAAAAGTTTTGGTTAATATTTTTTTTTTATCTTTACTATTTAAAGTAAATTTAATTAATTAATTAAAATGAAGCAAAAATTATTCGAATTTTTTACTGTACTTATTGACAACATTTCTCAAAGAAAAAATATTTTACTTATTAAAAAGTATATCAGTAAAGATGTAAATGTTCTTTTTGACGTTGGTTCACATAAATGTGAATCAATAGAAATTTTTAACAAGTTTTTTTCTATTAAACAAATATATGCATTTGAAGCTAATTCTGATCTAATTCAAAAAATAGACAAACTTAAATATCCAAATACAATTTTCACAAATAAAGGTGTTGGTGAAAAAAATCAAAAAAAAAAATTCTTTCAGAGTAATTTTACAGCAATAAGTTCATTCAATAATTTTCATCATGATTCAAAATACTCAAAGTTTAAAGAAAGGATACTAAATTTATTTTATCCTAAGAAAAAGAATTTGGAAAAATTAGTGGATATAATTTCATTAGACTATTTTTGTAAAAAAAATAAAATTCAATATATTGATATTTTAAAAATTGATACCGAAGGTTATGAATTAAAGGTATTAAAAGGTTTAAAACAGTCCATTAAAAATGTAAAAATAATTCTATTTGAACACCATTATGACAACTCATTAAAAAAAGAATATAAATTTAAAGATATTAACACACTTCTGAAAAAAAATGGTTTCAGAAGGGTTGCAAAGAATAAAATGTTATTTAGAAAAATTTTTGAATATATTTACATTAATACTAAATAAAAAATTCACTTATTCATCTCAGATTTTATCATTTCTTTAACGAGATCATCGAAACTTATCTTTGGTTTCCAGCCTAATTTTTTTCTAGCTTTATTTGAATCTCCAATTAGCAAGTCCACCTCCGTAGGTCTAAAATATTTTGAATCAATTTTTATTAAAGTTTCACCTGTTTTACTATCTATTCCACATTCTTTAATTCCAGAGCCCTTCCATAAAATATTTATACCTAATTCTTTAAAAGTTTGTTCAACAAAAAATCTAACTGTATAGGTTTTACCTGTCGCAAAAACATAATCATCTGGTTTATCTTGTTGGAGCATCAACCACATGCCTTGAACATAATCTTTTGCATGCCCCCAGTCTCTTGAAGCATTAAGATTTCCTAAATAAAGACACTTTTGTTTATTTTTGTATATACTTACAGCACTTTTAATAATTTTTCTTGTAACAAATGTTTCTCCTCTAATAGGACTCTCATGATTAAATAATATTCCATTAGACGCATGCATGCTATAAGCTTCTCTATAGTTAACAGTGATCCAATATGCGTAAAGCTTTGCAACTGCGTATGGACTCCTTGGATAAAAAGGTGTTTTTTCATTTTGAGGGTTTTCTTGAATTTTTCCATAGAGTTCTGAAGTTGAAGCTTGATAAAATTTAACTTTTTTTTCTAGACCTAAGATTCTTATTGCTTCAAGAATTCTCAAAGTTCCAAGAGCATCAGCATTAGCTGTATATTCAGCAGTCTCAAAACTTACCAAAACATGACTTTGAGCTGCTAAGTTATAAATTTCAGTTGGTTTAATTTTTTGTATCAATCGAATCAAGTTAGTTGCATCTGTCATATCACCATAGTGAAGTAAAAAGTTTGTATCTTTTTCATTAGGATCCTCATATAAATGGTCAACTCTTCCAGTATTGAAAGAAGAAGATCTCCTTTTTATTCCATGAACTTCATACCCTTTTGATAATAGCAATTCAGCCAAATATGCTCCATCTTGACCTGTTATACCAGTAATTAAAGCCCTGTTAACCATAAACTTACCTTCTCAATTTATTATAATTTTCAACATACCACTTATAATATCTTTTCAAACCATTTTCCAGAGTCGTTTTAGCTCTCCAACCAAGATCATGAATTTTTTTTAAATTTAACAGTTTTCTATAAACACCATCAGGTTTTGTTTTATCAAAAATAATCTTACCATTAAAATTTACAATTCTTTTTACCATTTCAGAAAATTTTTTAATTGTTACCTCTTCACCCGAACCAATATTTATGGGTTTAGCAGAGCTGTAATTTTTTGTTAAATAAATACAAGCTTCAGCCAAATCATCAACATAAAGAAATTCTCGAAGAGGGTTACCTGAACCCCAAACTATTACTTCCTTCTTATTTTTTATTTTTGCTTTGTGGAATCTATCAATCAATGCTGCTGGAACATGACTATTATTTTCTTGAAAATTATCTCCAGGTCCATATAAATTTGAGGGTAAAACTGAGATAAAATCACACCCATATTGTTTTCTGTAAGCCTCACATACTTTAATTCCTGATATTTTTGCAAGTGCATACCACTGATTTGTTTCCTCAAGCGAGCCAGAGAGTAATTTATCTTCTTTTATAGGTTCATTTAGATCCTTGGGGTATATACAAGAAGAACCCAAGTAAATTAATTTCTTAACTTTATTTTCAAAAGAACTTTTAATTATATTTATTGATATCAATAAGTTATCTTCAATAAAATCAACTGGACTTTGGGTATTAGCTAATATACCTCCTACTTTTGCTGCTGCAAGATATACAATGTCAGGTTTATTTTTTTGCATCCAATTTAAAACATTAGTCTGTACTCTAAGGTCAATGTTATTTGAATTTAATAAGATATAATTTTCTTTTTTTAATATTCTCTCAATTGCCTGTCCAACCATACCAGTATTTCCAGCAACCCAGATTTTTTTTTTTTTCATCGAAAATTTAGTACTAAATTCTTCCGTATTCATCATCAATTCTTACAATATCGTTTTCATCTAAAATTTTTCCGATCTGTACTTCAACAATTTCTAAAATTGAATTTGAATTATTAGAAATTCTGTGTTTTTGACCAACTTTCACATAAATCGACTCACTTTCTACTAATTGTATTTCCTTACCTTCAAGAAGTATATTTGCTTTTCCTTTTGTTATAACCCAGTGTTCGGAACGATTTTTATGATATTGTAAAGAAATCTTTGATCCCGGTTTTATTCTTAAAATCTTAACCAAAAAACCATTGCCTTTTTTAATATTCTCAAAACTTCCCCATGGTCGATATTCAATTGTACTATCTTCATTGATATTTTTTTTATTAATTTTTTTTAAAATATTTTTAACATTGTAAGAATAATTTTTATTTGTAACTAGCAATGAATCTTTTTCTTTTACAATAGATATATTATCAACTCCCATCACAATAGCATTTGATGTTTCATCAATTTTGATTAATGAATCTGTAACGTCTTCAACATAAACATTTTTATCTATGATATTTCCATTTTTATCTTTTTTATAAGCATCCCAATAACTTGACCAAGATCCAATATCAGACCAAATAAATGGAACTGGTGAAACAACAACATTGTTTGTTTTTTCCATTAACGATTTATCAATAGGCTCATTTTTTAATGAATTAAATTTTTTTTTTGGAAAAGTTATAAACTCAAGATGATTAGATTTATTGTTAATTAATTCTTGGCAAACCCCTAGTGTCTGGTTTGAATAAACATTCATTTCTTCTATAAAAGTTTTAGAAGAAAATAAAAACATTCCTGAATTCCAAAAAAATTTTTTGGTTTTTAAAAATTTCACAGCATCATTTTCTTTTGGTTTCTCATAAAAACTTTCTACATTAAATGTATACTTTGTCTTTTTTTTTCCAATTTTTATATATCCATATTCTGTACTTGGTTTAGTTGGTTTTATCCCAAAAACATGAATTTTCTGATCATCAAAATCACTAATTAATACTTTAATAAAATCATTAAACTTCTTATCATTATCAATTAAGTGGTCTGATGGCATTACTAATATAATAGCATTAGGATTCTCTTGAAATATATGAAGAGAACTAAGTGTTACTGCAGCAGATGTATTTTTACCTAAAGGCTCCAATAATATTGCCCTTGGTTTAATTTTAATTTTTTCTAACGCTTCATTAATTAAAAATCTATGCTCAAAATTTCCGATGATGGTTGGTGGAAAAAAAATATTTGATTTAATCCTTTTAATTGTATTTTCAAAAAAAGAGTTTTTCTCATTTGAACTTTTTATGAATTGTTTGGGGAATTTTTCTCTTGATGATGGCCACAATCTTTTTCCAACTCCACCAGACAATATAACTGGGTATACTTTATGATGCATTATTCTCTAGCAAAGTTTTTTTTTAAGAAAGACATAATTTTAATTTTTGTGAACTTAATGTTTAAATTAATTTAATAATAAAGTATTTTAAACATAAATTTTAGTAATTATATATAATTTATATTCTTAATTTTTTTCAAATTTATGGATGATCTAAATAAATCAATTTATGCAATTGGGAGTGATAACGCCTTTTCAATCCTTGCCAGAAGCAACGAATTAATAAAAAATGGCAAAGATGTAATAAATCTTGGAATTGGACAACCTGACTTTCCTACTTCAGAAAATATTGTTGAGGCAGCAATAAAAGCACTAAGAGACGGTCATCACGGCTATTCCTCAGCCAATGGTATTATTGAACTCAGAGAGGCCGTAGCTGATGATTTTTTTAAAAGAAATAAAGTAAAAATTGATCCCAACGAAGTATTAATAACTCCTGGAGGAAAAGCAGTAATTTTTTATACTCTCTTAATATTTGGACAACCAGGTATTGAAATTATAACTCCAGATCCTGGGTTTATAGCTTACAGATCTATGATCGATTATATGGGAGCTAAAACTGTAGCTTTACCTCACAGAATGAAAAATAATTTCTCATTTGATGCTGAAGAATTACTTTCACTTATTAATGAAAAAACTAGACTTATTATTTTAAATTCCCCTGCAAATCCAACAGGTGGAATAGTTCCAAAATCTGAACTTAAGAAACTAGCAGACGGTTTAAAAAAGTATCCAAATGTTTTCATTTTATCAGATGAAATATACAGTAGAATTCTTTTTGATCAGAACATCCATTATAGTTTAAAAAGTTTTGAGGAGATAAAAGATAAAGTAATTGTTCTCGACGGGTGGTCAAAAACTTATGCAATGACAGGTTGGCGTCTAGGTTATGGTATTTTTCCTAAAACTATAATAAAATATGCAGAAAAACTTGCAATTAATTGCCACTCTTGCGTAAGTATTCCTCATCAATTTGCAGGAATAGAGGCATTAAATGGAGATCAAAGTTCTGTAAATTCAATGATAGATGAATTTAAGGTTAGAAGAGATTTTTTAGTTAAAGAACTTAATTTAATTAAAAATATATCTTGTGTGAAACCAGGGGGAGCATTTTATGTTTTTCCTAAAATACTTAAAGATAACTTTTCATCAAATAAGATATCTAATTATCTTTTAGAAGAGAAATTTATTGCCACTGTTCCAGGCTCTTCTTTTGGTGAAAATGGTGAAGGATACTTGAGGATTTCCTATGCTAATAAGATGGATAAATTGAAGAAATTTATAGAATTAATTAGACAGTTTATGGATGAGTAGTAAATATACTATAATTTGCTTAAAATTTATGCAATAATAACAAAAATTTTTTTATATATCAATAAATTCAATGATTTATAAGTCTGGCATGATTCTTGCTTATAAAAAATAATGAAAAAAATAGAAGCAATAATAAAACCATTTAAACTGGACGAAGTTAAAGATGAGTTGAATAACATCGGTGTTTTAGGGCTAACAGTTCTTGAGGTTAAAGGTTATGGAAGGCAGAAAGGACATACTGAATTATACAGAGGTGCTGAATATGCTGTTGATTTTCTTCCAAAAATTAAAATCGAGCTGATAATTCAAGATGATTTAATAAATGATGTTGTTGAAGCTATCAAATCTAAAGCTCATACGGGGAGAATTGGTGATGGAAAAATATTTATTTCTCAAGTTGAAGAAGTAATTAGAATAAGAACCGGAGAAAAAGGTAAAAAAGCAATCTAAATATGCTACTTAAAGGAGGATTAAAATGAGCGTATCTAAAGTATTAAAAATGATTAAAGATAAAGAGGTCAAATTTGTTGACCTGAGATTTACTGATACAAAAGGTAAATGGCAACACACAGCACAAACATCAACAACTATTGATGAAAATACCTTTAAAGAAGGAATTATGTTTGATGGATCTTCAATTGCTGGTTGGAAAAATATTAATGAATCTGATATGATTTTAATGCCTGATTCATCAACTGCGGTAATGGATCCTTTTACAGCTCAACCTCAGTTAATTTTATTTTGCGATGTCATCGAACCAACAGATGGAAAACCTTATGAACTTGACCCAAGAAGTACAGGTAAAAAAGCAGAAAACTATCTTAAAACTTCTGGTATTGGCGAAAAATGTTTTTTTGGACCCGAGGCAGAGTTTTTTATTTTTGATGATGTTAAGTGGGCCACCAATCAAGAATATACATTTTTTAGTATTGATTCTGAAGAAGGTGCATATAACACTGGTTCTGAAATGGAAGGTGGAAATATGGGACACAGGCCTAAAGATAAAGGAGGTTACTTTCCAGTACCACCAGTTGACTCAGCAACAGACATTAGAGCTGAAATGGTTTCAACAATGACTGAAATGGGAATTGAAATGGAAAAACACCATCATGAAGTTGCTCCATCTCAACACGAATTAGGATTTAAATATGACTCTTTAATTACAAGTGCTGATAATCTTCAAAAATATAAATATTGTGTTCACATGGTTGCACAAGCTTATGGTAAGACAGCAACTTTTATGCCCAAGCCCGTATACAATGATAATGGTTCTGGCATGCATGTGCATCAATCAATTTGGTCCAAAACTAGCTCTTTATTTGCAGGTAAAGGATATGCTGGTTTATCTGATACATGTCTTCATTATATTGGGGGTATTATTAAACATGCAAAAGCAATAAACGCGTTTTCAAATGCAACAACCAATAGCTACAAGAGACTTGTTCCTGGATTTGAAGCACCAGTTCTCTTAGCGTATTCTGCAAGAAATAGATCGGCCTCATGTAGAATACCTTATGCACCGACACCTAATGGAAAAAGAGTAGAAGTTAGGTTTGGTGATTCTGCAGGAAACCCTTATTTTACCTTTGCTGCAATGTTAATGGCAGGAATTGATGGAATTAAAAATAAAATTAATCCTGGCGATGCTATGGATAAAGACCTTTATGAACTCCCTGAAAATGAAGTTAAAGGAATCCCAACCGTTGCTGCAACATTAAGAGAAGCTCTTGATGCTCTTGATAGTGACAGAGGTTTTCTTAAAGCAGGAAATGTCTTTACAGACAACTTAATAGACTCCTATATATCACTAAAAATGGATGAAGTACTTCAATTTGAACATTCTCCACATCCCGTTGAATTCAAGATGTACTATTCTGTTTAATTATTTTATGAATTTTTTAGTGAGCTCTTTGAATTTATCATGATTCGAGCTCCTAAGAAGTTCAAAAATAATCATCTCAATATTCATTAAAGTTATACCTTGTGATACCATTCTTTGAACAGAAACATTTTTGTCGCTTAATTTTCTAGAACCTATTGCCTCATTTACTAAGAATACCTGAAAACCTTCGGAAATTAAGTCAAAAGAGGTTTGAAGTACACAAATATGAGATTCAATGCCAGCAATAACTATTTGTTTTTTTTTTGATAATTCTAATTCTCTTTTAAAATTACCTAAATCATAGCAAGAAAAAGAGGTTTTAATAAATTTTTTTAAATTCTTAGCTTTATTAATTGTTTTTTCTATATCATCAACAGTTTCACCCAAACCTTGTGGATATTGTTCTGAAAAAAAAATGGGCAATTCCAATAAATGAAAAGTTTCAATCAAGATCTTAGTAGAACTTATTATTTCTTCTTTATTAAAAATTGAAGGAATAAGTTTTTTTTGAAGATCAATTATTAATAATAATGCCTTTTCTCTAACAAGTTTCATTAATCATATAACGCATCTTCTATTTGTTTAACAAGACTACTAGAAGTTGGGCTTGTCATTGAAGAAAACCAATTTATAATTTTGCCGTCTTTACCAATTAAGTATTTATGAAAATTCCAACGTGGCTGACCTATAACTGATACGTTGTCTGATATCCATTTATAAATTGGATGCGCTGCATTGCCTTTAATTTTTTGTATTGAGGTCATGGGAAAATTGACTCCATATCTAATTTCACAAAACTTTTTAACGTCAGCATTGTTTTTCAATTCTTGGTTAAAGTCATCAGAGGGTACTCCCAGTACAACAAAACCATCATTTTTGTATCTATCGTAAACCTTCTGCAATCCAGCGTATTGGGGTGTGAACCCACATTGTGATGCGGTATTTACAAGAAGAACTACTTTATTTTTGTACTCAGATAATGAAATTTTGTCACCTGAAATTGACTCAATAGTAAATTCGTGAAAATTTCCGACCTGACTTTGCGAGTTATATGAAAAAAATATCATTAGTATTGGTAAAAAAAATTTAATCATTATTAGTAATTTAATGTTTTACATTTAAAAATTAAAGTGTTTAATTAAATTAATAAAATGTTTTTTTTCAAGCCTTTCATATCATTGATATCAATAATTTTCTTATCCGCATGTATCGGGGATAGCCTACTTCCGGTCAAAGGACCAGAAGGAGATCCTTCAACAGAGCTAAATCTAGCAGAGTTTGATGATATGCCAATCCCACTTAGCTCAAAACTTGACAAAGAAGAGTCTATAATATTTTCAAAAAGAGACGGATGGTTAGGTAAACTTGAGTTTAATACTTCTCAAAGACAAATAACAGTTTATGATTTTTTTAGAAATGAACTACCAAAATTTGGTTGGAAAAAATTATCTGAAATTTCTTCAGAAACGAGTATTTTAAACTATGAGAACAAAAATAGACTAGCTCTTATACAAATAAAAGAAAACTTATTCTATGGTACAAATGTTACAATTACCGTTACTGAAAAAGAAAACTAGAGTGAATATAACTAATCATATAAAAATCAAAGTTAACTTTCTTTCCTTAATTTAGTTGTATTAATTCGATTCAAGTTGTTCCAACCAAACTCTCTTTATATCTAAACTTACATCACTATTATAAAAACTATGTTTTTTTGATTTACCAATAATTTCAAGAATTATCTCTTCAGGACAATGAAGATTAATTAATCTAGATATTAATGTATTCTTTATTGATGCCAAAGGTTTATTGTTGGCAATATTCTTGAAGATTTTATTAACCTTGTATTTTAATCTATGTGAATCTTTTCTATTAATTTCTGTATTTGATATTAAAGCTTTTAACATCATTTTTGACGCATGCTGAGAAATACCTACAAGTGGAATCGTTCTTATTTTATATATATTAGATATCTTTCTGTAAGAGTTTGATCTTATAGAAATAAAAGATTGAAAACTATCTATATAAATATCACTATTATCTAAACCAAAAGTTTCTTCAAATGAACATCCAGTATTGAGCATTATACCAAGAATATAGGTTTCTGGTAATTCAGTATCATAACAGTATCGATTTAATTCACTTAGTTCATTAGATGATAAAACTATTTTAGTATTTGATTTAGCCTTTACTTTATTAAATTCTTTTTTAAAAATATTTGAGGATGTAATATGTTTATTTTTAATGGCAAAACTAAAAAATTTAGACAAACTTAAAGCTATTTTCTTTGATTTTTGTCTTTCATTAAAAGATTTTACATGATTTTCATTGTATTCATCAAGAGGTTTGTCTCCACAATATGAAATTAATAAACCAACAGCCTCTTTAAAAATAAAAAGTTCATTAGGTTTAAAATCATAATGATGTAAAAAAAAACTTTTGAAATACTCTGAGAGATTAGGCTTATTATATTGATTCTTAAAAAAAAAACTCTCCGCAGTAATTTTATCATCATTTTGAATTCTCTTAATCATATGAGTTTTATTTTTTGAAAAAATATAATTTGATACAAAATCTTCATAATCATCTAAAAATTTCATTTCATAGCTTTTAATATCTATATTTTTATTTTTAATAAATTTTATCAATGATGATTCATTTCTTTTTTTTAGCTCAAGGAACAACTTTGTATGCTCCAACGCTTGAATTTTTGATCTTTGGATTGCTAATTGAAGCTTATTTGTATTCAAAGAAACTTTTATACTTTTTAAACGAATTTTTTTTACGAGCTTTTTAGGGACTATTCTTTGATACCAAAATTTATTACCATGAGTATATATGTATTTCATATAAATATACTATAATAATACCACATATATACAATAGTTTTGGTGCGGTCGAGAAGACTCGAACTTCCACAGGGTATTACCCTACAACGACCTCAACGTTGCGCGTCTACCAGTTCCGCCACGACCGCAAAAAAAAATACAAATTTAAAAGAATTCTAATATTACTTGATCTACTTCTAAACTGTCACCTTCAGTACAATTAACTTTCTTAACTTTTACCTTTTTTTCAGTTTTTATTATATTTTCCATCTTCATTGCTTCTATTATTGCTAAAGGTTGATTTTCTTCAATCGTATCACCTTCTTTTACTTTTAATGAAACAAGTAGGCCAGGCATTGGCGCCAACAGAAATTTGGATTTGTCCTCTTTTTTTCTTGGCTTCATTATTTTATGTAATTCAGAATGCCTTTGAGATAATACTAATAGCTCTGCAATACTGCCTTTATGATTTATAATTATTTTGGGGCCATTTCTTTTTATTGAAAAGTAATGTAGCTTATTATCTATTATTGCTGAAAATAATGGATAACCGATTTTCCAATTACTTTTAACACTAAAATGTTTATTTAAAAGGTAAACATCATAATTATCATTAAAATTATTGTAATTAATTATTACGTTGATGTTTTTTCCATTGTCAATAACAAACCAATTATTACCAACTGTTTTACTAAAACCTTTTAGTTGATTTGAAATGGATGCTGCCCTCATCAAGTATTTAAAATTAATAAATGCAACTACGCAATATAAAATTTCCTTATCATTAATTTCGGACTCATATGAATTATAACCACTTGGATAATTTTCAGCAATAAAAGCAGTTGAAAACAAACCACTCTTAAAACCATCATTTTGAAGAATATTGGATAGAAAATCTTTATTAGTTTCAACCCCTTCTATGTAATAACGATCAATTACATTAACCATTTCGTTAATTGCTGAATCTCTACTTTCTGAATATGTGCATAGCTTTGAAATCATTGGATCATAAAACATACTAATTTCAGAACCCTCAACAACACCAGAATCAACTCTAATACTCTTGCCTTTTGGTTCTATATATCTTGTGAGCCTTCCAATCGAGGGTAAGAAATTTTTTGAGGAATCTTCTGCATAAATTCTGCATTCAATAGCATGGCCTTTAAATTTTATCTCATCCTGTTTAATATTCAACTTATTTCCATATGCAACTTTGAGCATTTGCTCAACCAAATCAACCCCAGTTGTAAGTTCTGTAACAGGATGTTCAACCTGAAGACGAGTATTCATTTCTAAAAAATAAAAATTCTTATCTTTATCAACAACAAATTCAACTGTTCCAGCAGAATAATAACCAACAGCAGAAGCTAGTTTTATAGACTGGTCAACCATTTTTTCTCGTAACTTTTCATCTACAAAAGAACTAGGAGCCTCTTCAATTACCTTTTGATGCCTTCTTTGAATTGAACACTCTCTTTCACCAAGATGAATAAAATTTCCAAATTGATCTCCTAATATTTGAATTTCAATATGTTTTGGGAATTCAATAAATTTTTCAATAAAAACTCTTTCATCACCAAAACTTGATCTAGCTTCATTAATAGCTGAATTAAAATTTTCCTTTAACTCCATTTCATTAAACGCAATTCTCATCCCTTTACCACCTCCACCTGCAGAAGCTTTAACTATCAATGGGTAACCTATTTTTTTTCCTTCAGAAATTGCCTTATCAATATTTTTTATTACGTTCAAGCCACCAGGAACAACAGATACTCCCGCTTTTTTTGCTATTTTTTTTGATTCTATTTTATCTCCCATTAAAGATATAGCTTGACTAGGAGGACCCACAAAAATCTTACCAATTTTATGAACTTCATCCCTAAAATGAACGTTTTCTGATAAAAATCCATAGCCAGGGTGAATTGCATCAGCTCCACTTTTTTTCATAGCATCAATTATTTTATCAATCATCAAATAACTTTCTACAGATGTTTGACCACCAATATTTATATATTCATCAGCACGATTAACATGAGGAGAATTAATATCTGGGTCAGAACATATTGCTACGGTTTTGATACCCATTTTTTTTGCCGTAGTAATTATTCTACATGCAATCTCACCTCTATTAGCTATTAAAATTTTCTTAAACATACACTATTTACAAAGGAATATTATCGTGCTTCTTCCATGGGTTGGTTAATTTTTTATTTTTTAACATCTCTAAAGAACGACAAATTCTTTTTCTTGTTGTATTCGGCATAATTACATCATCAATAAACCCCCTGCTTCCTGCAATAAATGGGTTTGCAAGCCTTTCTCTATATTCGTTTGTTTTTTGTTCAATTTTTTCCTTATTACCAAGTTCTCCTCTAAAAATTATTTCGACTGCACCTTTAGGTCCCATTACAGCTATTTCAGCTTGAGGCCATGCATAGTTAACATCGCCTCTCAAATGTTTAGAGCTCATCACATCATACGCACCACCATAAGCTTTTCTTGTTATTACAGTAATCTTTGGAACTGTGGCCTCTGCGAAAGCAAAAAGTAATTTAGCCCCATGCTTTATTATACCGTTATATTCCTGTGAGGTTCCAGGTAAAAAACCGGGAACATCTACAAATGTAACTATCGGTATATTAAAACAATCGCAAAACCTTACAAACCTTGCAGCTTTTCTAGAAGAATTATTATCGAGACAACCAGCTAAAACCATGGGTTGATTTGCAACAATACCAACTGGTGAACCTGTCATTCTTGCAAAACCAGTTATAATATTAGAAGCGTGATCTGGTTGGGTCTCAAAAAAATCTCTATCATCTACGACTTTTGTTATCAACTCTTTCATATCATACGGTTTATTAGGATTATCAGGAAGTAAAGTATCAAGAGAAAATTCAATCCTGTCTGCTGGATCTTCTGATTTTCTTATTGGAGGGTTCTCTTTATTTGATGATGGAAGGAAACCCATAAACCTTCTAAGTTGAAACAATGCCTCAACATCATTTCAAATGCTAAATCAGCAACACCTGATTTTTTGGTATGAGTTGAAGCACCACCTAACTCTTCGTGGCTCACCTCTTCATGTGTTACTGTTTTTAAAACATCTGGTCCGGTTACAAACATGTAAGATGTGTCTTTGACCATAAAAATAAAGTCTGTCATTGCCGGACTATAAACAGCCCCACCGGCACATGGTCCCATTATAACTGAAATTTGAGGAATAACTCCTGAAGAAAGTACATTTCTTTGAAACACTTCGGCGTACCCCGCCAATGAAGCTACACCTTCTTGAATTCTAGCTCCTCCAGAATCATTTAAACCAATTACTGGAGCACCAACCTGTAATGCTTTATCCATAATTTTACAAATTTTTTCTGCATGTGACTCAGATAAGGAGCCACCAAAAACTGTAAAGTCTTGACTAAAAACAAATGTTAATCTTCCATTTATCGTTCCGTATCCGGTAACAACACCATCTCCAGGAACTTTTTGACTCTCCATATCAAACTCTGAACACCTATGTTCAACAAACATATCCCATTCTTCAAAAGTTCCTTCATCTAATAGAACATCAATTCTTTCTCTTGAAGTAAGCTTACCTTTTTTATGCTGGGAATCTTGTCTTTTTGCACCACCACCTGCAACAGCTAAAGATCTTTTTTGATCAAGTTTCTTTAAAATTCTTTCATAACTAATAATTATACCTAAATTTAAATAAATTAATTTATATTTTCAAAAAAAA
The DNA here is from genome assembly GCA_045563015.1 of Alphaproteobacteria bacterium. Classification (GTDB taxonomy): domain Bacteria; phylum Pseudomonadota; class Alphaproteobacteria; order Methylaequorales; family Methylaequoraceae. The sequence goes on along the minus strand of JBJKUQ010000008.1, from coordinate 419 downwards.
AAAGAGATATCCTTTAAATTTTTTAGACAACTCTTGTCTATTTCTTTCTGCTCTTCAACATACCCCCATTGACTTTGTTGTATTTTATTTTCAATGTTCATAAGTGCAAATAGTTTTTTATAATCAAATTCTCTCAAAATAAAAAAATAAGTTAAAATAGTTGAATTAGTTATACCAACAAATTTATAAAAGACAGTAAGATAAAAATTATTCAATTCAGATAGATAAGTAAAAAAAGAACTCTGATTAAAACTTTTATTTTTTGAAATTAAAGCTCTCAATAAAACTTAATTTCATCTCAAACTTTTTACTAAACCTTTCTACATAACTATTATATTTTCTAATAATTTCATTCAATAACTTTTCATCATCAAAATTTCTAAATAGTGTTAAATCATTCTTTAATTTAAAAATTATAT
>JBJKUQ010000007.1:0-52605 GCA_045563015.1 Alphaproteobacteria bacterium | reverse complement strand
TGAATATCTGAAAAAAAAAAAAGGTAAACCTAGATTATTTTAATTTTTCTTTGAGTTTATTTTTTGCATAAACCTCAACTTCAAGATCAATTAACTTGGAAAGTTTTTTTTCAACCCAATTATCTAGCAATTGATGAAAATACTCACTAATTTTTTCAGATAATTCAATTTTGTTTATTAAGCATTCTTTTTGATATTTTTCAAAATTTATATTTTCCCAATTTAAATTTCCATTATGTAAGTTATTGGAATTAATGTTATCATTTGTTACAAAATTTTGATTTGTATTTTTAACTGAATATTTCTCTAATGGTTTTCTTTGTTTATTAGATAGAGTACTTTCTACACTAATTAAATTTTCTTTATTTTGAATATTTAAAACTTCATTTTGAGCTTCATTAATTAGCCTTCGAATTGAAGATAATAGGTCATTAATATTTTTTTCTTTGTCCATTAATATATTATAATTAATTATGTTATGATAAAAAAGGGTATTTCGTTTAATATGTCAAATATTTCTTATCAAATAATACCATTTGCATTCATCTTTCTGATGATTCTATTTTATTTATCTTTAAAAAATAAAAAAAAAAAAACTGGTGAATCTAAAACAAAAACTGAAATTATAGATAATATTGATGAAAAATATGAATTTTTAGAAAATGCTGAAAAAAAACTCTTAGCATTGAGAGATCTTTACAAGCAAGATCTTATTGAATCTAGAGTTTACTTTGAAAAAACAGAACTTATTGCAAAATCTATTAATAAGTTTACTGGAAAAGAAATTTCAAAATTTGAAGTTGAATCAAATTATATTTATGAACAACTTAAGAATGATATAAATAAAAAAGTTCAGACTATTTCAACAAAAAAGGTAAGTAGTAATTTGGATAAATTAATTAGTGATGTTGATAAAAGGATTCAGACAGGTTTGAATTATGACAGATAATAATAAAAAAATCTTAGATGAAGTAAAGGGTATTGTTTCTGAGAAAAAAGTTATTACAAAAAAAAATATTAAAGATTCAATTCATAGTGATGAAGAAAAATTAATAAAAAAAGAAATTGATAAATGGATAAATGAAAATGCTGAGGAAGTAGCAAAGAAAATAATAGCTGAGCAAATAAAAAAAATATTCAAATAGTCCAAATCTTTATTAAAAATAACATTTTTTTAAGTATCATTCATAAGAATTACTTTAACTTTTTGATAGAGTGTTATATATTTTCATAATGATAAAACTGACCACTCAACATATTGTAATACACTTTCTGTATTTAAGTGTAATTAGTTATTTTAAAGAATACAAAATTTTAAATAAATGTTTATGAAAATATACTTTTAACTTTTACAAAGCGAGCGTGCTGAAATTGGTAAACAGACAGGACTTAAAATCCTGCGGGTGGTAACACCCTTGTGGGTTCAAGTCCCACCGCTCGCACCAAATTGGTTGCAAATGATAATAAGATGCTTTTTTTTGATTGTACTTTTACTTTTCTATAATCACCCAAATGCTCAAGATATAGATAATAAAATAGAGGAATTCCTTCTTAATAATCCTGAGGTAATTTTGCAGTCATTGAAAAATTATGAGGAAAGAATGCTTGATGAAGGAAAAAAGAAAAATAAAGACTTAATAAAGAATAATAAAGACATAATTTTTAACTCAAAAAATGGTTTATACAGTGGAAGCGTTAACTCAAAAAAAGTTATTGTAGAATTTCTAGATTACAATTGTTCTTATTGCAAAAGGGGGCATCAAGATATAAAAAAAGTTTTAAAGGAGCATCCTGACATTAAAGTAATATACAAGAACTTTCCAATATTGTCAGACCAATCTTTAATATTAGCCAAAATGGCACTAGTGATTGCAAAAAAGAGTAATAAAAAGTTTAATAATTTTCATGACAAATTATTAAAAACTAAAGGTTTTATAGATAATAAAAAAATTAAAAAAATTTTACTTCAATTAGATTATGACCTTGAAAAAATAAAAAAGGAAATTGATAACCCTAAAATCGAAATTGAGGTAGAAAGGGATATTGAACTTGCTAGAATGTTTGAGTTAAAAGGAACTCCAGCCTTTTTAATTAAGGATGAAGTTATATTTGGTTATATTGATCACAAAGAAATTACCAAAAAAATTTCAGGTCAACAGTAAAGACTATTTTTCTCATTTGTTTTAAATTTTGCAGCAAAACCATTGCTATATAAGATTTTTTTTCCAAACTGACTTAGATAAATATTATGATTAACTAAAGCATTCATTTCTCTAAGGTGTTTTTTTGTTTTTAGATCATAATTTTTAAAAAAACCTTGTTCTTCTTGCAAAACATGAATTATTTCATGCATAAGTATGCCTCTGTGACAAACATCATTCATCGGGTCTAATTCTTCGGACATATAAATTAGATATTTTGGAGAGTTTGGTGTATAAGCCATAATTTCGCACTTTCTGCCACAGGCTAATTCCGATAATTCTTTTTGTTCTAGAAACTCTAATTTTGGCATTTGTTTTGGATCTTTATAGTCTGTATGACTTGTTATCCATAAAAGTAATGCTAATATTAATTCATTAAGACTTTCAAATTTTTCCATAACTTATTAGATAATGTTTTTTAAATGAAAAGTAAACTCTTTAGACACATAATGCTTCCTGAAATGTATAACCTTGATGTTGGGGATGATAATAAAATTTATTTAGAAGTAAGCGGTAAAAAAGATGGGATACCTGTTATTTTTGTTCATGGTGGGCCGGGAGGTCATTCAAGAAGTGAACATCATAATTTATTTGATCCAGAAATTTTTAAGTCAATAATATTTGATCAAAGAGGTTGTGGAAAAAGTACTCCCTATAGATCGCTTAAAGGAAATGATACTCAAACTTTAGTAGAGGATATTGATAAAATAAGGGACTTTTTAAATTTAAAAAAAATTTTAATTGTAGGGGGATCATGGGGAGCAACTTTGGCTTTAAAATATGCCATTAAATATCCAAAAAGAACTTCAGGTGTTATGTTGAGATCAGTTTTTCTTGGAACCATGAATGAAATAAAATGGGCTTTTGAGGAGGGACCAAAAATATTTTTACCTGAGCTTTATAAAGATTTCGTCAACTTAGTAGAGGATAAGAATGAAATAATAGAAAGTTATTACAAAAAGATCTGCATTGAAAATTCTAAGTTACATTCTTGGATATGGCATGATTATGAGAGGATTTTATCTCAAATAAACCCAGAGAAATCTATTTTTGAGGATGAAAAAAAAATTTTAGAGAGAGATGGACTTCCTAATTCTCCGTTTATGGAACTACATTACATTAAGAATAATTTTTTTATGGATAACAATGAAATTATTAAAAAAGCAAAAACTTTAAATGGCATACCTGGTTTCATAATTCAAGGTAGGTATGATTTGATTTGCCCACCAATTAATGCTTTTAATTTAAGTAAACATTGGGAATCATCTAAACTATTTTTGATAAATACTGCCGGTCACTCATCTTCAGACCAAGGTATTATAGACAAAATGCTTGAGTGCATTAAAAGATTAATTTAGTGAGTTAAGTTCAAAAAGAACATATTTATTTTTTTCAATTTCTTTGATCTTCTCGAACACCCCTTTTTTGTCACCTTTCATTAGTTCATTAATAGCCCATATTGTTATACCCCTGATAATTGGATTTTTATTATCAAGAAATTTTTTTAATTTATAAATAAGTTCTGGTAACATACTATTTCCACAAACCAAAATCACATTCCTCATAAAGCTAACCCAACCGATTCTTTTTATAGGAGATTTTTTAAAATATTTGTTAAATATAATTTCATCAAATTCTAAAAAAAAATTAAGATCTTTTTCATTTTTGGTAATAAACTCATCTTTATCAGTTGGTAATGTAAATTTATTCCAGGGACATACTGCCAAACAATCGTCGCAACCATAAACTTTATTCCCAATTTTTTTTCTTAAACTTATTGGTATAGGACCTTTATATTCAATAGTTAAATAAGAAATACATTTTCTAGCATCAATTTTATAGCTATCGTACAATGCATTTGTCGGGCATATATCAATACATTTAGTACAGGATCCACAATTATCTGAGGATTTTGCGTCGGCTTGAATTTGTATGGGCAAGAATATTTCAGATAAAAATAACCAGGAGCCAAATTTTTTTGAAACAATGTTTGTGTGTTTCCCTTGCCATCCAACATTTGACATTTTGGCAAAATATTTCTCCATTAAAGGAGCTGAGTCAACAAAAATTTTAGACTCTAAGTTAGATTCTTTTTTAAACCAAACTTTAAAGTCATTCAATTTATCAAATATAACTTTGTGATAATCTTCATTGCCGGCATAAACACTAATATTTGCAAAGTCATTTTTATCATTTTTTAAAATTGGATTAAATTTTGGTGAATAGTTCAAAGCAATTACGACAACTGTCTTTACTTTGTCCCATAATTTTCTTGGATCAATTTTTTTTTCATAATGTCTCTCGAGCCATTTCATATCTCCATGATAATTTTTATCCAAAAAATTTTTAAACTGAAGTTTTGTTTCTTTGTCTATAATTGGTTTGGTAAAGCTTACAAAATCAAAACCTAAATCATAAATTTTTTTTCTAATATTATTTTTTAAATCATTCATTTTAATTTATGTTAAAGATTATATTTTAAAATGATAAAAAAAAAAAAAAAATGTATTGTTCTCTTAAGTGGTGGTCTTGATTCTACAGTTGTATTGTCAATCTGTAAAAAGTTAAATTTACAAGTTTATGCGTTGTCTTTTGATTATGGGCAGAGACATTTATCTGAACTGAGAAATGCAAAACTTCAAGCCAGAAAGCATAATGTTTTTTCACATAGAGTATTTAAAATTGATTTTTTTGGGGGGTCTGCACTTACAGATGATATTGAAGTTCCAAAAAATAAAGATGTTGATTCAATTCCTGATTCAATTCCAATTACTTATGTACCTGGAAGAAACTTAATTTTTCTATCTTTTGCTGCTGGTTATGCAGAATCTTTGGGTATTGATGATATTTACATTGGAGTTAATTCTATTGATTACTCTGGATACCCTGACTGTAGGGTAGAATTTATAAGAAATTTTGAAAATTTGATAAACCTTTCAACAAAAAAAGCTATAGAGGGAAAAAAGTTTAAGATAAAAACTCCACTTTTAGATCTTAATAAAAAAGAAATTATCTTATTAGGAAAAAAAAATAATATTGATTTTTCTAAAACATCAAGTTGTTATAATCCAATAAATCAGAAAGGTTGTGGTTTATGCGACTCATGCTTACTGAGAAAAAAAGGTTTTAACGAAGCACAATTAATTGATCCATCTTAAAAATGTATAGAGTAAAAGAAATATTTCAATCAATTCAAGGTGAAGGCTTTTTTTCTGGTAAAAAAGCTATATTTGTTAGGTTTTCTGGATGTAATTTGTGGAATGGGAAAAAAAAAGACAGATTCAAGGCTATTTGTAAATTTTGTGATACAGACTTTTTAGGTGTAAATGGAATAAATGGCGGCGTTTACAATTTAAGGGATTTAGTTTCAAAAGTTATGATGATGTGGAATTCAGTTTTTTCATTAGAAAAAAAATTTATTGTACTTACTGGAGGAGAACCGTTACTTCAAGTTGATTTAGCATTAATCAAAGAATTAAAAAAAAAAAACTTTTTTATTGCCATTGAGACTAATGGAACTATTGATACAAGATTAAAATTTGATTGGTTAACAGTAAGCCCAAAAGAGAATTCAAAATGGATACTTAAAAAAGGTGATGAATTGAAGATTGTTTACCCACAAACAAAATTAGATTTAAGAAATGCATTAAAATTAAATTTTCAATATTTTTTTTTGCAACCAAAAAATGATCAAAATTTTAGAATAAATTTCGTAAAAACAATAAATTATTGTAAGTCACATAGACCATGGTTTCCCAGTCTTCAATTACATAAATCATTAGGAATAAATTAGTATGATTATTTACAAAAAATATTTTTTTGATGCAGCTCATTTTTTAACAGATTTTAAAAAAAATCATAAGTATTCAAAAGTTCATGGTCACAGTTATGAAATGACTGTGAGAATTTCTGGAGAGATCAATAAAAGTAATTGTTGGGTTATAGATTTTGAGGACATTGATAGGATAGTAAAACCGGTAGTAGAAAAATTAGATCATCAAACTCTTAATGAGATTAAGGGTTTGGAAAATCCGACAAGTGAGAACATTGCAAGATGGTTATGGAAAAGAATTAAACTAAAGATAAAAAATTTAGAAAGCATTGAAATTAACAGACCAAGAATTGGAGGTTGTGTTTATAGAGGTGAATAATCACCTTCCTCGATAAATTTTTACATTTGTATCTTCAATGTGAATATTTTCTGGTTGTTTACCTGATTGATAAAATACATCGATTGGTATACCTCCCCGGGGATTCCAGTAGGTACAAACTCTTATCCATTTAGGCTTGATGTATTTTTCAATTTTTTTTGCAATTTTCATAGTACAATCTTCATGAAAACCACCGTAATTTCTGAAAGTAAATAAAAAGAGTTTAAATGATTTACTCTCCATAATAAATTTTGATGGAACGTAATCAATTATTACATTTCCAAAATCAGGCTGAGAAGTTATTGGACATATACTTGTAAGTTCTGGAGATGAAAATCTTACACAGTACTTTTTACTAGGATGCGGATTTTTAATAGCATCCAGTACAAATTTATCTGGTGATTCAAGTGAGACTGAAGATTTTAGGCCAAGGTATCTATTTTTTTTTGTAGACATCGTGATATTTTAGATATTTTTTTTTTAAACTTAAAAATTGTTTTTTCATAATTGATTCTCTTATATCATTCATCATTTTTTTATAAAAGGCAATATTGTGAATACTCAGGATCATAGAAGACAATATTTCATTGCTTTTCGTCAAATGATGAATATAGGATTTAGAAAACTTATTTGAATATTCATTGTCACTATCCTTATCTAAAGGACTTTTATCATATGCATATATGGCATTTTTTAAATTGATCTCTCCCTTTAGCGTAAAAGCTCTTCCATTTCTTCCAAATCTTGTTGGTATGACACAATCAAACATATCAATTCCTCTTTCAACAGATTCAAAAATATCAACTGGCCTTCCAACTCCCATGAGATATCTGGGTTTTTCAAAATTTATTAAATTAACAGTAGAGTCCAAGATATTAATCATTTGTTTGTGTGATTCACCAACTGAGAGACCACCAATTGCATAACCATCAAAGTTTAAATTTAGAAGTTCATTACAACTAATTTTTCTTAAATCTCCATACATACCACCTTGAATTATTCCAAAAAGACCATAACCATTTCTTTTTTTAAAACTTTTCTTACATCTTTCTGCCCATTTTAGACTTAATTCCATTGATTTTTTTGCTCTATCAAAAGTTGCAGGAAACTCTGTACATTCATCTAATACCATAGTGATTGTTGAATTAAGTTTTTCTTGAATCAAAATTGCCTTTTCTGGAGTTAAAAAATATTTTTTTCCATCGATATGTGATGAAAATTCTATTCCTTCTTTACTTAGTTTCCTTAAATTAGATAGGGACCAAATTTGAAAGCCACCTGAATCAGTGAGAATAGGTTTGTTCCAGTTCATAAATTTCTGCAATCCTCCTAATTTTTTTATTAAATCCTCACCGGGCCTAAGCATCAAATGGTAAGTATTGGCTAAAATTATTTCAATTTCTAAATCAAGTAGATCTTTTGGAAAGACTGCTTTAACTGATGCTGATGTTCCAACTGGCATGAATACGGGAGTTTTAATCGATCCATGCTTAGTTTTTAAATAACCTGCTCTTGCATCTCCGTCAGAACCTTTTATTGAAAAATTAAGACTCATTTTTTTTATTCCAAATGAGGCATGCATCTCCAAAAGAAAAAAAACGTAATTTTTTTTTTATAGCAAAATCATAAAGTTTTTTAGTTTTCTCCATTCCTAAGATTGCATAAATTAAAACTAACAGAGTTGATTTAGGTGTATGAAAATTTGTAATTAGGCCATCTATTGTATCAATATTGTCACCTGGCTTAATAAAAATATCTGTCTCCCCATAAAAAGCCCTGATTGATCCATCAAAATTTTTAGATGATTCTAAAAGTCTTAGAACTGTAGTTCCAATGGCAAATATTCTTCCACCTTGAGCTTTAATTCTATTAATTTTATTTGCTGAATTTTTAGAAATTTCACCAAATTCTTTGTGCATTTTATGATCGAAAACATTTTTAGATTTTATGGGAATAAATGTACCTCCATTAACATGAAGTGTTATAAAAATTATTTTTATTTTTTTTTCTTTAATTTTCTTTATTAAATTTTTGGAAAAGTGAAGACTTGCTGTTGGGGCAGCTACAGCACCTTCTTTTTTAGCAAAAACTGTTTGATAATTAATCTGATCTTTAGAATTTTGATTTCTTTTTTTTTTTATGTAAGGAGGTAATGGTGATTTTCCATATTTTTTTATATATTGATTGAAGAGTTTGTAATCGCAGTTAAACTCTAAAAAAAATGTTGTTGTGTTGTTGTTTTTTTTTCTTTCTACAACCTTTGCTTTTATTCCACTGTTAAAGTTTATTATTTCGCCAATACTTGGAATCCTGTTAGCTTTAAGAAATACACTCCATAAAACTTTTTTCTTATTTAATAATTTATTAAGATTTACTAAAACTTTTCTTTTATCAATATTTCCTGACAATTCAGCATTGATAACTTTAGTATTGTTGAAAATTATAGCATCATTAGTTCTTAAATAATCAATGATATCTTTGAATTTAATAATTTTAAGTTTTTTGTCTACAATCACAAGTTTAGATTCATCTCTTGGTATTTGAGGATGAATTGCAATGAGATTATCAGGAATATCAATTTCTAATTCATTAATGAGCATTATTTTAGTATAAATAATTGAATGTTTTCTCAAGAAATTTTTGGCACTTTAAAATTTGTTGTTCATCAATAAACTCATTAGGCTTATGTGCCTGTTTGATGCTTCCAGGACCACAAACTATTGTTTGAAAACCTAGTTTATCAAAAACACCTGCTTCAGTTCCAAAACTGACGGTATTTATTGAATTCGTTTCCAGTTCTTTCAATGCCATACTCACAATTTTTTCATTTTCATTTGTATTTAATGGAGGAAAATTATTTGATTCCTTAATTTTTACGTAACATTTATTATTTTTTAATTTCATTTCTTTTTCGATAGATTTTAAAAATTCTTTTATTTTAAAAACAATCTTTTTTGTATCTAGATTAGGTGTATCTCTAATCTCAAATTCAATAATACAGCTTTTTGGAATTATATTAAGAGCAATACCTCCATTAATAGTACCAATGTTGATTGTTGGATATGGTGGATTATATTTTTCGTTTTTATATTCTTTTTTAAAAGAACTTTGAAGATTTTTTAAATATTCAATAAACTCTGAACAAAAGTTGATTGCGTTCACACCATTATTTATTAATGAAGAATGAGCTTCAATTCCTTTAAATTCAACTATGAAATTTTTTTTCCCTTTATGTTGATTTACCAATTTCATTTCAGTGGGTTCACCAACAATACAAAAAGAAGGTTTTGGTTTTATCTTTTTTAAAAATGGAATCATTTTTTGTATCCCTACACAACCTATTTCCTCATCATAAGAAAAAATTAAATGGATTGGTTTTTGAAGTTTATTAATTTTAATTTTTGGTATTAGATAAAGTATGGTAGCAATAAACCCTTTCATATCGCATGTTCCTCGTCCATAGTATCTCTTTTTTTTTTTTATTAATTTAAACGGATCTGTATCCCAGTTTTGACCTTCAGTAGGAACTACGTCAGTATGACCAGAGTACAAAATACCTCCTTTTTGGTTTGGTCCAATTCTAGCATAAAGATTGAACTGTCCTTTTGCACCCTCTATATTTTGTGTTTCAATACTAAACTTTGAAAGATAATTTTTAATAAAATCAACTAAGTTTTGATTGCTAGTTTTGCTAACAGTTTTGAATGAAATTAATTTTGAAAATAAATCTTTGAAATTCATAAACATTTAGTTGTTGAATTGTTCAGTTACAATCCTTTCTTCCATATCATGGCCAGGGTCAAATAATAGATTCATGTACTTAGTTTTGTCCAATAATACCTCAAGTTTTACAATATTATCAAACTCTAAAAAATCAGCTTCTGCTCTAACAGGCCTAGTCTCTTTATCTAGCGATAGTAATGTAATTTTTGCATTGTTATTTAATAGAGCTCCCCTCCATCTTCTTGGTCTGTATGGACTTATTGGTGTTAATGCTAAAACTTGAGCACCTACAGGTATTACAGGTCCCCTAAGAGATAAATTGTAGGCAGAGCTTCCAGCTGGTGTTGATATAAGGCAGCCATCACCCAAGAACTCCTCAATTCTTGTTTTATTGTTGACTTGAACTTTTATTTTAGCGATCCTTGGACTATTTCTTATCATTGATACATCATTAAATGCTAGTCCCTCTTTGATTTTTCCTTCTTTATCAAAACTTTTAATTTTAAGTGGATAAAGTTTGTAAGGTATTGCTTCAGACAATCTTTTTTCAAGTTTTTTTTCTGAATATCTATTCATTAAAAAACCAACAAAACCTTTGTTCATTCCATAAATAGGTGTTTTGTTATCAAGAAAATCATGTAAACATTTTAGAACAGTTCCATCACCACCAAGTGCAACAATTATATCAGCTTCTGATGGTGACACATTTTTATATAATTTTCTTAAAACTTTAAGTGCGTTTTTTGCTTCAGGCTTTTCAGAGGCAATAAACCCAATTTTTTTGTATTGCATTACCCACCCGTTGAATTCATAAATCTATTATTTATATAACCTACTTCTTTGATTGAAAAAGAATGTTTTTCGGGTTTGTTAAATATAACTTTTTTAACTATGTCGTTTAGTTCAACATCTTTTTTATCTAAATGATCTTTTAAATTTATTGAACCATTATCACCCAGACAAGAATAAAGTAGACCGTTACTTGTAACTCTTATTCTATTGCAAGATGCACAAAAATTATTTGATATAGGTGATATAAAACCTATGGTGTTATTAAACTTTTCAGTAGTGTAGTATCTTGAAGGCCCATTCGTTTTGAACAAAGATGGTTTCAAGCCATACTCTTTTTTAATTATTTGCATAGCACTAGTTACTGGTAAAAACTGGCTTTCTCTACTAATACTAAGTTTTCCAATTGGCATAACCTCAATAAAAGATTGCTTAAATTTATTGTAAGAACACCATCGAACCATATCTAAAATTTCATTTTCGTTAAACTTTTTTAATAAAACACTATTTATCTTGATTTCTAGATTATTTTTTTTTGCTTCTTTTATCCCATCCATCACATTGGAGAGGTTTCCACCATTTGTTATTAATTTAAATTTTTCTGGGTCAAGAGTATCTAATGAAATATTTATTCTTTTAATACCAAATGATGCTATTTTTTTTGCATATTTCTTGAGCTGTGTGCCATTAGTTGTAATTAGAATCTCACTAAATTTCTTTTTTTTTTGACTACAAATATATTCTAAAAAATTCATAATATCTTTTCTTATTAGTGGTTCTCCCCCAGTAATCCTAATTTTTTCAATACCAAGGTTAATAAAAACTTTTGAGATTTTTTTTAAATCTAAAAGCGATAAAATATCATTTTTTTTGTATAAAAGATTATTTTTTTTTGGCATACAATAAGTGCATCTTAAATCGCACCGATCAGTCACTGACAACCTTAAATAATTAATTTTTCTTCCAAATTTATCTATCATAGTATTTATCTTAATATTAATGTATTAAATAACCAGTCAATTATAAGAATTTTTTTAAAATGAAATTAAAACCTGATACTGAAAATCAAAAGCTTACAAGAAAAATTATTGGATTAAATGAGGATTTAAAGAGGAAAAAAATTGATGTTATTGAAGAAAAGGCATTAACTTTATATTTAAATAATCAAGAAATTGTAACAATGATGACAATAAACGATTATCCAAAATATCTTGCAGTCGGTTACTTGTTAAATCAGAATATGATTTCAAAAAATACAAAAATTGAATCCGTTGACTATGACGATGAATTAAATGTTGTAGTTGTTAGAACAAAAAAAAAAGTAAATTATCAAGAGAAATTAAAGAAAAAAATTTTAACATCTGGTTGTGCACAAGGAACTCTTTTCGGAGATATTTTGGAAAGTTTTGATAAAATTAAGCTAAATAAAAATTTAAAAATCAAAGTTAATTGGATTTATCAATTATCAAAAAAAATCAACCAAACTCCAAGCCTTTATCTTAAGGCAGGGGCGATCCATGGATGTGTTCTTTGTGAAAAAAATAAACCATTAATTTATATGGAAGATGTAGGTAGGCATAATGCTATAGATAAAATAGCTGGATATATGATGTTAAAAAAGATTAAACCACAAAATAAAATTTTTTATACTACAGGAAGGCTTACAAGTGAGATGGTTATTAAATCGGTTAATATGCGAATTCCGATAGTTATATCTAGATCCGGTTTTACAGCTTGGGGTATTGAATTAGCAAGAAAATCAAATTTAACCTTAATTGGTAGAGCTAAAGGTAAGAAATTTTATGTTCTTTCAGGGGAAAGTAGAATTGGATAAATATATTAAAAAACCTTTGGGATTTTTGATTTGTGGTGGTTTATCAAGGCGTATGGGAAGTGATAAAGCACTAAAAAAGGTTGGAGGTAAAAGTTTAACTGAATTAGTAATATCAAGATCAGTAATTCAAGTTGATGATTTATTAATAAACTCTAACGAGCCTAAAACTTTTGAAAAATTTAGGATTCACAAAGTAATTTCTGATTGTATACCTGGAAATTTAGGACCCTTAGTCGGTATTTTAACAGGTTTGAGGTGGGCAAAAATTAATTCAAACCATAATTGGGTTTGTTTTTTTCCTATTGATTGTCCTTTTTTTCCAAAAGATTTGGTGAAAATTTTTTGCAAACAAATTGTGGATGAAGACATTATAATGGCAGCGAGTGGCAAGAGGGCACATCCAGTTTTTTCAATGTGGAATATAAAGCTTGAAAAATCTTTAGAAAGATTTTTGTTGGGAGGTGGAAGAAAAATAGATTTATTTACAAAAAAAATCAAAACTAGACTAGTCAATTTTCCTTTTATTGGCTATGATCCCTTCTTTAATGTAAACAATAAAGATGATTTAGCTGAAGCGAATAAATTATTTAGAATTCTAAAAAAGGAAAATTAAACATGAGTTTTTATGATACTCTCCACAAAAAGAACATAATTGCAAAACCAGGATTTAATAGATGGTTAGTTCCTCCTGCATCTATAGCCATACACCTTTGTATCGGTTCAGTTTATGCTTGGAGTATGTTTAATCCAGCTTTGGTGAAAATTTTAGGTGTTGTTACATCATCTGCTGACGACTGGAGTTTAGGTCAAGTTGTTTGGATATTCTCTGTTGCAATTGTAAGTCTCGGACTTTCAGCAGCTTATGCTGGGAAATGGCTTGAGGAGGTTGGACCAAGAATGGTTGGCTTTGTATCAGCATGTTGTTGGGGAGGAGGGTTTTTAATAGGAGCTCTCGGTATTTATCTTCAGGAGCAAGGGGTGCAAATATCATTGTCTTTACCAATGATAAGTTCTCAACCAATAGTACTACAATTGGGGCTATATCTTCTTTATCTTGGTTATGGAGTTATAGGAGGAATAGGTTTAGGGCTAGGATATGTATCACCAGTTTCTACATTAATCAGATGGTTTCCTGATAGAAGAGGAATGGCTACCGGAATGGCAATTATGGGTTTTGGTGGTGGTGCTATGATAGCTAAACTATCAATTGATAGACTTCTTGCAAAATTTTATAAAGCACCAGAATATATCGGTTCAATTGATGCCGTTAGTCTAATTACTGAAGGTGGCCGACGTTTTGTTGAAATTTCAGGTAATCTGACTGAAGTTGTTGTTGTTTCTATCAATGATCTTGCAAAAATGATTGTTCCTGGAGAACCTGGTGTTTACATTGTTGGTACTGGTTCAAGTGGTGCTGCACAAACTTTTTTATTTTTGGGAATTGTATACTTCATCATCATGACAATTGCATCATTCTCCTATAGAGTTCCAGCTGAGGGATGGAAACCGGAAGGTTGGGTCCCACCAAAAGATTCTGGAAAAACAAGTTTAATTACCAAAAATCATGTGCACATTGACCAGGCGTTAAAAACACCTCAATTTTATTTTTTATGGATAGTTTTATGCTTTAACGTAACTGCTGGAATAGGTGTTATTGGTGTTGCCAAAACAATGATGATCGAAATTTTTACCCCGAGTTTACCTCAGATAGTCACAGCGGGTTTTGCTGGTACTTATGTCCTGATGATAAGTGTTTTTAATATGGTTGGGAGAATTTTTTGGGCCTCAATGTCAGACTTTATAGGGAGAAAAACTACATATTTCATATTTTTCTCACTTGGAATTCTTTTGTACTTGTCGATTCCTTTTACAGCAAAAGCAATGAGTATTGACCCTACAGTTACATATTTAGTTTTATTTTACGCTGCTTCAATGATTATCTTTACTATGTACGGTGGTGGTTTTGCAACTATTCCAGCTTACCTTGCAGATATTTTTGGCACAAGATATGTTGGAGGGATTCACGGAAGATTACTCACTGCCTGGTCAACAGCAGGTGTTCTTGGTCCTGTAGCAATAACTCAACTTCGACAAGGTTCAATGGAAAGTGCTATAAGTGATCTTGTCTCAAAGATTTCTCCAGAAAAGTTTGAGGAAATCTATGGTGCTTCAATTGATCAACTATCACTTTTGGTTAAACAAAAAACAGTTACTATTTCAAACTTAATGGCCCATGTGCCTGAAGGAACAATTAACCCATCAACAACTCTTTACAACACCACAATGTATGCAATGGCAGGGTTACTGGCTATTGCATTCGTGTCAAACCTATTAATAAAAGCTGTTGATAAAAAACATCATATGAAAGAGTAATTATTTTAAGCTGAAGCTTTTTCTACTTTTGCTGCGCAATACTTAAGTTCAGGTATCTTTGCATCAGGATCAAGTGCTTGATTAGTGAGAACATTTGCTGGAGCATTCTCAAAACAAAAAGGCATAAAAATCATTCCATCAGGTATCATTTTGTCTAATCTAACTTTCACCTTTACCATTCCTCGCCTTGTAGACAGTTCAACAGTTTCATCTTGTATAAATTGATTTTTTCTCATCTCATTTCTAGACATATTAACATATGGTTGAGGCTCAATTGTATTTAAAACTTTAGATCTCACTGTCATTGAACCAGTATGCCAGTGCTCTAATAGTCTCCCTGTGGTGAGAATTAGAGGATAATTTTTATCAGGAACCTCATCAGGTGAAATTAGCTTGGCTGGAACTAATTTACCTTTTTTATTTTTTGTAGGAAACCCCTCCCCAAATATAACTTCATTACCTGGTTTATCTTTATCATCGCAAGGATAAGTAACTGCACCCTCGTTAACTAATCGTTCCCAAGTTATGTTTTTCAGGGAATCCATACATTTACTTAGTTCATCATAAACTTCATCTGGACCAGAATAATTCCAATTCAACCCCATTCTTTTTGCTAACTCTTGGATTATCCACAAATCTTGTTTTGCTTCGCCAGGAGGGTTAACTGCTTTTCTAGCTAATTGTACTCTTCTATCTGTATTTGTAAAAGTACCAGTTTTTTCTGGGAAGGCTGAAGCAGGTAGAACTATATCTGCAAGATAAGCAGTTTCAGTTAAGAAAATATCTTGAACTACAAGGCATTCAAGTTTGGCTAAGGCCTCTCTGGCGTGATTAGCATTAGGGTCAGACATCGCAGGGTTTTCACCCATAACATAAAGCCCTTTGATTTCTTTATTATAAATAGCTTCCATAATCTCAACAACTGTCAAACCTGGGTTTGGGTTAATTTCACAGTCCCAGTAATTTTCAAAAAACTTTACATTATTCTTGTCTGCTATTGGAAGATAATCAGGAAGAACCATTGGTATAAGCCCAACATCTGATGCTCCTTGAACGTTATTTTGCCCCCTGAGCGGGTGTAAACCAGTTCCAGGTCTTCCTACATTTCCAGTTGTTAATGCAAGTGAAATTAGACATCTAGAATTATCCGTACCATGAATATGTTGTGAAATACCCATTCCCCAAAAAATCATAGCGGACTTTGCGTTGGCAAATATTCTAGCTGTTTCCTTAATCTCTTCAGCTTTAATTCCACAAATTTGACTCATTTCTTCAGGAGTAAAGTCTTTGACATGTTCTTTTAGTTCAAGATACCCATCAGTATTTTTTTCTATATACTGTCTGTCAACCAATCCTTCTTCTATTATTGTATTTAACATTGCATTTAGTAATGCTACATCTGCACCAGGTTTAAATTGAAGGCTTTTTTCTGCAATTCTTGATAGATCTTGTTCTCTTGGATCTAAAACAATAAGCTTCAAACCATTATTTTTAACAGCATTTTTAATAAAGGTGGCGGCTACTGGATGATTTTGTGTTGGGCGACAGCCAATTAATATTGCAACTTCAGCATTTTTAACCTCTGATACAGGAGCTGTAACTGCTCCAGTTCCAATTGCTTCCATTAGTGCAGCAACTGAAGACGCATGACACATTCTTGTGCAATGATCAACGTTATTATTTTTAAAACCAATTCGAACAAGCTTTTGAAATAAATATGCTTCTTCATTTGAACCTTTAGCACAACCAAACCCAGCTAAAGCCTTAGTACCTTCTTTTGAATCTCTTATTGATTTGAGTTTATTAGAAGCAAAGTCAAGTGCTTCCTCCCATGAGGCTTCTCTGAAATGAGATTGAGGGTTTAATGGGTCAAGTTTTTCTTTTGGATCTTTTTTTATTCCCTCTTTTCTAATTAGCGGTTTAGTTATTCTTTCTGGGTTATGAATATAATCAAAACCAAACCTTCCTTTGACACAAAGTCTATTTTGGTTTGCGGGACCTTCCCTTCCATCAACAGAAATAATTTTTTCTTCTTTAATATTGTAAGTCAGCTGGCATCCAACACCACAATATGGGCATAATGAGTCAACTTTTCTGTCTGGGTTAATGGTTTTCTTCCCATCTTTGTTTAGCAAATTTGATTCCATTAATGCACCTGTTGGGCATGCCTGAACACATTCTCCACAGCTCACACATGATGAATCACCCATTGGATCGTTAAAATCAAATATAACCTTTGATGTATGTCCTCTATTTCCCATACCTATAACATCATTTACTTGTACTTCTCTGCATGCTCTTACACAAAGGTTACAATGAATGCATGCGTCTAAGTTTACAGCCATAGCGACATGAGAGTTGTCTGAGGAGGGAACATCTTGACTCTGTCTTTTATCAAAACGACTATCATTAACCTGAAGATTATCAGCTATCTTCCAAAAGTGAGAATCAGGATCATGACAATCATTTTTATCTGGTTGATCAGTTACAAGTAATTCAAGAATCATTTTTCTTGATTTTTCAGATCTTTCATCGGTTGTAGAAACCTTCATTCCCTCTGATGGCTTTCTTATGCAAGAGGCTGCTAAAACTCTTTCACCTTCAATTGATACCATGCAAGCTCTACAATTTCCGTCAGCACGATAACCTGGCTTATCTGAGTAACATAGGTGAGGAAGTGTGACACCATTTTTTTTGGCTACTTGCCAAATAGTTTCATTATCAGAACCCTTAACTTTTTTATTATTTAAAAAAAACTCTACCATTTTCATTTATTTTTTAACTATATATGATCTTTGAAAAAATTTAAAGTACAAGTAATTGGGTTTCCTGCAGCCTGACCTAAACCACAAATTGAAGCGTCACCCATTGTTTGTACAAGTTCTCTGAGCAGATCTTCGTCCCAGTTATTTTTTTCCATAAGTTTAACCGCTTTTTCTGTTCCAACTCTGCATGGGGTACACTGACCACAACTTTCGTCATTAAAAAATTTAAGTAGATTAAGTGCAACTTTTTTAACATCGTCTTTATCAGAAAAAACTACAATAGCACCTGAACCAATAAAGCAACCATGTTTTTCTAATGTACCGAAGTCAAGAGGAATATCCGCCATTGATGCTGGAAGTATTCCACCAGATGCTCCGCCTGGCAAATAACCTAAAAATTTTTGGTCATCTTCCATTCCACCACAATAATCATTCAATAATTCATTCATAGTAATGCCAGATGGGGCTAACTTTACCCCAGGTTTTTTAACTCGTCCTGAAACTGAATAACTATGTGGACCTTTATGACCATTTTTTCCTTGACTGCTAAACCACTCATAGCCTTTTTTTAAAATGTCTGGAACCCAAAAAACAGTTTCAATGTTATGGTTTAATGTTGGTTTACCAAAAAGACCAACTTTTGATACAAAGGGGGGTTTATGTCTTGGTAGACCTCTTTTCCCTTCTATAGATTCAATCATTGCTGATTCTTCACCACATATATATGCTCCAGCACCTCTTCTTACATATATTTTAATGCTATCATCAATGATTTTAGCTTTTTTTATTTTTTCAATTTCATCAATCATTTTTAATCTAATTCCTGGATATTCATCTCTCATATAAATATAAATTTTTTTTGCCTCAACAGCCCACGCTGCTATTAGCATTCCTTCAAAAAACTTATGGATATTCTTTTCTAAATAAAGTTTATCTTTAAATGTTCCTGGTTCACCTTCATCACCGTTAATTGTCATTAATCTTGGACCAGGTTCCATTCTAACAAATTTCCATTTCTGTCCGGAAGGAAAACCAGCGCCCCCCATTCCTTTTAGACCAGAGTTATTTAGTTCATCAATTATTTTTTCAATACTAAGTTCGCCGGAGTAACATTTTTTTAATACCTCATAACCTCCAGAATTTAAATATTGGTTTAAAGTTTTACCTTCAACAATTTCAGGGTGTAAATCATCATTAGAAATTACTTTTTTAATTTTTTCTAAGTTTGAAAAATTTACATGCTTGTGACCTACTTCACATGCAGGTGCTTTGTCACATAAACCCATGCATGGTGCCCTTAAAACTCTGACTTTCTTTTTATCTAATCCATCACTTAAATCTTTGATAAGTTTTTCTGAACCAAAAAGCTCACAAGTCAAACTGTCACAAACTCTGATTGTAATATCTTGGATTGAAGGAGCATTATCTTCAATAACATCAAAATGCGCGTAAAAAGTTGCAACCTCAAATGCTTCTGCAAACGGTATTTTGAGGATCTTAGCTAAAGCACCTAGATGTTTTTTTCTTATTTCTCCATATTTATCTTGGATAAGATGCAAAAATTCAATAAGCATGTCCCTCTTTTTTGGAAGGTCATCAAGTAAATTACTGACTTCTTCAAAGGCGGTATCATCAACATCACGACCTTTGGGGTAAAAATTTTTTTTTTTAGCATCTAACATATTTAATATCTTATATATAATGATTTTTTGATATTAGTCTAAGTGATCTTTTAAAATTTTTTTAATATTATATGATAAATTACCGCCTTCAAATAAAAAACAATTAATATTTGCGTTTTTTGCTGCAATTAGGTCTGTTTTTTTGTCACCAATCATAAAACAATTTTTTCTATCTAATTTATATTTTTCAATTGCTTCATTTAGCATTTTAGGAGAAGGTTTTCTGCGAACTGGAGCTAAATTTTTAACTGGTAATTCAGTTGAAAAAAAAAAATCATCTATTTGAATATTATGTTTTTTTAATTGACAATTAATCCATTTGTGGAGTTTGATGACATCTTCTTTAGAAAAATAGCCTCGACTAACACCAGATTGATTAGAAATAATTATTATTAAAAAATTATTTTTTTTTAAAAGTTTTAAAGCTTCAATTGCACCATCAATCCATTGGAATTCCTCAATTTTGTACAAATATCCAATGTCCTTATTAATCACACCATCTCTGTCTAAAAAAGCTGCTTTTTTATAATTTTTAAATTTTACTTGATTCATTTTTTTTCCAAATATAAATATATCTCATAAATTTTATTATAATTTTTTGATGAAAAATAAAAATACTAAAATATATGAGCCAAAAGATGGCGAGGAATTTATGAATGTTCGTCAGGTTGAATATTTCAGAAATCTATTGCTTGAATGGAAGAAAGAAATTCTTCGTGAGTCTTCAAATACAATCGATAATTTAAAAGAAGAATCATCTAATAAACCAGATAACGCAGACCGCGCTTCAATTGAATCAGAGAGAAGCTTGGAATTAAGGACAAGAGATAGAGAAAGGAAGCTTTTGAGTAAAATTGATAAAGCTCTTAGAAGAATAGATGATGGAACTTACGGTTATTGTGAAGAAACAAATAAACCTATTTCAATTGCTAGACTTAGAGCAAGACCTATAGCAACATTGTCTTTAGAAGCTCAGGAGATGCACGAAAAATTTGAAAAAGTTTACAAAGAAAAAGAATATTAAATTTTTATTGATTAGTAAAAGTTTGATGTTAATATGATAATAGAACATTAATAGAACATTTATGGATAAAATTAAATCACTTGAATCAACAATTTCTCAAATTGAGAGAGACTTTGGTAAGGGTTCAGTCATGAAGCTTGGTGAAAGAGGAGTTGTTGAGATTGAATCTATACCATCAGGTTCTCTAGGTTTGGATGTTGCATTAGGAATTGGTGGGTTACCAAAAGGAAGAATTGTAGAAATCTATGGACCAGAAAGCTCTGGAAAAACAACATTAGCTCTTCATGCAATTGCAGAAGCGCAAAAATTAAAAGGTACTTGTGCATTTATTGATGCTGAACATGCATTGGACCCAATTTATGCAAAAAAATTAGGCGTAAACACGGACGAAATGCTTATTTCTCAACCAGATAACGGTGAGCAAGCACTTGAAATTGCCGATACCTTAGTAAACTCTAACGCCATTGATGTTCTTGTTATTGATTCAGTTGCAGCACTAGTTCCTCGAGCAGAAATTGAGGGAGACATGGGTGATTCTCATATGGGTCTTCATGCAAGGTTGATGAGTCAAGCGCTAAGAAAACTAACTGGATCAATTTCACGGTCTCAAACCTTGGTAATATTTATAAATCAAATAAGACAGAAGATTGGAGTTATGTTTGGTAATCCAGAAACTACCACTGGAGGAAACGCACTTAAATTTTATGCTTCAGTAAGAATGGATATTAGACGAATTGGAGCAATTAAAGATAGAGACGAAGTTGTAGGGAATCAAACTCGAGTAAAAATTGTAAAAAACAAATTAGCTCCTCCTTTTAAAACAGTAGAGTTTGACATAATGTACGGCGAAGGAATTTCAAAAACCGGGGAAATATTGGATACTGCTTCTAATATGGGTATAGTTGAAAAATCAGGTGCGTGGTACTCATATAATGGTGATAGAATTGGTCAAGGAAGAGAAAATGCAAAATCATTTTTAAAAGACAATATAGAAATCTCAGGAAAAATTGAAGACTCAATTAGATCAAAAAGTAAAATTAATTCTAATGAAGAGGAAATAAAAAAGGAATCAGTAGAAAAAGAAATCGAAGTTGATTAATTAGTGCAATTATTTTTATAATGATTGCATAAATGAATAATAGCTTAGAAATATCTTTTGAAATTAGAAAAAAGTTTCTTAACTTTTTTAAAAAAAAAAATCATTTAGAATTACCTTCATCACCTTTAATTCCCAAAGATGATCCATCATTATTATTTACAAACTCAGGGATGGTTCAGTTTAAAAATTTGTTCACTGGACAAGTTAAACCAACTACAGAAAATATTATTACTATTCAAAAATGTTTACGTGCAGGAGGTAAGCACAATGATCTTGAAAATGTTGGTTTAACCCCCAGACACCACACTTTTTTTGAGATGCTTGGTAATTTTTCATTTGGTGGCTACTTTAAAAGTGAAGCTATTGAATTCGCTTGGAACTTTTTAGTAGATGAGCTAGATATTCCAAAAAATAAATTGTTCATTACTTACCACAAGAATGACAATGAATCACAAAAAATTTGGAAAAAAATCTCTGGTTTTTCTGATGACAAAATAATTAGTATCGATAATAATGATAACTTTTGGGCAATGGGTGAACTTGGCCCCTGTGGTTATTGCAGTGAAATTTTCTTTGATAATGGTGGAACTTTAACTGGTGGACTTCCTGGAACAGTTAATCAGGATGGAGAGCGATATGTTGAAATTTGGAATCTTGTTTTTATGGAATTTCTAAAAACAGAGAAAGAGTTGAAAACTTTATCAACTAAATGTGTTGATACTGGAATGGGTTTAGAGCGAATAACGGCTGTTTTGTCGGATAAAAGTAATAACTATGAAACAGACCTGTTTAGATTTGTTTTTTCAGAAATTGAAAAAATATTTAATATTAAATTAAATAAAAATAATCTAATACAATTCAGGATAATATCTGATCACATAAAAGCTATATGTATGTTAATGTCTGAAGGCATATTACCTTCAAATGAAGGGAGAGGATATGTTTTAAGAAGAATAATAAGGAGGGCAATAATACAGGTAAATAAAATTAAACCTGGTGAAATGCTTTTATATAAAATTGTAGATAAAGTTGTTGAAAAATATTCAAAAATCTATTTTGAACTTGATAAAGCTTTAAATTTTATTCAAGAAAACTTGAAAAATGAGGAAGAAAAGTTTTTAGAAACTCTTGATACGGGACTTTCTCTTCTAAAAAAAGAAATTAGTGAATTGAAAAATAATAATTTTCCATCTGATGTTGCTTTTAAATTATATGATACTTTTGGATTTCCAATTGATGTGACAAAGAATATTTTGGTTGAAAAAAATATTAACTTAGATTTAGAAAAATATGATCAGATTGTAAAAGATAGTAAAATAAAGCAAAAATCAACATGGGTTGGAAATAAAGTAAATCAATCAGATGCAGTCTTTTTAAATTTAAGAAATAAATTAAAACCAACTAATTTTTTGGGATATAAAAAAAGCTCAATAACTTCTAGGTTAGGATGCATTATTCATGATGGAAAATTAAAGAAAAAAATATCATTAAAGGAAGATGATATAATTCTAATATTTGATGATACATCATTTTATGCTGAGTCAGGCGGGCAGGTTGGTGATAAAGGCAAAGTAGTTAATATGAAAGGAGATTATGTCTGTGATGTTACTGATACAAAAAAAGTAGATGGAGAAATTTTTCTTCACCTAATTAAAAGCTCTAGTCAAAGTATCCAAATTTCTGTTGGTGATAAATTTGAATTACTCATTGATGAAGAAAGAAGAAATAAAATAAAAAAAAACCATTCTGCAACACACCTTTTACATGAGTCATTAAGAAAAACTTTAGGGGATCATGTGAGTCAAAAAGGATCACTTGTAAATGATAAAAAATTGAGGTTTGATTTTTCATACAGTCGACCTGTAACGAATGATCAAATTGAAAAGATTGAGGAATTAGTTAATAAAACAATTCAATCCAATCTGTTAAAAGATGAAAAGTATCTGCCTGTAAAAGATGCCTTAAAGAATGGAGCAATAGCGTTATTTGGTGAAAAATATCCTGACAAAGTAAGAGTCATTTCTTTTTTGACAAAAGATAAAGAAAATATAATAAACTCATCAGAATTATGTGGTGGTATTCACGTAGATTCAACAGGTCAAATAGGCTCATTCAAAATATTATCTGATACATCAGTTTCATCTGGAACTAGGAGAATTGAGGCTGTAACTGGTAATGAGGCTCACAAATATGTATCCGGTAAGATAAAATTACTAGATGATCTTAAGTATATATTAAAAGCTACAGATGTTAATATTAAGGATAAAGTCATTAACTTGCAAAGTGACCTGAATAGATTAAGAAAAGAGAGTGGTTTAAAAAAAGTTGCTTATTCAAAAGAGAATATAATTGAGTTAAAAAAAGTTTTGTTATATTTTGATCTAATAGAGATAAACCCCAGAGAGCTAAAAAATATTTCTGATTTGATTAAAAAAAGCTTTCCTTCTGGAATAATTATTTTAATGACCGAAAAAAATAAAAAGCTCTCCATTGTCACATCAGTAACCAAAGATTTAGTTGAAAATTATAATGCTCTTGAGGTATTAAAAAAATTAACAAGTTACCTAGGCGGAAAAGGTGGCGGTGGGAGAGAAGATTTAGCACAAGGTGGCGCACCTCATTCCAAAAGTTTAAAAGAAATCAAGAATTTTTTAATAGATCTAATTTAAAGATATAAGTTTTTTTTTTAGGATTAAAAAAAATTCATTTGTATTTACCCATTTTTGATCAGGGCCAACCATTAATGCTAAGTCCTTTGTCATTATTCCATTTCTAACAGTCTCAATACAAATTTTTTCAAGATTAGTAGCAAATTTTTTAAGTGCATTATTTTTATCAATATTAGAGTTGTGAGTTAACCCTCTAGTCCAAGCAAAAATTGATGCAATAGGGTTTGTTGATGTATCAAGACCTTTTCTATGTTGTCTGTAATGACTTGTCACTGTTCCATGTGCAGCTTCAGTCTCTAGAACTTTTCCATCAGGGCTTTGTAGCACTGAGGTCATTAAGCCCAATGAACCATAACCTTGAGCAATTAAATCAGACATAACATCACCATCATAATTTTTGCATGCCCATAAAAAACCTCCGCTCCATTTCATCATGCAAGCGACCATATCGTCAATCAATCTATGTTGATACGAAAGTTTTTCTTTATCAAATTTTTTAATAAATTCTTTTTTATATAAAGAATCAAAAATATTTTTAAACCTTTCGTCATATTTTTGTAGGATTGTGTTTTTTGTTGACAGGAATAAAGGTAATTTTCTTTTAAGTGAATAATTAAAACAGGATTTAGCAAAATCAATGATAGAGTCGTCAACATTAAAGTAACTTAAAGCAACACCAGGAGATTTAAACTTGTAAATTTCCTCTTCAATAACTTCTTTTTTTATCATCACTTTCAAATCTCAAAAAAACCTTTCCCTTTTTTTTTACCTCAATTTCTTTTGATTTATATATATCACCAAAAGCATGTCTTGCTAAAACAACAGGTTGATTCCAGTGATGAACAAATTTTGGAATATTACTAATTATAATTGGTTCTCTAAAAATTGTTCCGCTAAGAATATTTCTAATTGTTCCATTAGGAGAGGGGTATTTTCTTTTTAGATTGTATTCTTTAACTCTTTTATCATCTGGTGTAATTGTAGCACATTTAACTCCAGTTTTATGTTTTTTAATTGCTTTTGCAGCCTCACTTGTGACAGTGTCATTAGTTTTGTCTCTGTTCACTATTCCTAAATCAAAGGTCAATAAATTTATATCAAGAAAAGGTAAGATTAAATCAGTCTTTATTTTATCCCATATAACATTTGCCATTTCATCACCAGAAATATCTACAATTGCATTTCTAACTTTAATTTTGGGCATTAGTCTTTAGCAACTCACTTTTAAACTCTTCTAATTTGCAAATTTTAAAACTTTTATGAAGTAAATTTTTATTTATAAATTTTTTTGAAACCAAATGATCTAGTAAATTCCTTAATGGATTCCAGAAGTTTGTATCATTAATTAAGAAGATTTTTTTATTCATTTCATTAAGTAGATTTTTATTGATAATTTTTAAAACTTCAGTGCATGTACCAATGCCTCCAGGAAAAGCGATTAAGATATCAGATTTTTTTGCAAACATCAAATCTCTAGAATCTGAATCATCTGTGATAATTAATTCAGTAAAGTATTTTTGGTTTTGGGAATTTTCATATAAGCCTTTTGTGAAAATACTTGTAATTCTAACTTTTTTATTTTTTATTCTTTTAACCAAATGCATCATTAAACCTGTCTCGGTTCCACCAAAAATTAAATTATAATTTTGTTCAGAAAACCAATCTGAAAATTCATTAACAATATTTATATTAGATGGTTCACTTCCTATTCTTGATCCCAAAAAAACTCCAATGTTCAATGTCATAAAAATAAATATGGTGGAAAGATGAAATTTCGTTATATTATAAAAATATATTGATTTAACTAAAATGAAAAAAGAAATTTTATTACTATCATCTTTAATCTCTTTAGCTGTAATAGCTTATTTAATTATTCCGATTTCTAATGTACCAGAATTTATGTCAAAAACAAATTCAAATAAAACAGATGAACCAATTGATAATGTATATTCTGAGTCTGACACTACTTCTAATATTGAATTAAATTTTGATATTGTCAGATTAGATTCAACTGGAAATGTTGTGATTGCTGGAAAAACAATACCATTAATTAAAGTTGAAATTTTTGATGGTAACGAAAAATTAGCTGATGTAATTTCTGATAATCATGGAGATTGGGTTTGGATAAGTGATTTACCATTAACTGAAGGGATTAAAAGGTTAAACCTTAAATATACTGATAAAAAAAAACAAGAATTTGTGTCGGGTGAGAACATTATAATAATTAATAAAATAGATAAAAAAGAAACCTCTAAAATTTTTAAATATACCTTTAAAGATAATTCAGGAATTGAAGTCTTAAATAATGATAACCAAATTTCTGGTCTTGCCCTCGATATGGTAGAGCATTTAAAAACAAATAAATTAAAAGTTTTAGGTAGAGCTACTCCAAATAGTGTAATTAAAATTTTTCTATCAGGTGAATTATTAGGAGAAGTAATAAGTAATGAGGATGGATCATGGTTTTTTGAACATAAAGATATAAGTTTTACACCACATAAAATAATGATTACAACTATAATAAATAATGAAATTATAAAAATTAAAACACCTATTTTTGAAGAAAAAATTAAAACAAAGCTTTTGGTTGAACGAGAAATTAAAGTTGTCGAAGGGAATAGTTTATGGAGAATAGCTCGTAAAACACTTGGAGGTGGAATTCTTTATTCAGAAATCTATAAAAATAATATAAAGATAATCGCAAACCCAAATTTAATATTTCCAGGCCAAGTTTTTAATATTCCTGATATCAAAAAGAGATAAATTTATATTATGAAGAATGAAGTAGTATCAATAATTAAAAAATTTTTTAATGAAGTTGAAGGTTTAAAAAATACTTTTCCACCAATTAATTCTGCTGGTTATCCTTTTATAATAGTATTTATAATTTTTGCCTTTTTATTATCACTTTTCTCAGATTTCTTAGGATGGGTTGGTGTGATTTTAACAATTTGGTGCGTTTACTTTTTTAGAGACCCAGACAGAGTGATACCAAAAAAAAAAAATATTTTAATTTCTCCGGCTGATGGAAAAATTTTAACCGTTGATATCTGTGAAAGTCCAAAAAACTTCAGTGATTCAGAAAATGATGAAATGTTTAAAGTGTCCATTTTTATGAATGTATTTAATGTTCATGTAAATAGAATTCCAATATCAGGAAAAATTGTATGGCTAAAATATATACCAGGAATATTTTTGAATGCTTCACTTGATAAAGCAAGTGAGGACAACGAGCGAATGATAATTAAAATTGAGGTTTCAAAAGGCAAATATGTTTATGTTGTTCAAATTGCTGGCCTGATCGCTAGAAGAATAAAATGTGACCTCACAGAAAATCAATCTGTGGAGATTGGTGATAGATTTGGTTTAATTAGGTTTGGGAGTAGAGTAGATGTTTATTTTCCAAAATCACTAAAGCCGGTCGTTACTCCAGGGCAAATAGCCATAGCTGGAGAAACTGTTCTAACTGAATTTAAAACAAACAACTCTAAATAGATATAAATAGATGAAAAAATTATCGTTAAGAAGTTTGTTGCCCAATTTGTTTACATATATCTCACTTACATTGGGTTTAACAGCGCTAAAGTTTGCTATAGATGGTAGCTGGCAAATTGCAGTTTCATTGGTTGTTTTTGCTTCTTTTTTAGATAATATTGACGGAAAAATAGCAAGACTTCTTAATGCTAACTCTAATTTTGGGGTGGAACTTGACTCTTTATCCGATCTAGTTAGCTTTGGTGTTGCTCCAGCAGTAATTGTTTATTTGTGGTCAGAATCTCTGTCTATTGATGGTGTATGGGCAATGGTAATTTTTTACGTTATTTGTTCTTCTTCAAGGCTTGCGAAATTTAATATCTTGTCATATGAGAAGCAAACAACAGAAAAAAAAATAAAGTTTTTTACTGGAATTTCTACACCCGCAGCGGCAGGTCTAACCCTACTTCCATTAATGTTAAACTTTAGGTTTAATATTGATTTTTTTATAAGTGATTACTTTATTAAGTTTTATTTGATAGTACCTTCAATTTTAATGATTACGAATATTCCTACATATTCAATGAAGGGTATAAAGTTTGCTAAAAAGTTATTACCTTTAGTAATAATTCTTTTTGCAAGTTTTTTATCTGTTTTGTTAACTGACTTTTGGCTTGCAATGATTTTCGTAATTATTGGTTATTACGCTAGCATTCCATTTGCGATATTTGATTTTAAAAAGACTTAAATAATTTTGTTTTTTCACCAATAATAATAAGACAAGGTGTGACAACTAACGTTAAAATGAAAGAAAACATTACTCCAAATACAATTGCATTAGATAATTGAAGCCACCACTGTGAACTTGGACTATTCATATTTAACTCCATTTCTATGAAATTTATGTTTAAGCCAATTGCCATTGGTACTAAACCAAAGAACGTTGTGAGTGTTGTAAGGAGCACTGGACGTAATCTTTGAACACCGGTTCTTAAAATTGCAGTTTTAATTTTTTCTCCTTTTTCCCTCAAACCTTTATAAGTATCTAATAAAACAATATTGTTATTAACAACTATTCCAGCTAATGCAATTACACCTATTCCACTCATAATAATTCCAAACGGTTTCCCTGAAATTAATAAACCAATCATAACACCAATAGTTGAAAAGATAATTGCTGATAGAATTATGAAACAAAAATAAAAGCTATTAAATGTTGCAATTAAAATGATAGTGATTAAAAAAATTGCTATGAAAAAAGCTTTTATAAGAAAATTTTTTGCTTCATTCTGATCTTCTTCTTGACCTGTAAATAGAACCCTAGAATTGAAATCACTTATTTGTAACCATTTTTTTATTTCATTTATTTTGTTGCTTGATAATTGTCCTTTAGCTACATCAAATTTAATATTTTTAGATCTAATAAGGTTGTATCTAGAAATATTTCCTGTTTTTTTTTGAGGTTTCCTATCAACAAACAAACTCAAAGCAACCGGGCCATTTTTTCCCTCAACCAATATTTTGTCGAGCTCATCAAGCGTTCTGGATTCTTTTGTATATTTTATCACGATATCAACCTCTTCATTACTATCCTTCGGCATAAAATCTGTTACCTTCAAACCATGAGTAAGCATTTGAATAGAATTTCCAATTAATTCAAAATCAACTCCATGTTGTTTGGCTTTTATTCTATCAATAGTAAGTTCCCATTCAATCCCAGGAACAGATAGGTCAGTATCAATATTTTTTACCCATGATTTATTTTTTAAAAAATTATAGAGTTTAAAGGTATCACTCAAAAGAAAAACTTGTTCATTATTCATAATTTTAATCTCAACATCTTTATCTTTGGGAGGGCCGTCTTGTTTTTCAACAAACTCAATGTAAAGCCTTGAAAATTTTCTGGTAGCAATTTTTAATTGTTCAATAATAATGTTTGATTTTGGTCGAATATCCCAGTCAATTAATTCAATCTTAATAGAACCTATGATGTCTTCTGATTCACTTCTTCTTTCCCCTTTAACGACCCCACTTCGAGAGTAAATATTTTTTACAAAATTGTTTTTAATAATTTCATTCTCAATATTTTTGACAATTTTGTCTTTTTCTATTGCTGAAAAATTTCCTCGGGCATGAATAACTATTTCTGCATAATCAGGTTCAATTGGTGGAAAGAATTCAAAACCTTTACCAAACTTCAAATAAACTGTTTGAATGAAAAAAAGTAATGCTAGTGATAGTAATATTAATTTCTTAGGATTATCTAAGCTATACTCCATAATTGTTAAATACTTTCCTTGAATTCC
This sequence comes from Alphaproteobacteria bacterium, assembly GCA_045563015.1. Lineage (GTDB taxonomy): Bacteria > Pseudomonadota > Alphaproteobacteria > Methylaequorales > Methylaequoraceae. The sequence goes on along the minus strand of JBJKUQ010000007.1, from coordinate 22,515 downwards.
TTTAACTTTTGAAAGATCCCCTTTTTCTAGAAGCGTAAGGTTTTCAATTTCCTTTTGAGATGGCTTATCATTTCCAAAAATCTTTCCAATTACAGGTATAAAAATTATTGCCATCAAAAGAGACGAAGTCAAAACTGCAAGAAGGGTAACTGGTAAAAAAAACATAAATTCCCCAGCTATTCCTGGCCAAAAAATTAATGGAAAAAAAGCTGCCAAAGTTGTTGAAGTTGATGCAAGAACAGGTATTAACATTTTTTTTGCTGATAAGATAAAGACTTTGTCCTTCGATAATCCTTCACTTGATCTTCTGTTAGCATATTCAACTACAATAATAGCTCCATCAATGAGAATACCCACAGACAGTATTAATGAAAAATAAAACAACAACATTTATTGTTACATCGAAGAATGATAAAATTATCATTGACATTAAAAATGAAAAATGGAATTGAAATACTTACTAAAATAGATGATTTCCAACCCATGAAAAATGAAGATTACTATAAATACAATTATGGTAGCTAGAATTACATTATTCTCGAGATCATTAACTTTTGAAATAATTTTTTTCAGATTCATCTTGAAAAAAATTCAATGTTGATATGTTTTTGGAATATTTTTTACTCTCTAAGACAAGAGTCTTAATTTTTATTAATTACATCAATAATATTTTCACCAGTTCTTTTTTGAAATCTCTAATATTATTGCTCGTTCACCATTATTTCTTGCAAAAACCAACTTTTTCTTTAAATGTGTCTCTTACTTGAGAAAACGTCACCCAAAGTAATCACAGATTCATTATCTGTTTTTTTATAGGTATGTTTCAATAAATCTTTCCTATCTTCTATAAGCCCAGGGGACTTGTACATTAAAAACTTCCTTTATTATTACTTAGTGTTTCCGGCTGCAATCATTAAATTACTATTAGATATTGAAGAAATTACATCTTTACTAGTTAATCCATATGTCTCAACAATTCTTGGATTAACAATAACTTCAATTAGTCTTTCGTTATCACCTAAAGTCTTAACTTCTAAAACTTCTGATATTGCTTCAAATTCTTCTTTCAATTTTTTTGCAACCTTATTCAAAACTCTTTCATCTACCTCTCCTGAAATTGCAACAGCTAGAACTGGGAAACGTGAAAGGTTTACTTCAAATATTCTAGGCTCCTCTGAATCATCTGGGAGGTTACTTTTAATAAGGTCAATTTTTTCTCTTGTATCAGACAAAGCTTTTTCAGAATTAAAACCTGCATCAAATTCTAAAACTATATTTCCTCCGCCTTGATAGGAGGTTGAAGAAAGTTTTTTAAGCCCTTCGATATTTTTAATTTCTTTTTCTAATGGTTTTATGAGAAGCCTTTCAGAATCAAACGGAGAAATTCCTTTGTGAGCCAATAATATATAGATTACTGGCAAACTAATATCTGGATCGGACTCTTTTGGTAATGTATTGTATTGATAAAAACCAAAAGCAACAGAAAAACATAAAATTGTAAGGATCAATTTAGAAGAGTTTAGTAATTTATCAATCATTTTCCTCTAATTTGTATGTTACTTCTTCATCAACAACAACATATTCACTACCTTGAGAAATAATTAAAATTTCTTTTTTTTTGTTCATTACTATTTGTCCTAATCCAATACCCACTTCCAGTATCACTCAAAATATCTATTGGAATGAAAATCAACTCTTTTTTTTATTTATAATTTTTTATGCCCAAAAACTCCATCATTATTCAGACTAATTAGTGAGGAAGGAATAAAAAAAACGCAGATTCATCTTTTATTTCAATTTTTTATTTCTGAAGACAAAACCACTAACAATCTTGTTTTGAAGATTAGATACCTGAAACCTGAAGCTTAAAATTTCGTGTTTGAGGATCAGCTGTTTTTTGCTATAAAAACTTACAAAAACCTTTATATTCCTGACCTAAAATAGAAACATTAGCTTCTTTATTCTTTGAAATATTCTCTATCTCATTCTCTGTAACATTGATATTAATATATATTGGATCAAGATCTACAATCTTTGCTATGGGGTCACCTTTTTTTACATAATCTCCTAATTCAACATAGCTTTCCTCAATAATACTATCAAATGGCAATGAAATTTTTGTATTATTTAGATTTACCTGGCTTTTTTCAAATAGTGCAAGAGCTTTTTCAAAATTTGTTCTTGATTCACTTAGTTTTACTTCAGATCTAAATCCTTTTTTAAATAAGTTTTCAGCAACTTCGTATTCTTTTTTTCTCTGTGTTAAAAGAGCTTCCATCTCTTTTAATTTTGCTACTTTGTCTTCTGGATCAATTAAAACTAATTGGTCACCAGCATAATAAAGTTTCCCTTTCTTAAAATATTTACTACTTACTTTACCTTCTACTTGGGACTTAAGAACTACTATTCTTGATGCTTCAGTAAAACCACTTAAATTTAGGGTTTTTCTAAAATTTTGTTCTTTGATTTTTTTTACAAGCACCTCTTTTTCAATTCTTACAGTAGGTGTTAATTCAGATTTATTATTATTTTCTTTAAAAAAAAAAATAATTGATAAGCTAAAAAGTATTATAATCGTAATAATTATTTTCATAACTTTATAAATGGTAGTTTGTTGATTTAATATTCTATAATTTATAATATAAAACTATAACTTATAAAGTCTTGCTATATTGAAAAAAAAGAACATATTTGGAGCCATAGACATAGGGAGTCACAATTGTAGATTACTTATAGCAGAAAAAAATGAGAATTTTATAAAAATTTTCTATAACAGGTCAACTCCAACTAATTTAATTAAAAATTTATCTTATAATAGTGAATTTACAAAAAAAAATATTTCTAAAACTCTTGAATGTCTGAGATTATATAGAAAAAAAATTGATCAATTTGATGTCTCAAATTATAGGTGTGTAGCAACAGAGGCTTGCCGATCTGTATCGAATCCTGAATTTCTATTAAAAATAGCTGAGGATGATATTAATCTTAAAATAGATATTATTTCATCTGATGAAGAGGCAAGACTTTGTCTAATAAGTTGTAAAAAATACCTCAAAGGGATTAGTGATGGTTTTTTATTTGATATTGGGGGTGGTAGTACAGAAACAACATTTTTTAAAACTAAGTCATTAGATTTCTATACAAAATCGATTTCTTATGGAGTAATTAATTTCCCTGAAAAAGTTGAAATATTTGGTGATGATTACATAAAAAAAAAACTTCAAGATCATCTAAGAATTTTTTTTAATTCATATGATGTTATAAATTTGAATGTTTTAACTGCTATTGGTTCTTGTAGTACTGTAACAACTCTATGTTCAATTTTTCAGGAATTACCCTTTTATGATCCAAAGAAGGTTGAGGGTTTTGAAATGAATTATGAAAATGTTGTGAAAACCTTAAAAAAAGTTGAGAATATGAGTCAGAATGAATTGAGAAACCACCCTTGTGTGAGAGAAAAATACAAATTATTTAGTAATGGAATAAAAATAATGTCGGAAATTATTAAAATAATTCCGTTTAAAAAATTAATAGTTACTCAGAAAGGTTTAAGAGATGCAATCATTGAAGAATTATAATTAAAATGAGAATAAAATTAAAAAAAAAACATAAAAAAGAAAGCGCAAAATGGTTGAATCGTCATTTTAATGATGAATATGTATTAAGGTCGAAAAAAGAAGGTTACCGGTCTAGATCATCCTATAAATTGATACAAATAAATGAAAGGTTTGATTTACTTAGTTCAAAAAAAAAAATTCTTGATTTAGGTTGTGCACCAGGAGGCTGGCTTCAAGTTATTAGAAAATTGTCAAACAATAACCCAAAAGTGTTGGGTATAGACAAAATTAAAATAGATGAAATCAAAGGAATTAATTTCCATCAAGGTGATATTTTTGAGAAAAGTGTAAATAATTATATAAAAAGCTTTTTTGAAAATAACAAAGTTGATTTAATTTTAAGTGACATGTCACCAAATTCATCGGGAAATAAACAAATTGATCATCTTAGGATAATTAGTTTAATTGAAAATGTTCTTGAGTTATCTGATTATATCTTAGAAAGTGATGGACATTTAGTTTTGAAAATTTTTCAGGGTGGTGCACAAGGTGAATTGCTTAAAAAAATGAAGAACTCTCTTGATTCAATAAAATATTTTAAACCTAATGCTTCTAGAGATGAATCACCCGAGACCTATTTAATTGCAAAAAAAAAATAATTTGAATTTATTTGTTTAAAAACTTTACTCTTTGGTTTAAATTATTCTATGAAGATTTTAAACGAAGCATTAACATTTGATGATGTATTAATAGTTCCTTCAAAATCATCTATTAAACCAAAGAATACAAATGTTTCAACCCACCTTACTCGAAAAATAAAGCTAAAAATTCCATTGATTTCAGCTGCCATGGATACAGTTACAGAATCATCATTAGCTATTAAAATTGCTCAAATGGGTGGTATTGGAATTATTCATAAAAACTTAGATATTTTGAAACAATCAGATGAAGTTAACAAAGTAAAACGCTTTGAGTCTGGTATGGTGGTTAACCCTGTTACTATTAGCCCTAATAATCTCTTATCAGAAGCACTCAGAATTAAGGAAAAGCACAATATTTCTGGTATACCAGTTGTTGAAGAAAATAGTGGGAAACTAAGAGGCATTCTGACAAATAGAGACATTAGATTTGCAAAAAATTTAAAACAAGAAGTTGAATATTTAATGACAAAAGAAAACCTTATTACAGTTTCAGAAAATATCTCTATGGATGAGGCTCAAAAACTCCTTCATAAACATAGAATTGAAAAGTTAGTTGTTGTTGACAAAAAGTTTAAATGTATAGGTTTAATAACCGTGAAAGATATTGAAAAAGCCGAAAAATTTCCTAATGCGTCAAAAGATGATATGGGAAGATTGCTTGTTGGGGCTGCTGTTGGGGTTGGAAAACAACAAGGTTTAGAGCGTGTTGAAAGTCTAAAAAAAGTTGGAGTTGATGTTGTTGTTATAGATACAGCACATGGACATTCTGAAAACGTTATTAATACATTAAAATTAATTAAGAAAAAATACCCTGAATTACCTGTTATAGTTGGTAATATTGCTACTTCAGAAGCAGCGAAGGATTTAATTAAAGCTGGTGCTGATGCGTTAAAAGTTGGAATAGGACCTGGTTCTATATGTACAACTAGAATCATTGCAGGTGTAGGTGTGCCTCAACTCTATGCTATTCAAGAAACATATAAAATTGCTAAAAAAAATAAAATCCCTATTATTTCTGATGGTGGAATAAAATTTTCCGGGGATATTGCTAAGGCCATCGCCTTTGGTGCTGATACAGTGATGATAGGTTCATTATTTGCAGGAACTGATGAGTCACCAGGAGAATTTTTTTTATCTAATGGAAGAACATATAAGTCTTACAGAGGAATGGGCTCTTTAGCTGCAATGGGTAGAGGTTCAGCGGATAGGTATTTCCAAGAGGAGATTGAACAGATAGATAAATTTGTTCCCGAGGGTGTTGAAGGAAGAGTACCATACAGAGGGCCTGTAGAGAAAGTAATTGAGCAGTTGATTGGAGGATTAAAATCATCAATGGGTTATACAGGAAACAATAATTTAGAGAAATTTAAAGCAAATACAAAAATATTAAAAATTACATCAGCAGGACTTAATGAAAGTCATGTCCATGGTGTTTCAATTACACGTGAGTCACCCAATTATCAGATTAATAAATGAAGCAAAGAATATTAATTGTTGATTTTGGTTCACAAGTAACAAAACTTATCGCAAGAAGAATCAGGGATTTTGGAGTGTTTAGTGAAATAATTCCATTTGAGTTGCTTAAAAAAAAAATATTAAAAACTAATGAAGTGAAAGGTATTATTCTTTCAGGCGGGCCAAGTTCAGTCGACGAAACTAATTCACCAAAAATTCCAAAATTCATTTATGATTTAAAATTACCTGTTTTAGGTATTTGTTACGGTCTTCAATTACTGTGCAGAGATTTGGGAGGAACTGTAAAATTTGCCAAAGAAAGAGAGTTTGGAAAAACAAAAATTTTAATTAAGAAAAAATCCATTCTCTTCAATAACTTCTATCGTCCCAAAAAAAATTATCAAGTATGGATGAGTCATAGTGATAATGTAATTAAGGTTCCCAAAAATTTTGAAATTTTAGCAAGTAGTGATAATTGTGAAGCCGCAATAATACAGAATAAAAAAAAAAATATTTTTGGTGTTCAGTTTCATCCAGAAGTCATTCATACCCATAAAGGATCAGAACTATTAAAGAACTTCACATTTCAAATTTGCAGGTGTAAAGGTATTTGGAATATGAAAGATTTTAAAAGTAAAATGATTACAGAAATCAAGAACAAAGTTGGGGAAAATAAAGTTCTATGTGCTTTGTCTGGGGGGGTTGATTCTACTGTGACTGCAGTTCTAATACATGCAGCTATTGGAAAACAGATTCAGTGTGTTTTTGTTGATACAGGGTTAATGAGAAAAAATGAAGTAGACAATATAAAAAAGCTATTTAAGAAAAATTTTAATATTCCATTAGACATAATTAATAGTTCAAAAATATTTTTTAAAAAGTTGCAAGGAATTACTAATCCAGAAAAAAAAAGAAAAATCATCGGCAAACAATTTATTAAGGTTTTTGAAAGTTATTCTAAAAAGTCACATAAAATTAAATTTTTAGCTCAAGGAACTTTGTATCCAGATGTTATTGAATCAATGTCGAAAGTTGGAAAGTCAACTGTTACAATAAAGTCCCACCATAATGTTGGTGGCTTACCTAAGAAAATGAAATTCAAATTACTTGAACCTCTCAGGGAATTATTCAAAGATGAAGTACGAGAGTTGGGTAGGCAATTGAAAATCAGTAATGATTTTGTTCAAAGACATCCGTTTCCTGGTCCAGGTCTTGGTATTAGAGTCCTAGGAGAAATAAACTCGAAAAATATTAAAATAATTAAAGATGCTGATCATATTTTTATAAATTTAATAAAAGAGTATGGATTATATGATAAAATTTGGCAGGCTTTTTGTGTTTTGCTTCCTGTAAGATCCGTTGGCGTAATGGGAGACAACAGAACATACGAAAAGATTTGTGTGTTAAGAGCAGTAACTTCAGTTGATGGAATGACTGCAGAAGCATTCAAATTTTCGAATGAATTTTTAGAAAAATGTTCAAATGAAATTATTAATAAGGTGAAAGGTATTAATCGTGTTTGCTATGATTTTACTTCCAAGCCTCCGGGGACTATTGAATATGAGTGAAATTTTTCAGATTTAAGAATAAATTTAAATATATAATTTCACATAATTATTTAATCTTTATAATCATTAAACAATGACCGACTCTCAACTTAAATACAGACCGGAAATTGATGGTTTAAGAGCTATTTCAGTCGTTAGTATTTTACTTTATCACGCAGAACTAAATTTTTTTGACAAAACATTGTTTACAGGAGGTTTTGTAGGTGTCGATGTATTTTTTGTTATAAGTGGTTATCTAATTTCTAACATAATTTTTTCAGAATTACTCCAAAATAAATATTTCAAATTTGCTAATTTTTATGAAAGAAGAGCCAGAAGAATTTTGCCGATGCTTTTTGTTGTTTTGTTAATATCTTGTCCTATTGCTTTTTATACTTTTCTTCCAAACGAGTTTCATGAATATATTGATAGTGTTATTTCTTCAATTTTCTTTTTTTCAAATTTCTTTTTCTATTCAGTTACCACAGAATATGGTGCTGAAAGTTCTTTATTAAAGCCTCTTCTTCATACTTGGAGTTTGGCTATAGAGGAACAGTTTTATCTCTTTTTTCCAATAATAGTTTTTCTTTTATTTAAATTTCATCAAAATCTTTTAAAAAGGGTTCTGATACTTCTTTTTGTGATTAGTTTTTTTTTTTCAAATATTTTTTGTAATCTGAACCCCGAATTAAATTTTTTTCACCCATTATCGCGGTTTTGGGAATTATTAACTGGTTCATTGTTAGCATACATGAATCTAAAAGGTAAAATAAATAAAGAATTTTATTCATCAAATATTTTTACTCTAACTGGAATTTCTTTAATATTATTTTCTGTCTTTTTCTTTAATGATAGCTCACCTTATCCAAACTATAAGACTTTAATTCCAGTAGTTGGCACTGCTTTAATAATATTTTTTTCTTCTAAAAACAATTACATTAGTAAGGTGTTGAGTTCAAGAGTTTTTGTTGGCGTGGGCTTGATAAGTTATTCAGTGTATTTATGGCATTTTCCTATTTTTGCCTTTTACAGAAATTTAAAACCAACAATTAATAATTTTGATAAGTTTGAGTCTATAATTTTAACAATATTTTTATCCGTTATTTCGTATTTCGTAATTGAGAAAAAGTTTAGGTCAAAGGCAATAAAATTGAAATATTTTTTAGGTTTTACAGTGTCAGTTATAATTATATTTTTATCAATAAACTTTATAGTCGATAAAAAAGATGGTTTTGCGAATAGGTTTCCTAAACTTGCAAATGATCTTTTATCGATTGATAAAAAATTAAAAAGAGACTTATATGTTTGGAATAACAAAAACCTAATAAAAAACAAAGAATTTAGTAATAAAAAAAATAAAAATATTAAACTTTTAATTGTTGGTGACAGTAATAGCGCTGATTTAATTAACTCAATATTTAATTTAAATGAGTTTTCAAAAATTGAAATTAGTTCGCTAGAAATTAATAAGGGATGTGGAAATCTTTTTTTGGATACAGAAAAAATTATCCAAAAATTAAAGCGCCCACTAGCTCATAAATGTATAGAAAACCCTTCTTTAATTTCTAAAAAAAATAAGGAATTTTTATATAACGCAGATGTTGTTGTGTTTGCTTCAGAATGGAGTTTATGGGAATTAGAATATGTAATTGAAAGTCACAATAAATTAATAAAGAATTTTGGTAATAAATTTTTATATTTTGGAAATAAATCTATTGATAATCCGTTGACAAGAGTAAAAGATTATAAAAAAATAAAAAAATTATTTACTAAACATCCTATCTATCTTGACCCGACTTTGGAGACAAGTTTGATAAATAAAAAACTACAAAGTTTTTTTGGTGAAAAGTTTATTGATTATACTAAGATAATGTGCGAACCAGAAGGTTGTCCTATTACAAATTCGTTTGGGGAGGTCTTGCAATATGATTCATTGCATTTGACTGAAAAGGGTGCAAAAGAACTTGCTAAAAAACTTTCTAAGTTTAAATTCTATCAGAAGTTAGAAAAAGTTAAGAGTTTAGTTGAGTAATTTTTTTCTTATAAAAATCTGACAGTAAATTAAAGAAAGTAAAAAAAAATAACTACCTTGCCACCAACCTAACCAAAATGAGAAATTAACGAGAGAAGCACCCCAAAAAAAACCATTAAAGAAAATTAAATAATATTTTTCTTTTATGTTTGCATATTTAAAGATTTGAAAATTAAGAAAAAGAATAAAAAATGAGAACAATAATGCCCCTGTAAAGCCAGTGTCTAAAAGCAATTCTATGAAAAAATTATGAGGATGACTTGGAATAAATGGCATAGTTCCGGTTGATTCATGTCCGATAATAATTTGACTTTCATTTATAAAATTTGACGTATCAGGTCCATATCCTAATATTGGTTTTTCTATTATTTTTTTTAAACTAAAACCCCAGATATATTGTCGATGTATATCAATTAAATTAGTAGGTATTTTAAAAACCTGATTATTAATTGAATCTTCATCAAATTTAGAAGGTAGAGATTTACTCAAAAAAAACATGATAATAGTAAAGTTATAAGAAATATAAAAGAATACGAGCGTTTAATTTTAAAATTCAATTTTATAAAATATAAAATTATTAAAGTTAAACCAAATATAATACCAAGTATTGGAGAATTAGAGTTGCTTAGATATAAAGTAGGGAGAAGGGGGAGATAAAGTAAAAAAAATTTTTTATTATTATTAAAAAATGGTAACAAGATAACTCCTATTGTTATTATATTTAAAATTCCTTTAAACCTTTTTATTTCAATTACATGGCCAAAATCAGTATTATAAATATTATAAAAGAAAATAAATAGAATATTTATAACTGTTGATAAAGTGAAAAACTTTATAATATTGCTAAATATTGGTGCATTGTTTTTTAAAAACATCAGTAGATAAAATGAAGCAAGAATAAAGACAATTAGATATATTATAACTGGAAAAGATCTTTGAATTAATATTGAATTCAAGCTTGATAATAAAAAAACAAATATTATCAAAAAAAAAGTTACTTTTAATTTTTTATCAAGGAAACTTGAGTCAAATTTTGTGAATTTAAAGTTATAAAAAAGCAGGATAATTCCAGTGACCAATGAAACTCCAAAGTATATTTTATTATATAATAAAAAGGTATAGCTAAATCCGATTAAGAAGCTTGGAATTATAATTTTAAAAGGCATTTGTTCACCAAGAAATTTTTTTTATTATTAATATCATAACTATCCACCCAAGAATAATTGAAATAAAAACAAATAATATAAAGTTAAAAAAGAGTTTAATATTCTCTAGAAAGAAGTTCTTATTAAACCTTTTGAATAGAAATCGTGATAGATTGATGATTTTTTGCAATATTAAAATAAGTATTGAACCAATACAGAAATAAATAAAAAATTTAAATACATAAAAGTAGGAGCCTATCTGCTCTTTAACTGAGAGAAAAAAATCTAACATTTAGTTGTGATTTTTACTCAGACTATTCTCACAAGAAGTGCAAATTTGATAATCGATTCTTCTTTTTGGATAAATTTTACCAAATTCATCTGAAAAAACCCAAAAGACTGAGCCACACTTTTGACACTCAATCCAAATTTTTTCCATAACTTAATTTGATTTAAGTTTATCTAAAACTCTGGAAAAAACGTTCTGCAGATCTTCCTTTTTAATTTTTTTTGGATCGATCTTAATATTTTTATTTTTAGCCATTCTAATATCCCCCTAGCTGTAATATGATTAGCTTTGATTCAAATATTAGCAAAAAAGTAATAAAATTGAAACAATTTATTGAAATAATCAAGGTTAAGACAAAAGCATTTGAGATACTTAATTTAAGTAACAAGATTGATGATTTGGTAAAAGAATCTAATATAGTAAATGGTCTTTTAAATCTATCTGTTTTGCATACAAGTTGTTCTCTAATGATACAAGAAAATGCTGACTCCACAGTTTTAATGGATATTAAAAAATTTTTAGACGAAATTGCACCAGAAAAAGATTACTTGCATGATACTGAAGGACCGGATGATATGCCTGCACATTTAAAGACGTTACTAACTCAAACTAATTTAACAATAAGTGTGAAAAATAAATTTGTTGTTTTGGGGGGTTGGCAGGGAATTTTTTTGTTAGAACATAGACAAAATGCTAAAAATAGAGAAGTTTTTTTTCATTTAATGGGAGAGTGATATGGTTTTATTAAATACACCTATTTGTGATTTTGATGAAGAGATGCCAAAATTTAACTTAAAAAATATTGATAATAAAGTTGTTAATTTTAGAGCAATACTTGGGAAAAATGGGACTTTAGTTTTTTTTATATGTAATCATTGTCCTTATGTAAAAGCAATAATAAAAGAATTGGTAATAACAGTATCAGAACTGGAATTAATTGGTATTAATTCTGTTGGAATAATGCCAAATGATGTTGAGAGTTATCCTGAAGATAACTTCGAAAGAATGAAAGAATTTGCATTTAATAATAATTTTAACTTTCCATATTTAATTGATGAAAGTCAAAATATTGCAAAAAAATTTAAGGCTGTATGTACTCCAGATTTCTTTGGTTATAACGCTGCAAATAAACTCCAGTATAGAGGAAGATTTTCTGAAATGAAGAATCTAGAGATCAATACAAAAACTAATGATTTATTTAATGCAATGCATGAAATATCTAAAACTTCAAAAGGACCGAAAACTCAAATACCAAGTGCAGGCTGTTCCATTAAGTGGAAGAAGAGTAATTAATGATCTTATTTACCAATGCAAGAGAGTCTCGGGCTAAAAAGTCTGGCTTTGGATAATAACTATTCAGAAAATATTCATAGTTACTGATATAACCGGTTTTCATTCCGGTGCTTTTAGCACCAAAAATATCCCAACCGTGTGCAGCTATCATTATAATATTTTTTGGGTTAATATTTAACTTCTTTGACACGTATAAGTATACCTTTGGATCTGGTTTCCAGGTTTTAATTTCTTCTATTGAAAAGCATTTGTAAATGTGATCTGACAGTTTATTTTTTTTGAGAAGAGACAAACAGTTTTCTTTTGGACCATTAGTTAAAGTAATAACTTTAATATTATTTTGGTTTAATTTTTTAAAGCTTTCCTTAATTTTAGGATTTACATTTAGACTTTTAAAGCCGTTAAATAAATAGTTAACTATTTTCAGATTTTTCCTTTCTTTCTTAACAATTCTTTTAAGTTCATTAATTGCAATATCTTTAAATGAAAAAAAAGAATTTGTACTAGATAGTGAAAAGCCTTCTTTGAGAATATTATTAAACCATTTATCAACTAGATTTGGGTCAATTTTATTTTTTTTAAATCTCTTTTCAATTTCTTTAAGATTAAAAATTGTTTGATTAACATCAAAGATTGCTAGTTTAATTTTATTTTTTTCCATAATTTCAGTATAGTTAAACTAATTTATTTAAACCATAATTATGATTAACCTTTCATTAATAAGGCACGCTAAAGCTAACTGGGTAGATTACGACGGAAATGATCTTAACAGGTCAATTTCTGATATAGGAAAAGATAATACCTTAAGAATTAGTAATTTCTTAAAAAAGAAAAATTTTTTTTGTGAAGAAATTTTTTGTTCGCCCGCAAAAAGAACAAAACAAACTAAAGATATCTTAATTGAATCCTTACAAATTAATCCAACAATTAGATTTATAGAAGAGCTATATCATAGTTCCAGAAAAAATATATTTGACACCTTAATGTTAGAAGCAGAAAAAAAAAATATTCTAATAATATCTCATGAGCCGTTGTTGTCAGAATCTATTGAGAATTTTTTTTTTGGAATGCACAATAATGATTATATAAGGAAAGCTATTTCAAATTTTTCAACATCATCATTTTTAAATATGAGTTTTAATTGTGATATGTGGAGTGAAATTAATATTCAAAATTGCAAAGTCAATTATTTTGTTACACCAGATGAATTATAAATAATTTAAAATGTTGCTAAATAAGCCTGAGTGCATTTTTTTTTATTAATTAAATCAGATAATGCATCTTCTTCTTTGTTTTTAAATTGTGTAATTATTTCTTCATTTTTTGAAATTAATTTAAGGACAGTACGTTTATTATTCTGATTGAACTGATAATATTTTTCATTCATATCAGTGATTATTTTTTTTCTCATTTTATCAAGATGATTAATTTTATCATAATCACCTGAAGAGATAAGTAATGAAATTTGATTTGAAATTTTTTCAAGTTTATCTAATCTTGAATTAACAGAACTTTCTTCCATCTTAAGCATTTAAAGTTTTCCTCTTTGTCTCAAAAATGTCTTCAAGAGCATTCATTGCTTTCTTAGCACCATCAACGACTTGATCCTTAAAACATTTAATTAATTGTTGTCTACAATATTCATAAATTTGAAAAAGTTTTGTTGCTAGTTTTTCACTTGCATCAAAATCTAGAGTTGTTTGTAAAGTGTAAATAATTACAAGAGATCTACTAAAATTTTTACTTCTGACGTCTCTTTGATTATCAATGCCAGTTGATAGAATCACTTTATCCATTGATTTTTGCAATTCAGTGATCATTGTTTTAACTATAGCAATTGGATCATTAGAGTTAAGAGATGACTTTTCAGCCCTTTTATAAAAATTTTTTGCTTTATTAAAGTTTCCTACCATGATATTTTTCTAATATGGTTATTCCGTTAAATACAGCTACTAATTTTCAAAATGAGAATTATAAAGCTGAGTTTGATAATGGTACTGCAATTGGTATGCCACCCATTAACTATAATTCAAGAAGAATTACTCCTTTAACTAATACAAATAATTTGAATTCATATGACCCTAATTATAATCCAGTTAAAAGATATAATAAGAACTTAGCCCCATCATCTGGTGTGCTAACTGAGGCTTTTTTAAAGTCACGAGTACTTTTTACCCCTCTTTACATGCATAATGAAGCATCAACGCGATACGAAATGATATCTAAAATTTATTATTCTAGCGATGATATTAAAACAAATTTATTAAAAGTTGCTTAGTCTTCGTTCTCATGTGCATGTTCTTCATCATTAACTTTTAAAAATATTTGAAATAAATCTCCTTCTGAAACCACACCGAGAATTTCACCATTATCTTTTACAACAGGAATTGACTCGCCCACGAATGTTTTACATTTTTGGATGGATTTGAAAATACTACTATTTTCATTTAATTTAAGAAAATTATTTTTTTTAAGTTTATTTAATACTAATTTTTTATTACTTTTTTTTAATAAAAAATGCAGCTCAAACTTATTTAATAATTTATTTGTATTATCAACAAGGTAACTCTCACTTTTTTGCTCCTTAACCATTTTTTTCAATGCATCACCTAATTTTGTATCGTGTGATAAAATACAAAAATCTTTATGGGTAATTTCTGAAACATTAGTTTCTTGAAGCTTGATATTTTCTCTTCCAATTTTTAAATCAATTTTTTTATTAAGCAATACTTTGTCAAAAACCGATTGTCCTATAACTTTATATGAAACTAAAGAAGCAAAAACAATACTTACTCCTGCAACCAAAGTAGCTTCATAATCTGAGGTTAATTCTAAAATTATCATCATATTAGCTACCGGCCCACCAATTACGCAACTAGCAAAGGCTGACATAGAAGCAACTGTAAGAAGATTTAAGTCTAAATTAGGATTTATATTTTGAAAAACAAAACCAAGAATAACCCCTACACTAGCTCCAAGAAAAAGAGCAGGGGCAAACACACCTCCAATTAATCCCATTCTAAGACATACAACGGTTAAAAATAATTTAAAAAATAAAAAACAAATTGCATAATTTAACGAAACAGTTCCTTGAATCATATTACGAATAGATTCGGTACCAAGCCCAATTACTTGTGGTAAATAAATTGAAACTAAACCACAAATTAGACCGGCTATAGCGGGCTGAAAAATAGGTCTAATTTTTGATATACTAGGAAAATATTTAGGATGTGTTAAACCGTTCATGTAAACAATTGAAATTAAACCGCAGATTACCCCAGCGATAATAAAAAAAGGAAAATCATATAAGGATTCAATATCTCCAATACTTCCTAAAAAGATTGGCTCTATTCCAAATACGTTTTTGGTAAAAACATATGAGGTAATTGAGGCAACTAATATGGGAGCAAAAGATGCCATGGATTGATGACGAAGAATTACTTCTCTAGCAAAAATTAATCCTGCCAAAGGAGCGCCAAATCCAGACGATATTGCGGAAGCAACTCCAGCACCAACCACAATCTCATATTGTGTTTTTTTAGGGAACAAATTATTAATTTCTGCACCAATTGTTGCTCCAAAATGAACTAAAGGACCATATTGTCCGACAGAGCCCCCTGCCGATATTGACAAGATTGATGAGAAAGATGTTAAAAAGCCTGACTTTATATGAAGAGGTTTTTTTTCTGAATGTGTTGCAAGTATTACATCAGGTGGACCATGCCAACGACTTTCAAGAGAAAATTTTCTTAACCAACCAACAAGTAATCCTACAGAAGACGGAATAAGAATAATGTATAATAAAAATTCACTAGGATTTTCTAAAATATAATTCAAACTATCAATATTTTTTTCTGGATCTCTGAATACTTTAGTAAGAAATTTTACTAATGTGATGAAACCATAAACACTTACGGATGTCACAATGCCAATGACTGAACCCAAGAAAAGGGTTATTATTATAGAAAAAAACATAAAAGCCCCTTAAAATTATAGCTTTAAGGAGCTTTTTTGCTAACACTTTTAAATTAAAGTTAATTAATTTTTTTGGATTCTTCTGGAATTCCTTCCCAAGCTTCTTTTAGTTCAGTGGCAATTTTAAAAGCTGGTTGAACATAGTTCATATCTTCATTATCTTGAACTCTTTTGCTCATATATCTAATGAATCTGTATAACCAGTTGAGATCTTCAGCAATTTTTTTTCCATCTTTATCTTTGTTATCTAAGTCCAAACAAGTTTGTAAAGCAAAAGCAATTTTAGATATTTTTTCTGCCTTTTCTTTAGATTTCAAAGTAACTGATAAGTCTGTAAATAATAATTGTTTAAGTTCTTCGATCTCATTAACAAGACCATTAAACATTCTACCGATTATTTCATATTTTGATAGTTTTGACTTATTGATTGTATCATCAACAAGAACTTCTTTTTCAAAAATTTTTTTTTCTTTTTCAAAAATTTCGTTATAGTTTTCCATTTTACTACTGACCTTTCTTAAGATTTAGTTACATATATTAACGACATAGTAAAAATATGTTTAGGCAAGTAACTTGAGTTTTTCAATTTCGTCGGCATTAGCGGTAGCAACCATTGCTAATGCGTAATTCTTGATAAGTGATTGCTTGGTAATTTTAGCAGTTTCCTCAGCAAAATCAGTATCTTGTAAATTCGAAGCCGCTGCTATTAAATGTGCTGCAGTAGTTGATGCAACATTTCTGTATGACTGTAGTGATGTTAAACCACCAGCAACTGCCCCTAATGATGTCGTAATTTCTCCTAAGGAGGTGTCCATAGAAGTATTTGCATTGGTTGCATCATTAATATTTGTAGCACCAATACCAGTCGTTGATTGGATTGTTTGGGTATTACCGGCATCATTAATTCCAATGGCTTTTGTTATTGAACTCGTGCCTAAAACATTAATTCCATTGTATGTTAATGAACTCACAATAGAATCTATTGTATCACTAACATAGACTGCCTCTGAGTTGAGAGCAGCAGTATCTGATGCTGTGTTATTTGAATTTGTATCTGCGATTCCTACTTCTTTTAATCTTGTGGCTAAATTATTTAACTCTGTCAGAGCTGATTCAGCTAACTGCAAGAAAGCTATACCAGAATTAGAATTTCTTTCTGCTGCTTGAAAACTTTTTGCTCTTGCATTTAATGTGTTTGCTAATGATTGCGAGGCAGCATCATTTCCGCCTAAAACTCTAAGCCCTGTAGCAACCCTTGAGATAGAATCATGTAAAGTTCTAGTAATTTTTCTAAGGCTTGAAATAGGAATAGCACTATTAAATGGTACCAATGAGTTTGACAAAATAAGGCTCCAATCGTCACAATAACGACAAATTTGATTTTTTGTTTAGTTGGCACAAAAATTGAAGGATTACTATAAAAACTAAAGGAAATTGTCAATGAAAATAAGGTCTGTTGAAATATTAGAAGAAGAGTTGAAAAATTTTTTGAGTAACCCACAAACTACAAATAATCTTGGAAAAGCTCTAAAAAAAGCAAATACGATCTTAGAAGTTAAAAAAGATAGTAGTTTTGCTAATTATACCGTTGGTTTAAGCCAACTGATAGAAGCAAAAACGTTATCTGAAAAACCGGATTATACTCCGGTAATTAATAAATTTAAAAGAATCATTGATAGGGATCCAAATTTTGTAGAAGCCTATTTGATGTTAGCTGAAATATATCAAGAAATAGACAGAAATAAAGAATATGATTTATTACATGAAGCTAACAAGAAGTTTCCTGACCATTATTTAATAATGTTTAAGTTAGCCAATTTAATGTGTTTTAAGACTGGTGAAAAAGAGAAGGGTCTTGAATTATTTGCAAGATGTGTTCAAAAATTACCCTTGGTTGATGCTGCATGGGCAGGACTAGGAAGTGCTTACTTAATAACTAGAGATTTTGAAATGGCACTTAAATCCTTTGAAACATCTTTATCCATAAACCCTGAAAACCTCTCTTCAATTCTAGGGGTTGGAGTGTATCATTTTGAACATGGTAATTTTGATGAGGCTAGAAAATATTATAAAAAAGCATTAGAGATTGATAAAGATTCTTTTTGGGGAAACTTTAACCTTGGCTTGCTTGATCTTCTAGAAAATGATTATGAGAGTGGATTAAAAACTTACGAAAAAAGAAATAAAAAACAATATGTGGAAAAATATGGAGGTTGGAAATATCAGGAAATAACAAAAGATGAATTAGAAAAAGATTCCAATAAAAAAATACTTGTTTTACGTGAGCAAGGTTTTGGTGATGACGTAATGTATTCAAGATATCTTAAGCCATTAAGTGAACTTGGTTATAAAGTTACTTTCGGATGCTCACCAGAATTAAAAGAATTCTTTGCATTATTTCCTGAACTTGATGATGTTATTATAGATAATAATATTCCAGAAACTGATTTTAGTTATAGAACTTTTTTAATGAGTCTCCCTTGGATTTTATCAAAATTTAATAAAATAAAAATTAATAGTCCTTTAAAATTTGATAGTGATAGATTTAAGAAAAATAAAAGAAAAATCCCTGAAAAACTGAAAAATATTTTTAATTCAAAAAAAATAAAAGTTGGAATAGCATGGAGTGGAAGACCAACACATATGAGAGATTTTTGTAGAAATATTAAGGTGGAATCGCTTGGTAAAATTTTTGAGAATAAAGATATTGATTTCTTTGTGTTGCAAAAAATTTATAAAGAGGAAGATGCTAAATATTTAGAAAAATTTGAAAATGTTTATAACCTTTCAGATGATTTAAAAGACTTTATGGATACAGCAACATTTTTAGATAAAATGGATGTCGTATTTACTGTTGATACATCATTAGTTCATATTGCAGCTACAATGGGAATAGAGACGTATTTATTTATACCATTAGTTCCGGATTATCGATGGGGTCTAAAAGATTCTCAGGACTGGTATCCTTCCTTAAAGCTTCTTAGACAGAAGAGTAGGGATGATTGGACCAATCCTTTGAAAATGGGTAATGAAATTTTAAAAAAGTTATTAAGCAGCCGCAGTTGATACTTTTTCCCAACCTTTATTAATTTCTGCAGTAACTTTTTCTGCACTTGTCAAATAAGAGTAATCATTGTCATCCATTACCCTTCCAACTGCGAATCTGATGTGTTTATATAAGTGATTAAGATTAGCTGCAACTTCGCCACCATTTTCTGTATCAAGGCTTTTTTGCAAAGCAATCGCAATTTTAGAGATTCTTATTGACTTATCTTTGATTTTATCTGCACCAACTTCTAAATTTTGAAGTTCAATAAGTTCTTTAATATCTTTGTGCATTTCATTTAAAAGCTTCTGAATTACTTTTATTCCGCTTTTCTGATGTTTAGTTAAAATTTTATTTTCATTTTTTTCCATTACATTACTCCTATAAAAAGTTAGTATATTTTTAAACGACTTATTCAGGATTTGTTTAGTGAAAAAAGTATTTATCGCTTTATCAACATACAATAGAAAAAAGATTACAACTTTATGTTTGGAAAACCTAAAAAAAATAGTGGGTAAAGATAGTCATTCAAAAATAGCGATCTATGACGATGCTTCAACTAGTTATGATGAAAAGTTTTTAAAAAATTATTCTGATGTAGTTCTTAGATTTTCAAGGAATGGAGGGATTGAGAGATCCAGAGCACGATCTTTTAGAGATTTTGAGTATATTTACAAAGAATATGATCTTTTCTATATGACAGATAATGATACTATTCATGATCCGGATTTTTTGAAAATTTTACGTGAAATTTACGATAGGTCATCCAAAGATTCAAAAAATAAATTACCAATAGGTTTGTATAATAGTGCTTTTCATAATAATTCTAAGAATATCATTCATGAGAATGATATTTTATCTGTAAGAAAAACCTGTCCTGGAGTTAGTCAATGTTTTGATAGAAACATGGTTTCGAAAATTGTTGACTTTATTAATAAAAACCCAGTGTATGAAACTTTATATGGGTTTGATTATCATTGGCCTTCATCTCTTGGTGTGCCTTTTCTTCAAACAAAAACATCATATTTAGAACATTTCGCGAGAGACAAAGATGAAAAAGGTATACATTCTAGCTTTACCAAAGAAGATCCAATGAAAGATTTTGATAGAGATAGAGCAATTAGCCCAACATTATTTTTAGAAAAGATAAGAAAAGAAATTATAGATGAAATTTTGAGTGATTAATCTTTTTTCTCAAGCATTGAAGTTAACATGTTCCCAGTTTCTTTAAATTGTGCTACTGTTGATTCCATAGCAGAATATTGTCTTGCATATCTTTCAGTTAGTTTTTGAATTCTGCCTTCCAGGGCTATTCTTTTTTCGGCTACAGTTTTAATTGTATCGTTTAAATTACTAACTCTGGTATCAATAATACTATTGAATTTTAAGTATGTATCCAATTTTGTTGTTAATCTATCAAGGAAACTTTTTCCAAAATAAATATTACCCGAAGTAACTCCACTACCATTAGCAACCTCTATTTTAAGTCCACTGGGGTTTCCAGATGAAACACTATAAATATCCCCGCTTTTTGTAGCTGACACTCCACCAATTGTATGCGTTGATCCATCAGTAGAAAAGGCGTAAGTACCTGGTTGGGTATTTACAAAATCAAAAGCTGTGATTGTTATATTAGTATTACTAGTGGAATAATTATTTGTAAAGAATGCTCTCACAGAATCTGGTTTAGCTTTAAACATTGTTTCAAGCTTTTTTTGATCAAACGATAAAGATCCATCTCTTTCTGTTTTGACACCAAGATTTGATAGATAAAAAGGCCCACCAGGATAACCGCCTAAAGCTGTTGATGACATTTCTCTTAATTCACCCATTATTTCTCGTAAAGTACTATCTCCTATTAAAACACCATCATTTTCATCATCAACTGCATCATTCATTCCCATTGCGCGTAAATTAGTCATCACCTCATTGTAGGTAGCAACGTAACCACTCATCAGAGAATTAACACCATCTAAATCTACTTGACTTGAAATTCTAACAGCTGTTCCAGATGTTTTTTTTAGGTCTAACGTAAATCCAGAAAATAAATCATCAATTGAGTTTGAGGTTCTTGTCATAGATATTCCATCAACTGTAAAAGCTGCATTAACTCCTGCAACTCTTTGAGTTAATTGTGTACCATCTGTTGTATCATAAGCATATGAAGGTGATGCATGAGAATCTGATATCTTTAATTCATTGCTAGCACCAGATTCACTTTTAAGCATTAACATGTAATTTGAACCATCATAGATTATCGAAGCTAAAACATCTTTTTGTCCATCATTGTCTGAGTCTGTTGCTGCATTATTTATAATGTCTCTTAATTCGGTAAGAGTGGTTGTTCCGCTTGTTGAAACTGCAATTTGATCTTGACCATTTGAAGTAAAATTTTGAGCTCCACCGGCTGTTGGGTCTGCAGACCAAGTTCCAAAATCAATTGTCAAATTTCTTTGACCAACTGTTGCAGTGGTTGACGAATATGTGGGGCCAGTTAAGCTATGACTTGTTGCAAGCGTGGTAACTGTTAAACTTGAATCTATTGTTGAGGCAGCTTCTGAGCCACTTGCTGTTAATGATGCAATAGTAGCATCAGAGGTTTTGCCTACATACCCAAACTCTTGTTGGGATTGAATATCTAAAACAATGTCTTTGAAATCTTTAAGGTTACTTTTTAGGATTGAAAATGTTGAGATTTTGTCTTTGGATGCTTCTTCCATCTTATCCAGGTTCTCTTTTTGTGAAGCTGTATCTGCATCAACTAGAGCTTTAATTAATTCAGTTGTATTGATGCCTGAACCAACTCCAAGATTTGATAATATTTCAGTTTTAGCCATTTAAACTCCTTAAAAATAGTAAACGACTAGAATAGAACTTCATTTACTATTTACTGGAATAATACCAGTACATTTTGCATTGTTCTGGATGCTTGAGCAATCATATTCATAGCTGATTGTTGAAGAATTTGAGACTTAGCTAATCTAGACGATTCTGCAGCAAAATCAGCATCAAGTATTCTTGATTTAGACGCTCTTTGACTTTGTGAAATTGTAGTTAAATTATCGATTACTACGTTCATTCTACTCATTAGCGCACCAAACTTTGCTCTTTCCATATGAACTCTATCAAGAGCTCTATCAACAACTTTCAAGGCATCAACAGCTCCTGCCATTGTTGTTACATTAATTGCTGAAATTTTATTTAAAGTTGAAGCAACAGCTGACGATTCAAAAGTACCACCATTGGCAGTTTCTGGTACAATCGAAAATGACTGTGACGAGTGAAATGTAACAATTCCACTAGCTCTGAAACTATCAGAAACAGAGGTTGTATATGATGAATCATGAATAGCAATAGCTGACCCTGCTACAGATTGTTTGTGATCAAATGCTGTTGCAGTAAATTTTGTAGTAGCTACATTTGTTGTTACATCGGCAAAATCAACGTTTTCTATTACAATATCTAAACCTTCATC
>JBJKUQ010000006.1:0-52891 GCA_045563015.1 Alphaproteobacteria bacterium | reverse complement strand
TAACCAGGTTAATTAGACAAAATCATACCAGGCTTTAAAATAACATTATTGAGTTTTTTAGAAATTGACTGAGGTCCCTCATGAACCCCAAGAAAACTTCCAACTCCATGACCAGTACCATGATTATAATCCAAACCATCACTCCAAAGATTCGCACGTGCAATAGTATCAATTTGACTACCAGTAGTACCCAATGGAAACTTTAATATTGAGATATCAATATGTCCCATCAAAACTTTTGTATATAATTTTTTGTAATTTTTTGCTGGTTTTTTTTTTCCTATATGTATTGTTCTTGTAATATCTGTAGTTCCACCAAAATATTGTCCACCGGAATCACAAAGATAAAGCTGGTCCTTTTCTAAAGTGGAACTTTTAACCTTAGGCTTGTAATGAATTATTGATCCATTGGGCCCAGTGGCTGAAATTGTTGGAAAACTCTCAGAAAAAAAATCTTTGTTTTGTCTTCTATATTCATAGAGTTTTTTTGACGCACTGAATTCGGTAACTTTTTTATCTATATTTTTTTCCAGCCAGTAAAAAAACTTTACCAAAGCTATACCATCATTTAGGTGAGCACTTTTTGAGCACTTAATTTCAATATTATTTTTTATACTCTTTAAATTATTACAAGGATCAATTTTTATAGTAACATTATTTTTCTTATTCAGTATATCATAATAGAAATATGAAATTTGGTCATCTATTTGAATAGTTTTATTTTTAATATTCTTAATATCATTGTTGAAATTACAAATATCTCGTATCACAATTTCAGGATAATTAATAAAAAATATAGGAGGGATTTTTTTTTTTATTTACATAAATAATATTTTTATTTTTAGTGATAATCATTCTACAAAAAACTACAGGTGTATTTGGTAAATCATATCCTCTTATGTTTAGTAGCCAACAAATTGATTCGGGTGAAGATAATATAATAATTGAATTATCTAATGGTTTAATTTGAGAAATTTTTTTTGTATGGGAATCTCCTGAATATTTTTTTTTTAAAACAAAAAATTTTTTAAGCATTTCTTCAGGTCTATCAATCCAAAGTGAATCAATTATATTTTCATCGTCATGAATAATTTTATTATTTGAAATTTCACATTTTTTTTTTTATCGGATTTAAAAGTTTCGTAGAAAATAGTTTGGTATCGATCAAAATTTTTTTTTTTTTTTAATTTTTTTACCAATAAAATTAATTATTGATACAATACTTTGATCATGAATATCATAATCTTTCGTGAGTTCTTTTTTTTGCCTGATTCAAATACCTTCCATCAGTGAAAAAAAAAACTTTCCTTTTCGGAAATCAATACCGCTCCATTTGAACCAGAAAAATTGGTTAACCATTTCAGTCTCATATTATATTCAGGAACATATTCGTTAAGAAATTCGTCAGTTGTTGATAAAAAATAATAATCAATTTTTTTTTTCTTTAATTTTTTTTTTTTAATAGTTTTAAATTATTCATTTTTTTATAAAAATAATTGATTCCCAATCATCAATATAAGTGCTTTTAAGTAATTTTAAATTAAATTTAGCAAAATGATTTACAATATCATTTTTCTGATTTCTTAAAATTCCAGAAATTATTAGTATACCATTTACCTTTAAATGTTTTTTAAATTTAATGGCTAGTTTTTTAAGTGGTATTAATAATATATTAGAAACTATAAAATTATATTTTTTTCCATTTAAATGTTTTGAATTAAATCCATTACATCTTATAAATTTTATATTTTTAATATTATTTATCCTTAAGTTATTTTTAAAACATTCTTCAGAATTAATGTCTAAGTCACTAGCAGTAATTTTTTTTTTAATCAATCTATATAATATAAATGATAATATTCCTGTGCCAGTACCAATATCAAGAGCTGAGATATTTTTGTTTGTTTTTTTTAAGATTTCTTCAATGTTCAAAATTGTTAGATAAGTTGAAGCATGATTTCCTGTACCAAAAGCAGTGCTTGCTGGAATACTTAATGAGAATCTAGAGTTGCTCTTATTATACTGTCTTATGATAAATTTATTTGTTTTCACTGGGTCAAAACTATTGTTATCAACCCATTTTTTTTTTTTTATTAAATTTATTTTTTCAATTCTATATCTAAATATTTTTTTAATAATTTTAAGGTCTACTAAAATATTATTGGTATAGATATCCACTTCCCAATAATTTGAGCGTTCATAAAATGAAAAATTAGGGAAATAGCTTTTAAATTCATCTTTGAATTTATCTTTACTCAAGTTTAAACTAATTTTGTACAATGCTATTTTTTTTTAACATAATCTGAAAAAATACTGATCATTTCAGGGTAATTATTAAATTTTATTTGCAATTTTTTTCCATTTATTCCAAGTATCTTGCCAACTCCATAATCATTGTGAAAAATATTTTCACCTATTGAAAATCTATTATTTGCAAGATGATTTAATTTTTTTTTTTTTTTTTCTATTTTTTGTATATTTGTCAAAAGCTTACAAGTCTTTTTAGGAAGTTCAGAAATAAACCTTGAAGGTATAGATCTATATACACTATAGTTGTACTGTTTTCTGAAATTTACAAATGATATTCTTAAATTTTTTCTGGCTCTAGTAATTCCCACATAAGCGAGCCTTCTCTCTTCTTCTAAACCTTTGTTCCCATGCTCATCTAAATTTCTTTGATTTGGAAATATGCCTTCCTCCCATCCCGTTAAGAAAACTTGATCAAATTCTAAACCCTTTGCACTATGAAGAGTCATTAATGATACCTTTTCATCACTTTTAATATCATTTGTATTTTCGCTAAGCAAGCTAACTTCTTCTAAGAAGATATCCAATGAACTTCTACTTTTTATATCAATAATTAATTTCTTCAGGTTTTCTAATCTACCCTCAGATTCAATTGTTTTTTCTTTTTGTAACATTTCTATATATCCCATATCGTCTAATAGTGAGCCAGCTACTTCAAAATGACTGTTTTTTTTTAACATTTCAGTATGTTTTTTATATATTGCCAAAAAGTTAATCATATTTTTTTCAATTGATTGATTTAGTTTATTAATATCTAAAAAGGAATCTAGTGATTCAAAAAGAGAACAAACTTTTTGATGAGAAAATTCATGTAATTTTTTCAAAAATGCAACACCAACCCCTCTTTTTGGAAGGTTTACGATTCGCTCAAATGATAAATTATCTTTTTTATTTAATAAAAGTCTAAAATAAGCAATGGCATCTTTAATTTCTGCTCTTTCATAAAACCTTAAACCACCTACAACTTTATATTTAATATTTTCTTTAATAAACCTATCCTCTAAATCTTTGAATTGAAAGCTTGCCCTGGTTAGGATAGCTATCTGAGATAATCTATGACCTTCTTTTTTTAACTGATTAATTTTCTCAGTAACATATACTGCTTCCATTTCGTCATTTTCTAAATTGATTATTTCAACCAGTTCTCCATTTGGATCCGATGTCCACAAACTTTTTCCAATTCTCTCTTTATTCTCTGAGATTATACTTGATGCTGTTTCTAATATATTCCCAGTGGACCTGTAATTTTGCTCAAGTCTAATAATTTTTGAACCTAGAAAATCATTCTCAAAATTTAAAATATTTTTTAATTGTGCTCCTCTCCAGCCGTAAATAGATTGGTCTTCATCTCCTACACAACAAATATTTTTTTTTTCCCCTGATAATAACCTCAAAAGCATGTATTGAGATGCGTTTGTGTCTTGATACTCATCCACAAGAATATATTTAAACTTTTGTTGATAATTTTCTAAAAGTTCTTCGTTTTGCTTTAGAATTTGTAATGGTAATAATATTAAATCGCCGAAATCTACAGAATTGTAGTCTTTTAATCTTTTTTGGTAAAATTTATAAATTTCACTCAATTTTCCTCTAGTTTTATGTTCAAATTCATGGTTTGATACTTCATTGTATGATAAACCAAAATTTTTCATTTGATCAATCATGTATAAGAAAGATTTTGGAATAAAAACTTTTGGGTCAAGTTCCAATGCCGAAACAACTTGTTTTATAAGCCTTAATGAATCATCAGTATCAAGAATTGTAAAATTATTCTTTATATCTAAAAAGTTTGAGTGTTTTCTTAAAAAATCTAGCTCCTATTGAATGAAAAGTTCCTATGAACATCCCCTCAACTGGTCTTTTAATTATTTGTTCGACCCTTCTTTTCATTTCAAATGCTGCTTTATTAGTAAATGTAACACAGAGTATTTCACTAATCTTAGCTCTTCTGGAATAAATTATATTAGCTAATCTAGTTGTTAATACCTTGGTTTTGCCAGTTCCAGCTCCTGAAAGAACTAAAAGAGGACCATCTATATTTAAAACTGCGTCTTTTTGCTGAGTGTTTAAACTTGAAATAAATTCTGGCTCAGGAAGTGTAATCTTTTCTTTATTTTCAGACTGAGTCATGCCGCCTTTTTTGGAGAATATCCAAGGTTTGGACCTAACCATTTTTCAACCTCTTCAATAGGAATTCCTTTTCTTTTTGCATAATCATTTACTTGATCTTTGTTAATTTTTCCGATTCCAAAATAAGATGATGATGGATGAGAGAAATAAAATCCAGAAACTGAACTTGAAGGACTCATTGCAAATGATTCTGTAAGATTAATTTTTAAGTTTTTATCAACATTTAAAAGTTTAAAGAGTGTCTTTTTCTCTGTATGATCTGGACACGCAGGATAACCAGGTGCAGGTCTAATTCCATCATAGCATTCTTTTATAAGATCTTCATTTTTTAAATTTTCTTTTTTAGAGTAACCCCAATAATTTTTTCTTACAAACATATGTATCATTTCTGCCAAAGCTTCGGCTATTCTATCTCCTAACGATTTAACCATAATAGAACTATAGTCATCTTTTTTTTTTTCATATTTTTTAGATAACAATTCAATTCCATTACCGGCTGTAACTAAAAAACCACCAATATAATCTTTAACTTTGAGTTCATTAGGTCCAACAAAATCAGATAGACATAAGTTAGGTCTTTTGGAGTTTTTTCTTGTTAATTGTTGTCTTAAAAAAAATAGTTTTGAATTGACCTTTTTCCTTTTTTCGTCATTAAATATCAAAATATCATCACCTTCTGAATTAGCTGGCCAAAATCCTATAACTGCACCTGGTTTTACTATTTTTTCTTTTTTCATTTTAACAAGCATTTTTTTTGCATCTTCCCATAAATCAGTTGCTGCCTTTCCTACTTTCTCATCATTAAGAATATCTGGAAATCTTCCATGTAACTCCCATGCTTGAAAGAATGGTTTCCAATCTATAAATTTTTCAATTTCATCTATAGACAAATTATCAAATATCTTGATTCCTGAAAAAGTTGGTTTTTTTGGGTTATAGTTTTCCCAGTCAAATTTAAATTTATTTTTTCTACAATTAATAATGCTATTCACATTTTTATCATCATCATTTTTAAAATAATTTTTTTGTATAGTTGAATACTCTCTTGATAAAGATTCAATAAATGGTCTGCATTTATTTTGAGATATTAATTTGCTCACTACTGTAACTGCCTTTGATGCATCGGTTACATGACAAACTCCATTTTCATAAAGTGGGGCAATTTTAATTGCTGTATGAATTTTACTTGTTGTAGCACCACCAATCAGCAAAGGCTTTGTTATTTTATTTTTTGACAATTCACTAGCTACATAACACATTTCATCTAAGCTTGGAGTTATTAATCCAGAAAGTCCTATAACATCAACATTTTCAGATATCGCTGTATCAATAATTTTTTGACACGAAACCATCACACCAAGGTCAATAATATCAAAATTATTACATTGCAATACAACTCCAACAATATTTTTTCCAATATCATGAACATCACCTTTAACTGTAGCTAAAAGTATTTTTCCTTTAGATGTTGATTGATTTTTTTTTTCATTCTCCATATATGGAAGTAAATATCCAACAGATTGCTTCATAACTCTTGCAGATTTTACAACTTGCGGGAGGAACATTTGGCCTGCCCCAAACAAATCACCAACAATGTTCATACCGTCCATAAGAGGTCCTTCAATGATTTCTAAGGGTTTTTCAAATTTTACCCTTAATTCTTCTGTATCACTGACTATGAATTCGTTTAATCCATTAATTAATGCATATTTAACTCTTTCCTCAGCATTGTTTTTTCGCCATTCTTTCTCTGATTTTTTTTTAACTGTCCCTGAATTAGAATACTTTTTTGATATTTCTATTAGATTATCTGTAGAATTTTCATTTTTATTAAAAAGAACGTTCTCAATAGATTTTTTTAAATCATCTGGAATTTGCTCATAGATGGTTATTTGACCTGCATTAACGATAGCCATATCTAACCCAGCTTTGATGGCATGATAGAGAAAACAAGAATGCATAGCTTCTCTCACTTTATTGTTACCTCGGAAACTAAATGAAACATTCGAAACACCTCCAGAAACCTTTGAAAATGGTAAGCGCTCTTTTATTAGTTTAGTAGCTTCAAAAAAATCATTGGCATAATTATTATGTTCACTTATTCCAGTCGCTACTGCAAAAATATTTGGGTCAAAGATAATATCTTGGGGTTGAAAATCAACTTTTTTGGTCATTATCTCATAGGCTCGAGAGCAAATTTCAAACTTTCTTTTTGTACTATCAGCTTGACCATCTTCGTCAAATGCCATGACTACACAAGCAGCTCCATAACTTTTAATTTTCGAAGCTTGTTCAATAAATATTTTTTCACCCTCTTTTAAACTTATCGAATTAACAATAGCCTTTCCTTGAACACATTTTAAACCTCTCTCAATCACTGACCACTTTGATGAATCAATCATAAATGGAACTTTGGCTATATCAGGTTCAACGGAAATCAAATTAAGAAATTTTTCCATTGCCTTTTCTGAATCTAAGAGGCCCTCATCCATGTTAATATCAATTATTTGAGCACCATTTTCAATTTGATTTCTGGCAACTGCAACCGCCTCTTCAAAATTATTTGAAAGTATGAGATTCTTGAATTTTGCTGAACCTGTAACGTTAGTTCTTTCTCCAATATTAATAAAATTTATGTTTTTTTTTATCATCTATAATCAAATGGTTCTAAACCAGATAGTCTCAAAATTTTTTCAACACTAATCCTCTCACGTGGTTTTAAGTTTTCAACTACTTTTTTCATATACTTTATATGTTCGGGAGTTGTTCCACAACAACCACCGACTATATTTATATAACTATTCTCACCCCAATTTTTAATAAACTTTCCCATTGACTCTGGCGTCTCGTCATATTCCCCAAATGCATTTGGTAAACCAGCATTAGGGTGAATACTAACAAAAAATTCTGAAATTCTATTTAATTCTTTAAGATGTGGTTCTAATTCTTTAGGTCCCAGTGCGCAATTCAGGCCTACACTTATCGGGTTAGAGTGAGATATTGAATTATAAAAACCTTCGAGAGTTTGACCGGATAATGTTCTACCAGATAAATCAGTAATAGTTGCAGAAATCATAAGTGGTATTTTTATTTTATTTTTATTTTCAATATCTTTTATTGCTACCAACGCTGCCTTTGCATTAAGTGTGTCAAAAACTGTTTCGATTAATATCATATCTACTTTTCCGTCAATCAAACCTTGAATAGAAACTTTATAATCATCTCTCAATTCATCGAAAGTTATATTTCTAAAACTTGGGTTGTTTACATCTGGTGACATAGAGCAAGTTCTATTGGTTGGTCCAAGAACACCGGCCACAAATTTATTTAAACTTTTTGATTTTTTTTTAAAATCGTCAACTGCTTTTCTAGCTATTTCACCTCCTCGTAAATTTAAATCGTAGGAATAATCTTCGCAACCATAATCTAATTGGGATATGTATGTTGAATTAAATGTATTAGTTTCTATAATATCTGCCCCATTTTCTAAATATTGCATATGAATTTCGTAAATTAATTTTTCTTTACTTAAATTTAATAAATCATTATTGCCCTTTAAATTTTTTTTTTTTTTTTTAAAAATTTGTCCTCTAAAATCAGATTCATTTAGTTTTTCTCTCTGAATCATAGTTCCCATTGCACCATCTAAAACAAGAATATCATCCTTTAGTACATTAATTATATTTGATTTATTCTCCACTATTATCTAAAGACCTCTTACCCAATATGTGGCATATCGCAAAAGAAAGGTCAGCCCTATTTAATGTATAAAAATGAAAATCTCTAACTCCTCCATTAATCAATTTTTTACATTGATCATAAACTAATGTAGTTGCCACAAGTTTTCTTGTTTCATGGTCTGAATCCAAACCTTTAAACATTTTTATCAAATTTTCTGGCATTTTACAGTTCATCTTTTTTGCAAATTCAATGGTTCTCTTACAATTTGTGACAGGAAGAATTCCTGGAATAATCGGTATATTGATCCCCCTTTTTAATGCACCATCAATAAAATCAAAATAAAATCTTACATCAAAAAAAAATTGAGTTATTGCTTTTGTTGCGCCAAGATCAATTTTTTTTTTTAGCACTTCGTATTCTTGCTCTATAGATTTTGAATCAGGGTGCATTTCTGGATAAGCAGACACTGTAATTTGAAAATTAAATTTTTTTTTTAAGAATTCTATTAAATCTGTAGCATATTTGAAATCACTATTATTTGAATTATCAATATTAGATTTATCTCCCCTTAAAGCAACTATGTGTCTTATTCCTGAGTTCCAATAATCCTCAGCAATTTTTTCTATTTCAACTCTTGATGAATTTATACAGGTTAAATGAGCTGCTGGTTCCAATTTAGTTTTTTTTTTAAACTCCTTAACTAATTCGTGAGTATGGTCTCTGGTTGAACCACCTGCTCCGTAAGTCACTGAAATAAATTTTGGCTCTAAAGGCTCTAACCTTTTTACATTTTGCCACAGGGATTCAATAGCTGCATTATTTTTGGGTGGAAAAAATTCAAAGGAAACGTTTATATTATCTGTCATTTTGAGTTTTTTTAGTCAATTGTCAAAAAAAATTATTAGAAACAATAAATTTAAATTTGTGTTGTTTATTTTTTTATTATATTATGTGTTAAATTAATAGAATATTTTTATTAAAAGTTAATGCTAATGATTAATATTTACAATAAATACCTGATTTTCGCGATTTTTTCTATAATATTTTCGCTAAATACACCAAATAAGGCAC
The DNA here is from genome assembly GCA_045563015.1 of Alphaproteobacteria bacterium. Classification (GTDB taxonomy): domain Bacteria; phylum Pseudomonadota; class Alphaproteobacteria; order Methylaequorales; family Methylaequoraceae. The sequence continues at coordinate 43,702 of JBJKUQ010000006.1, read as the reverse complement.
TTGCGATCGATGAAAATGATCCATTTGAAAAGGTGAACAGGAACATTTTTGATTTTAACAACACTCTTGATGACAATTTTTTTCAACCAATAGCTAAAGGATGGAGAAAATTACCTGACATACCCAGAAAACCTCTTTCCAATTTGGCTTCAACAGCCAAAGCGCCTATAAGTCTTGCTAATGCTGTTCTTCAGCTAAATCGAGAAAGTATAGGAAACATTTTAGCAAGATTTTTAATCAACATGACATTCGGACTCGGTGGAATGTTTGATATGGCTGGCAGCGAAGAATTTGGAAGCATTCCAGATGTTGAAGAAGATTTTGGTCAAACACTTGCTACATGGGGTGTTCCAGATGGACCATATGTAATGTTACCCATTTTTGGCCCATCAAGTATTAGAGATAGCATCGGATTGGGCATCGACGCCGTCTTCAATCCTCTTTCTTTTGGATACAGAATGAATAATATTGGTATTGAAGCTAGACTCTCAGGACCTGTTGTGAGAGGTGTCACTCAACGTGAAAAGTATTTAGATTATGTTGATGAAATGAAAGCAAGCTCATTGGATTTTTATGCAACAATGAGAAGTTTATATAGACAAAAAAGAAAGAAGGAAATTACAGGTCAACTTGAGGAAAATAATACATCTTTGAACAACTTACCAGTAGAGAAATATAATAATGAATTTAAAAAGCAGATTGTCAAACTTTCAGAAGATGTTGAAAATGTCAAAGAGGTAAAGTTAACAAATCAAGAAGAAAATACAATTGAAAAGACTGTAAAAGTTTCATCCAGTATGTTGCCATCATCAAACTACCCAGGGTCAACTAATTTTAATGGTAATTATGTTCCCAGAATTTACAATGGTATTATGCCGTCCTCAAATTATCCTGGTTTCAGTAAATCAAGAGTGAATTTAATAAATTAAATAATAATGTTGTATGCTTAAAAGATTCTCTTTTTTAATCTTTATTACTTTGATAGCATCATCAACCTCCGCAGATACAATTTATAATAGTAAAATTTTTGTTGAAAAACTTGGTAAAGAAGTTGTTGAAAAAGTTTCCAACACTGCAATATCAGACGAAGAAAGACATGCAAACTTTAAAAAATTATATCTATCGTCTTTTGACAATTATTACATTTCAAGATTTGTTCTAGGTAGATATTGGAAAACTATTGATAAAAGAGCTCAAATAAAATTTGTTGAATCATTTAACAAATATATAGTTGATACATATGCCCCCAAATTTAAAGGTTGGGAGGGTACGTTTAAAGCAACAGATTCTCTTATCGAAAATAATTATTATAATGTTAAGATGGACATCCTTAATAAAGAGGGACCAACCTTGAAAATGATTTGGAAAATGTATCTTAATAAAAATAAAGAATTTAAAATATTGGATGTTAATATTGATGGAATAAGTATGTTGATCACACAAAGAGCAGAATTTCTTTCAGTAATAAAAAACAATCCTAATGGAGTTAATGGATTGATAGAAGCATTAAATAAGAAGAATTCAGGCTAATAATTATATTAAGAGCTAAGGAATATAGTTATTTTTATCTAAATATAACTCTTAAAACATAAGCAAAATATTTAAAATCATTTAGAAAAATTTATTCTAATAATTTAAACATTATAGAACACAAAAATCCTGCTAATGTTGATAACCCAACTAAGTTGTTATCGGAGAGATGTGAAGCCTCAGGAAGCATTGCAGCGCATATCATAGTCAACATAGCACCAGCTGCAATTCCTTCAATAAATACGAGACTACCATGTCCAATAGAATCACCAAGAAATGCCCCTAAGCCAGCACCAACAGCTGTCAAAATTACAAGGCTTGACCAAAGAGACAATACTTTAACAAAACTCATTCCTTGTTTTTTCATTTGTGCAGAACTAGACAGAGCTTCAGGGAAGTTTGATAAAAATAATCCTGCAATGAATGTATAAGGTAGAACACTAAAAAAAGTTGGTTCAACACCATTAGCTGCTTGAATAGCTGCTGTTCCAAAGATTGCAATTCCTATTACAATGCTCTCAGGTATTGCATCTAAAGCTATTCCTAACCAGATTGCCATAGCCGCATGGCTGTGAGAATCAAAATCTTTTTGGAGGTCTGTTCTGGTAGGTAGTTGTTGGCCTGTTCCTAAATTAATTGCACGCATAGCTTGATTAGTCCAACTTTTTCTTTCAAGACTATCTTGTTCAAGAAAGGAAATATTTTCTTTATGTCTTGAAGTCGCTAATTTTTTTACAGCTTCATCAAACTCTGGAATCATTTTTCTTAACTCATGAAAGTCATCGGCACTAAGAACTAACAACTCAGTTTCTTCGACAGCTCTAACATCTGATGGTCTTTTTGTACTATTTAACAGAGCCATTTCACCTACAATTGAACCTTTGCTGAGCTCTATATCTCTATGATCAGGGCTATCAACAGCTAATTTTCCATAATGAATTATATACATTGCTTGAGCAGTATCACCACGAGAAAAGACTTTTTCATCCTTGTGATATAACCTTGGTTTCAACCTTACGAGTATAGCCTGAATATCCTCCGGGCTTACAGAAGAAAACATTGGAATATTTGAAATATCATCAAGAGTCTCTCTAAAAAATTTTTTCTTTTCAATGGCAGATTTAGAAATTATATATGCTGTTTTTCTTAAATATCCTCCTCCTTGTCCAATCAATTGATCTAACAGAACAAATAAAAGACCACCAAGAATACATCCACCAATCAATACAAAAAAACTGTGTCTACTATGCAAAATTTCATCTGGTGTTTCAGCAACAACTAGATGCTCTACTGTAGGAGCTACTAATTCAATAGCAAGTGCAGAAAGGAGTGCTCCTGCACCAAATGCTGCCAAAATACCTACAATGTAGGATGGAATTCTAAATATCAATCCAACTAATGAACCTAATGTCAGTGAAAATGCTGCAATTGCACCAGAAAAAAATGCCCAATAAACGATTATATTCATACAAACTCCTTATTTCAATTTAGTTAGTTTTGATAATAAGCTAGATTAGTGATTTTTTGAATTTAATCAATAATTTTAAACTTTTAGATACTATGGTAGGCCCGGAGGGACTTGAACCCCCGACAACACCGTTATGAGCGGTGCGTTCTAACCAACTGAACTACGGGCCTTTATCATTTCTTAAATTAACTTGCTGTAATTTTGTCGTCAACTAAATCAGTTAATTTTTTTATGATTATTTAAAAATTAATTATCTAAGAAGCTTCTTAGTTTTCTAGAACGGCTTGGATGTTTCAATTTTCTCAGACCCTTAGCTTCAATTTGTCTAATACGCTCCCTGGTGACGGAAAATTGCTGTCCAACTTCTTCCAATGTATGATCTGTATTCATACCAATACCAAACCTCATTCTAAGAACCCTCTCCTCACGTGGCGTTAATGTCGATAAAACACTTGTAGTTGCCTCTCGAAGATTATTTTGTATAGCTGCATCTAAAGGTAATTTTATAGCTTTATCTTCTATAAAATCTCCCAAGTGGCTATCATCTTCATCACCCACAGGAGTTTCAAGGCTAATTGGTTCTTTTGCAATCTTAAGCACTTTTCTTACTTTCTCCACTGGCATACCAAGTCTAGAGGCTAACTCTTCAGGTTGAGGCTCAAGACCATTTTCATTTAATATTTGTCTTGAAACTCTGACTAATTTACTAATAGTTTCTATCATATGTACAGGTATTCTGATTGTTCTAGCCTGATCAGCAATTGACCTTGTTATTGCTTGTCGGATCCACCAGGTTGCATAAGTTGAAAACTTGTATCCCCTTTTATACTCAAATTTGTCTACAGCTTTCATAAGTCCTATATTTCCCTCTTGTATCAAATCTAAAAATTGTAAACCTCTATTTGTATATTTTTTTGCAATAGATATTACTAGCCTTAAATTGGCTTCAATCATCTCCTTTTTTGCTTTACTTGATTCTATGACTCCTTCATTAATTAATGCTGAAATTTCTATAATCTCATCAGTCGTCATCAGGGTATTACAAACAAGATCTTTAATTAAGTTAAAGGTTTTTGATATATCATCATTATTTGCAAATGAACTCCATTTTTTGTCTGTTTTTTTCTTTAAGTTTTTTAACCAATTTTTATTAGTACCATTCTTTGCAAATTCATTTTTAAAATCAATTTCTTTTATTCTGTACTTTTTTGCCACATCAAACAATTTTCTGTGGAATGATAAAATTTGAAAATTTAGTTTTTTGTGATTTTGAACCACTTCATCAATTTTCGCTTGATTTATGAATAAATTTGAAATTAATTCAGAAATTAAATCTTCATTAGACTTAAGTTTATTTACTAATTTTAGATCAACTTTTTTATTAGAAAACTTTAATTCAATAAATTCATTACGTATTTTTTTATATTTTTTAAAAATTTTTGAAAACTTTTCAAGGTTCTCTGTAATCACTGGTTTTAGATTTTCTTCCTTTTCAAGAATTGACAAATCAGATACATCATTTGAATCATCTATTGTATCGTTATCATAATCAGATTCCTCGTTTGTGTTTTTTTCTTCTTCATCATCTTTTTGATCATCATCGAAGATATTATCTTCATTTATTGGAATAGGATCAAAATCATCTAGCTCCCCATTAATAGATCTAAAGGTTGAATCCAAATCAACAAAATCTCTCAATTGTCTTTCTTCGTTTTTATACTCTTCAAAAAAACTAAAGATTGATTGCATTGAGATAAAGCTCTTTGAGAATGCTTCAGCAGTTTTTTTCTTTCCACTTTCAATTCTTTTTGCTATTTCTATTTCCCCTAATCTGGATAGAAGTTCAACATTCCCCATCTCTTTTAGATACATTCTAACTGGGTCATCTGCTCTACCAGCATCACTCTCCTTTTCATTAAATTGAACCTTTTCAGACTCTTCCTCTTCAGGAGTATTCTCATCGTTATCATAAATTTGTATATTTAAGTTCTCAATCTTAGAATAAAACTCATCTTTGTCCTCAAACTTTTCGTCTTCAAGAACTTTTTCACATTCACTTCTTTTTAAGAATCCTTGTTTTTTACCTCTTGTAATTAACTTCTTTAAAGATTCTCCAGATTTGTCTATCAGTGGTTCTTCAATTAATTCTTTTTTTATTTTTTCTTTTTTATCTGCCATAATTTAATTATTTTTTTACATTCTTTAAATGAACAGTTAATGAACACTATTCAAGTTCTTTATTTCTAATACTTTTGATTTCATTAATGATTTCATTATGCTTTTTCATTAATTTTTCCTGCTCCTTAGAATTTTTTTCAGTGACTATTTTTTCTTTAAGTCTATCTTTCTCAAGAATAAGTTCTGGTAATTTTAAATTATTCAAAATTTGCTTCAAAAACTCTACTTTTCCATTCTGGTCTATTTTTTTTAAATGAGTATCTCTAATATAATTTAACTGACTAATTGAAATTTCATTCTTTATTTCAAAACCTTTCATAAGGACATTCTTTTTTTTACAGTCCATACCAAATATTTCGACTAATTCATTCTTCATAACCTCAAGTTTTTGATTCTGAAATTTTATCTTAGAAATATCCTCTAACAAAGATTCAAAAATATCTTTTTCAAATAATGCAAAAATAATTAATAACTTTTCATTTACGTTGTCTTCAACCTTTTGTTTGTCGAATTGTTTGTAATTATTCTGTTTCACAAGATTTTTTTTCCAAATAAACTTATCTTTTTTATTCTTTAAAAATTTATAATATTCAGTTGAAATTGATTTATTTCTAATTTTATTAGAATAATGCTTAATAGTTTCATCGATTTTTACAATAAACTCTGGGCTTAATTCTTTTACTGAATCTAAAATAATTGACCAAATAAAGTTTGATAAATCTTCTGCATCATTTCTTAATATCTCAAATTGGTTTTTACTATTTTGCTTTAAAAAAGTGTCAGGATCATCATTATTTGGCAATCTAATAAATTTAAACGACTTGCCTGGTACTAAATGTTCTAAAATTTTTATAGCAACATTTTTTGTTGATGATCTACCAGCAGAATCTCCATCAAAACAAATATAAGGAATATCTGAAAGAGTCCATAATTTTAATATTTGTTTTTCTGATAACGTAGTCCCGAGAGGTGCAACACAAATCCTAATGTCATTTTGGTACATGGAAACAACATCCATATAACCTTCTACAAGAATCACTTCTTTTAGATTTTTTATATCATCAAAGTTTTGAGTTAAACCGAAAAGAATCTCGCCCTTTTTAAATAACTCACTTTCATGCGAATTAATATATTTTATCTTTGAATCATTAATTGTTCTACCACCAAAACCTACGATTTTGTTTCCAAAATTAAATATTGGAAACGTAATTCTATCTCTAAATCTTCCAAAAAATTTACCTTCCTTATTTTTTATCAATAAATCTGAATCATTTAGATCATTGATTGTTTTATTATGAATTTTGAAATGATCAATTAATAAATTATCATCTGGGCAAAAACCTATTTGAAATTTTTCTATAACATTAAGATTTACATTTCTATTTTTTAAATAAGCTAGAGCAAATCTATTGTGTTTTAAACTTTTTACAAAGAAATCATTCGCATTTTTTATTATTTCAAATGTATTTTTATTCTTTTCAAGGTTTTCTGAGTTAGCTAATGATATATTCAACCCTATGTAGTTGGAAAGGTAATTAACAGACTCAATAAAAGAAAAATTTTTATATTTAGTAAGAAAAGTGAGAGCATTTCCTCCAATTTTACAACCAAAGCAATAAAACAAGCCTTTTTCGTCACTAACACTAAATGAAGGTGTTTTTTCGTTATGAAATGGACATTTTCCTATAAACGAATTACCTCTTTGATTAAGTGTGACATATTGTGAAATTAAATCGGATAACTTTGATCTATTGTTGAATTCAGCGAGAATTTCATCAACAGATATTTTTTTTTTAATCATTTAAGGTTTTTTTTTGCCAAATCTGCAAGTTCTTTCATATCAATTTGACCAGGATAGGATTCTTTTAAAAAGCTTATTAATTTTCCTAGTTCTTTAATTGTAGAACATTCAATTTCATTAATGGTCTTAAGTATTAAATCTTCAAGCTCCTTAGATTTTATTTGTTTTGGCAGAAAAGAATTAATAATTTCGATTTCTTTTTCTTCTCTTTTTTTTAAATCTTGTCTTCCTGCCTTAGAATATATGCTAACGCTTTCTTTTCTTTGTTTAATCATATTCTGTAATAAATTTAAAATTTCTTCATCTGAAATTATATCCCCCTTTTTTTTGGTTCTATACTGAATATCGCTATCTTTAATAGCTGCCAAAACCAAACGCATCGTGGAAGTAGCAATTTCGTCTCTTTTTTTTAGATAACTATCTAAACTTGACTTTATTTGTTCCCTAATTTTACTCATTATTATCACTATCTCTATATAAAAAAATATTAAAAATCAATAAAACTATTTAATTTAATTTTCATCTATTGGAAAATTTCTATTCAAAGTATATTATTTGCAAAAAATGAAAAAAACTATAAAAAACCAAAAAAACTCATGTATTTTTCTTCTTGAAAATGGATCCTATTTTTATGGCTCTGGTTACGGTTGCAGAGGAAACTATTTTGGTGAAGTCTGTTTCAATACTTCTATCACAGGTTATCAAGAAATAATGACAGATCCTTCTTACTACAAACAAATTATTAATTTTACATTTCCTCATATTGGAATAGTTGGTACTAATAAAAATGATTATGAAAGTTCAAAAATTTATGCTTCGGCATGTATTGTCAATAATGAATTAACCCTTTCTTCAAATTATAGATCAGAAGAAGAGTTTGAAAGGTGGTTGCAAAAGAATAAAAAAGCATGTATGTCTGGGTTAGATACACGGTTACTGACAAAATTAATAAGGGATAATGGTGCATGTAAAGCTATTTTACACTTCCCAAAAGAAAAAATGATGAGCATCAAAGATCTAAAAATTAAGCTTGATAGTTTTCCTTCAATGAAAAATTTAGACCTAGCCTCTGAAATCTCCACAGAAACTATTTATAAATGGAGTAATAAAAAAAAAGAAAAGATAAATTTTAAAAATTTAAATTCAAAATTCATTGCGGTTATCGACTTTGGAGTAAAATCAAATATTTTAAAAATTCTAGATCAAGGTAAATATCAAATTATTGTTTTTCCATCAAATTTTCCAATTAAAGAAATTCTAAATAAAAGAGTTGTTGGTTTCTTTTTATCGAATGGCCCAGGTGACCCAATGGCTACATTTCAAAAAATTAAAAATAATCTAGAAATTATTAAAAGTATCACGTTACCTGTTTTTGGAATTTGTCTTGGGCATCAAATTCTCTCATTACTTTTTGGTGCCAAAACGTCAAAAATGCATCATGGACATAGAGGAGCTAACCATCCTATTAAAAATCACAAAAACAAAAAAGTCGAAATTACTGTTCAAAATCATGGTTTTGTTGTGTCAAAAGAAAAATTACCTAAACTAATTAGGATAACCCATACTTCATTATTCGACGAAACAATTGCTGGAATAGAAATTAAACAAAAACCCTTTTTTTCAGTCCAGTATCATCCAGAGGCATCTCCTGGTCCACAAGATAGTAGATATCTCTTTGAAAAGTTTGAAAATCTAATGGATCAAAATGCCTAAAAGAAAAGATTTAAAAAAAATATTGATTATTGGTGCTGGCCCAATAGTAATTGGTCAAGCATGTGAATTCGATTATTCTGGTGCTCAAGCATGTAAAGCTTTGAAAGAAGAGGGCTATAAAATAATTTTAGTAAATTCTAACCCAGCAACAATCATGACAGATCCAGAATTAGCTGATAAGACCTACATAGAACCATTAAATACTTTTTTTCTAGAAAAAATTATTGCTAAAGAAAGACCCGATGCTTTGTTATCAACAATGGGTGGACAAACTGCACTTAATTTATCGATTGAACTTCAGAAAAAAAAGATCCTTTCAAAATATGGTGTTGAACTCATAGGAGCCACAAAATCAGTAATTGAAAAGGCAGAGAATAGAGAACTCTTCAAAAAATGCATGGAAAAGATTAAACTTGAATCACCAAAGGGTTTTATAGCAAATAATATTTCCACTGCAAAAAAAATTTCAAAAATTCTTTCATACCCAATAATTATTCGACCATCTTTTACTCTTGGGGGTTCAGGTGGAGGGACAGCACGAAATGAAAAAGAGTTTCTTAAAATAGTGAAAAAAGGGATCAATCTTTCTCCAATCAATGAAATTTTAATTGAGGAGTCTCTTGAAGGTTGGAAAGAATATGAGATGGAAGTAATAAGAGATAAAAATGATAATTGTATAATAGTATGTTCAATAGAGAATATTGACCCAATGGGAGTTCACACTGGTGATTCAATAACTGTTGCACCTTCATTAACACTCACTGATAAAGAATATCAAAAAATGAGAAATGATGCGATAGAGGTTATCAGAGAAATTGGTGTTGAAACTGGTGGTGCTAATGTTCAATTTGCAGTCAATCCCAAAAATGGAAGAATGGTTGTAATTGAAATGAACCCGCGGGTATCAAGATCATCTGCATTAGCATCAAAAGCAACAGGTTTCCCAATAGCAAGAATAGCAGCAAAGTTAGCAATTGGGTATTCTCTTGATGAACTTAAAAATGATATTACAAAAACCACTCCAGCCTCATTTGAACCTACAATAGATTATATTGTTACTAAAATTCCACGTTTTACTTTTGAAAAATTTAGTGATACTGAGGAAAAGCTCGGAACTGCGATGAAATCAATAGGAGAGTGCATGGCTATTGGTCGAAACTTTAAAGAGTCATTTCAAAAAGCAGTTAGAAGTTTGGAAATTGGTCTAGATGGTTTAAATTCAACAAAAGATCTAAAAAATAAGAAAAAGCCAGAATTACTTAATCTTTTAAAAAAAAATCTTCCAAATAAGTTTTTAGTAATTGCTGAAAGTTTTAGAAAAAATATACCAATCCAGAATATCGTAAAAAACACAAAGTATGATTACTGGTTTGTTAGAGAAATTTGTGAGATAGTTGATGCTGAAGAAAAACTAAAAAATAAAATCAATGATGAGATATATCTTCAATCAAAAAGCATTGGTTTTTCAGATGATAGAATACGCAGTTTATCAAAATTATCAGAAAGATCCTTATATAATTTAAAAAAAAAATACAATTTTAGAACTAAATTTAAGTTAATTGATACTTGTTCTGGAGAGTTTAAATCTTCAACACCTTATATGTATTCGACATGGACGTCTAATAATTTAAATCCTCACTTTGAGAGTGAAACAGATGTGACAGGAAAAAAAAAGGTTATCATTTTAGGAGGTGGGCCAAATAGAATTGGTCAAGGAATTGAATTTGACTATTGTTGTGTTCATTCATCCTTCGCAATAAAAGAAATGGGAATAGAATCTATTATGGTTAATTGTAACCCTGAGACTGTTTCGACTGATTTTGATATATCAGACAGATTATATTTTGAACCACTAGACTTTGAATCCGTTTTTGAAATTTGTAAAGCTGAAAATAGAAATAATGATCTTCTTGGAGTAATTGTTCAACTAGGAGGACAAACACCCTTAAAACTAGCAGAAAAATTATTCTTAAATAAAATTAAAATCCTGGGAACAAATTATGAATCCATAGATTTGTGTGAGGATAGAAATCGATTCAACAGACTAATTGAAAGTCTAAAAATCAACCAACCAAAAAGTGATATTGTTTATAATTATAAACAAGCAAAAAAATCAATAAAAAAAATCCAATTTCCGATTGTTGTTAGACCATCATATGTTCTAGGAGGTAGGGCAATGAGGATTTTAAATAATGAAAAAGAGTTGGATAATTATTTCAATGCAAATTTCATTGAAAATAATAAAGCTATTCTTATTGATGAATTCCTTCTCGGTGCAAAAGAATTAGATGTTGATGCATTATCTGATGGAAAAGAAGTATATATTGCTGGAATTTTAGAACATATAGAAGAGGCAGGAGTTCACTCAGGGGACTCTGCATGCTCTTTACCTCCACAAACAATACCAAAAAAAATAATAAATGAAATAAATAGGATTACAAAATCAATAATATTGAAATTAAAGATCATAGGTTTAATTAACATTCAATATGCTATAAAAGATGAAAAAGTATTTGTTCTTGAGGTTAATCCAAGGGCAAGCAGAACAATACCTTTTATCAGTAAATCAATTGGATTACCCCTAGCTAATATCGCAACTAAAGTGATGCTCGGTAAAAAACTTAAAAGTTTTAATTTACCTGTATTTAACCCAAAGTCTGTTTTTGTAAAAGAATCAGTCTTTCCATTTGATAGATTTCCAGGTGAGGACATAATCTTAGGTCCAGAGATGAAATCAACTGGCGAGGTAATGGGTATTGACGAAAAGTTTCCTATTTCTTACTTAAAGTCACAAATAGCAGCTGGGAATAACCTGCCACTTAAAGGATCAGTTTTTATATCAGTGAGTGATGTAGATAAAGAAAATATATTACTTTTATCACAAGTTCTAAAAAAAATTGATTTTCAAATATTTGCCACTTCTGGTACTGCAAAATTCTTATCAAAGTTTGGTATTAACAGCCAAATAGTGAGAAAGGTCAATGCAGGAAGTCCTCATGTTGTTGACCTTATAGAAGACAGAAAGATTCAACTAGTAATTAATACAACCTCTGGAATAAAATCCATCTCTGATAGCTTTTCGATCAGAAGAAGTGCAATTAGAAATAAAATCCCATATTTTACCACAATTTCTGCGGCAAAAGTAGCTATCACAGGTTTAAATTTAATAAAAAAATCAGAATTTAAAGTTAAATCAATCCAAGAATTGTATAAATAATAGAATTTAAAATTATTTATATTATAATTGATTATTATGACTGAAAAAATTCCAATGACAGCCGACGGACTTAATAAACTCAAGTCTGAACTTGAAAACCTAAGAAATTACCAGCGTCCTAATATTATTAAGGCCATAGCTGAGGCCAGAGAACATGGTGATTTGTCAGAAAATGCTGAATACCATGCCGCAAGAGAAAAACAAAGTTTTATAGAAGGTAGGATATCAGAAATAGAAAATAAAATAAGTAGAGCCGAGGTAATTGATACATCTTCTCTAGATAATTCTAGAGTTGTTTTTGGGGCTACAGTCAAGATTACTGATCTTAATAACGATGAAACTCATACATACAAGATTGTAGGTGTTGATGAAGCTGATATTGAAAATAATTTAATTTCAGTTTCCGCTCCACTCGGTAGAGCAATGATTAATAAATCACTTGATGATGTTATAGAAGTTGTTACTCCAAGTGGTACAAAAGAATATCAAATAAATGCTATTACTTTTTCATAACTAATGAAGAAAATTGAAAATATAATTATTATAGGGTCTGGACCAGCAGGATATACCGCAGCAATTTATGCAGCTAGAGCAGGATTATCACCACTTATGATATCCGGGTTAGAACAGGGCGGACAACTTATGATTACAACAGAAGTTGAAAATTATCCAGGTTTTGAAAATCCAGTTCAAGGTCCATGGTTAATGGAACAGATGAAAAATCAAGCAAAATCATGCGGCTCAAGAATTGTAAGTGATTACGTAAAAGAAGTTGATATTAATCAAAGTCCTTTTAATATTCTAACAGAAAGAGAATCATATAAAGCTCATACAATTGTAATAGCAACAGGTGCAAAAGCAAAATGGTTAGATATTAAGGGTGAAAAAGAATATATGGGATATGGAGTATCAGCATGTGCAACATGTGATGGATTTTTCTTTAAAGATAAGGAAGTTGCTGTAGTTGGTGGAGGAAATACGGCAGTTGAAGAAGCTATTTTTTTATCCAATCTATGTAAAAAAGTAAATTTAGTCCATAGAAGAGATTCATTAAGAGCAGAAAAAATATTACAAAATAGACTGTTTGAAAAAAAAAATATTGATTTTTTTTGGAATAGTGAAATTACTGAGATTCATGGTGATAAAACTGAAAAAAGAATAGTTTCATTAGATATCTTGAATAACAAAAAAGCAGAAAAGATGAATTTGGTTTTAGATGGTTTATTTGTAGCTATTGGACATAACCCAGAAACTAAAATTTTTTCAAATAAATTAAAAATGGACTCTGAAGGCTATATTTACACTGAACCCGACTCAACAAAAACAAGTATAGACGGAGTGTTTGCTGCAGGTGATGTAACAGATAGGAAGTATAGGCAAGCAGTAACTGCAGCAGGTATGGGATGCATGAGTGCAATTGAGGCTGAAAGTTTTTTAAATTTAAAAAAAATAATCTAAATAATTCCTTTAACAATTTCCTTGTGAACTTTCATGTTAAGACCAAATTCTTGTGAATTCTTTACAAGCGAACCTGAAAGCCAATGAAGTTCCAGTCTCTTTTTTTTTTTAAAATCAACAAACATTGAAGAAGTCATTTCATATGGCATTTTTTCAATTTTCTGCAGCCAAAATTCAATAGGATTATTTTTAAACTCAACCTTATATGCTCTCGCTAGGTTATATGTTTCTTGCATTGCGGTAATAAACTTATCCTTCAATAAATCGTTTGAAAAAATTTCTCCAATTGTTTTTTGAGTTAATGTTGTCATGCCACTGTATGCTGATAAAAAAACAAATTTTTCCCAAATTTTTTCTTTAATATTATTTTTAAATCGAAAATCTAATCCAGATTTTTGACATATTTTACAAAATTTTTCTACTTTGTTGTCGTTTGAATTATCATATTTTCCTACGAAAAAAGTTGCTAACTTTCCAACATGTTTTATTATTTGTTTGTCATTTACATATGAAGAAATTTGTGCGACCGCTCCATATGTATTTTCAATTCCTAAATTTCTTTTTATTTCTTCCTCAGCATAAATTCCGTTTTGAAAAGGAAGTAAGACAAATTTACCATCAATTTTATTTTTTTATCTCACTAAATGTGCTATCAAAATCATAAAGTTTGACTGTATTTATAATTATATCAAATGACTCACCATCTTTAATAGAATTAAACACATTTAATTTAGAACATTCAATGTTTTTAATTGAACTTTGTAATATAAGACCGTTTTTTTTTAAAAAATCTAATCTTTTATTCCTTGCAATAAATGTAATTTGTAATCCTGCATTATGAAGAAAGGAACCAATAAAACCTCCAATACCTCCAACACCAATAACTAAAATCTTCATAAACTATTTTAATTTGTACAAGCATTGTTCAATTTGATTGCATGCTTGTTTTAATTTTTCTAGAGACGTTGCGTATGATAGTCTGAAAAATGGCGACTTTCCAAAAGCAACACCAGGAACAATTGCAACATTTCCGTAATTAAGTATGTAATTAGCAAAATCAAAGTCATTTTTGATTATAACATCACCATATCTTTTTCCAATAAAGCCTTTACATGAAATATAAAGATAAAAAGCACCTTTTGGTATAAATGGGTCTAAACCTGGAACTGATTCAAAAAAACTAATTAAGAAATTTTTTCTTTCTTCAAATTCAAAAATCCACTTTTTTAAAAAATCTTTTTCACCTTTTAGTGCTTTAAAAGCTGCCATTTGACTAATTGAACACGGGTTAGTGGTACATTGTGATTGAATTTTTGAGATTGAATTTATAAGTTCATAGTCCCCTGCACCGTAACCAATTCTCCAACCTGTCATTGAAAAAACTTTAGAAACACCATTAACTGTAAAAGTTCTGTTAATAAGCCTGGGTTCAACATTTAAAATATTAGTAAATTTTGTATTATCATACAAAATATGTTCGTATATATCATCCGAAAGGATCATAACATCTTTAAAATTCATTAAAACTTCGGCAATTTTCTTTAATTCATCTTTTGAGTAAACTGTTCCAGTTGGGTTACCAGGAGAGTTTATTATAAACCATTTAGTTTTTTTGCTTATTTTCTTTTCTAAGTCCTTTGGAGAAATTTTAAAGTCACTCTCAAATGAAGTCTCAGCTATGACCGGTGTACCTTGACAAAGACTAACTATGTCAGGATAGGAAACCCAATAAGGTGCAGGAATAATAACCTCATCTCCTGGGTTAATCGTAGACATAAAAAGGTTATAAATTACATGTTTACCGCCAACACCAACAGTAATATTTTTTTTTTCAAAAGATAAATTATTTTCTTTTTTAAATTTTGAAATTATAGATTCTTTGAGTTCATCTGTTCCATCAACTTGAGTATATTTAGTAAAACCATCATTAATTGCTTTAATTGCGTATTCTTTTATGTGATCAGGGGTATCGAAATCAGGTTCACCTGAACTTAAACTTATAACTTTAATTCCAGAATTACTCATTTCTCTTGCTCTTTGAGAGATTTTTACTGTTAGTGAAGGTTGGAACCTTGACAATCTATTAGAAATGAAATTCATTAATAAAGGAAAAAAAAATTTAAAACTACAATTTTACGTTTATATATAAAGTTTAATATAAATATATTAAGTTTTCAAATTTATTATTTTTTATGGAGAAATTTTTAATTAAATCTGATTTCAAGCCATCTGGTGATCAACCAAAAGCTATTGACAAATTATGTGACGGATTAAAAAAAAAGAAAAATGATCAGGTTTTACTTGGTGTTACCGGATCTGGAAAAACTTTCACCATGGCTAATATAATAAATAATCTTCAAAGACCAGCTTTAGTATTTGCACCCAACAAGATTCTTGCTGCACAACTATACAGTGAAATGAAAAGTTTTTTTCCGGATAATTGTGTTGAATATTTTGTCTCTTATTATGACTATTATACTCCAGAAGCATACGTTCCTAGAACTGATACCTATATTGAAAAAGAATCATCTGTTAATGAACAAATTGATAGAATGAGACATTCGGCAACCAGAGCATTATTAGAAAGGAAAGATACTATTGTTGTTGCCAGTGTATCATGTATTTACGGAATAGGTTCTGTTGAATCCTACTCTTCAATGACATTTAAAATTAAGAAAAATTCTGATTATGAAATAGATAAAATTAAAAAAAAGCTTATTGAACTTCAATACAAAAGAAACGACAGTGTTCATTTAAGAGGAACTTTCAGAAATAGAGGTGATTTTTTAGAAATATTTCCCTCTCATATGGAAGATAAATCTTGGCGAATTTCTTTTTTTGGAGACACAGTTGAATCTATCGATGAATTTGATCCTTTCTTAGGTTTTGTATCAAGAAGTTTGGACCAAATTACAATATTTGCTAATAGTCATTATGTTACCCCCAAACCGTCATTAAAAAAAGCCATTGATCAAATAAGAATAGAATTAAGAGGAAGATTAAATTATTTTGAATCTAAAAAACTTTTTGTTGAGGCTCAAAGAATTGAACAAAGAACTAACTTTGACCTTGAAATGATTGCTGCAACAGGGAGTTGCTCGGGAATTGAAAATTATTCACGACACCTCTCAGGAAGATCAGAAGGACAACCTCCTCCAACATTATTTGAATATTTACCAGATGACACAATTATTTTTATTGACGAATCACATGTAACAATTCCACAAATAAGAGGAATGTTTAAAGGGGATAGATCACGAAAAGAAACTTTATCTGAACATGGTTTTAGACTTCCTTCTTGTAAAGATAATAGACCACTAATGTTTGAGGAATGGGAAAAATTTAAGGGTCAGACTGTCTATGTTTCAGCAACACCTGGAGATTTTGAGTTAAGAAAAACTGAAGGAGTTTTCACTGAGCAAATAGTAAGACCAACAGGTTTAGTTGATCCATTATGTGAAATTAGAAAAGCTTCTAACCAAATAGAAGATGTTATGGAAGAATGTAGAAAGTTGAGTATAAAAAATATGAGAGTTTTAATTACAACACTCACAAAAAAAGATGCTGAAAAAATTACTGATTTCTTGAATGAAAATGGAATTAACGCAAGATATATGCATTCTGATATTGAAACACTTGAAAGAATAGAACTAATAAAAAATTTAAGACTAGGAGAGTTTCAGGTTTTAGTTGGTATAAATCTCCTAAGAGAGGGGTTAGATATACCTGAATGCGGTTTAGTAGCAATATTGGATGCTGACAAAGAAGGTTTTTTAAGATCCCAGGTTTCATTAATTCAGACAATGGGAAGAGCCGCTAGAAATATTCATGGTAAAGCAATACTGTATGCGGATTATAAAACAAATTCAATATCAAAAGCTTTAGAAGAAACTTCTCGAAGGAGAATCAAACAAATCAAATATAATAAATTAAATAATATAAAACCAAGATCCACTTTTAGAAAAATTGAAGAAACGATCAAAGATAATAAAAATATAGAAAACAAACTAGAATCAGAAGAAGTCTCATTAGATAAATTAAAAAAACAGATGTTAGAATATGCAGAAAATCTAAATTTTGAGATGGCAGCAGAAATTAGAGATAAAATTAAAATTTTAGAAAAAAAGGAAATGGGATTCAATGAAACACTATAATAAAGTCTTGATAACCGGTGGTGCTCGAAGAATTGGAGCATCAATAGTAAAAAATCTAGCAAAACAAGGTTTTGATATTGCTATCCAATATAACAATTCCATAAAAGAGGTAAAACACTTAGAAAAAGAAATATCGAGTTATAAGATAAATTTTGAATCTTTTAAGTTTGATTTTAATAAGAAAGAAAAAATTGAAAAATTATTCGATATTATTGAAAGAAAAATTGGAACCATAGATTTTTTAATTAATAATGCTTCTGCATTTGAGTTTGATACAATAAAAAAAACTTCTTACAAATCCTTTGATAAACACATAAACGTTAATTTAAGGGCACCATATTTTTTAATTAATAACTTTGTTAGAAGGTTAGGAAAAAAAAAAGGGCTTATAATTAATATCCTAGATCAAAGAGTAAAAAATATAACTCCTTACTTTTCATCTTACACATTAAGTAAGTCAGCTCTTTACACTCTTACAAAAAGTTCATCAATTTTTTTAGCTCCTAAGATAAGAGTAAATGGTATTTCCCCTGGTCCAACTTTAAAAAGCAAGAATCAAACAAATAATCAATTCAAGAGTCAAATATTAAGAACACCCTTAAAAAAAAGGGTGGAACTTTATGAAATTAATAACGCAATTGATTATTTAATGAATAATCTTTCTGTAACAGGCGAGGTTCTAACTATTGACGGTGGACAAAGTCTCGGGTGGGCAAACTCTAAATCCAAGGTGTTCACTACGGATTGAGTATAAATTAAGTTGTCAACATAAATAATTAAATAAAAAAAAAAGAAGGAAAAATCTTGATTACCAATACCAAATGATAAACAACATATTACTAAATAAATATTTAACAATTAAATCAATAACTTATAAAATTGCTTAAATTTTGAACAATTTATATAAGAGTCACAGAATTACTAAGAAAAAAAAAAAAATACAAAGTTTACTAACAAATTTATCCACAAAATTAGTGGATAGAATTTTATTGGAAATTTTTTATAATAAAGACAAGGATTTAAAGAGATTTTATGAATTCAAAAGATTTATATGAATATAACAAAGGACTTAAAGTTTTAAAAGAGTCGTCAACCATATTTCCAAATGGTTCTGGTATTTACAAATTCATTGATGGAAATAAAGTAGTAATTTATGTGGGGAAAGCAAAAAATTTAAGAAAAAGAGTTTATTCCTATCTAAATGAAAATAAGAGGTCAAATAGAATTAAAATACTTATAAGTCTAACCAGACAAATTAGCTTTATTAAAACTCTCACCGAATTAGATGCTTTAGTTCTTGAAAATAACTTAATTAAGAAACTAAAGCCACGTTTTAATATTCGACTAATGGATGATAAAAGTTACCCTTTTATTATGCTGGGAAAAAGTCAAAAATGGCCGCGCATTACCAAATTTAGAGGAAAACAAAATAGAAAAGATATTTTTTTTGGACCATTTGCCAATGTACAAATAGTTGACCAAGTACTACATCAACTTGAAAGGGCTTTTCTTTTAAGAAGTTGTTCAGATAATATATTTAAATCTAGAAAAAGGCCCTGCGTTTTATATCAGATAAAAAGATGTAGTGCGCCTTGTGTAGGCAAAATTGATACAATAAACTATGCTTCACTTGTAAATGAAGCTATTCTTTTTTTAAGAGGAAAGAATACAAAGTTAAAAAAAAATCTTGTTGAGCAAATGGAACTCAAAAGCAAAAAAGAAGACTACGAGAAAGCTGCCATTTTAAGGGATCGCATTAGAGCAATTTCAAGAATTGCATTTGAACAATATTCTGACCTTAACAATGATAAAGATTTTGATATTTTTTATCTTTATAAAAATTCTGATCATGTATATTTACAAGTTTTTTTCTTTAGAATGGGAAAAAACTTAGGTAATAAAGAATTTTTATTAGCTGAAAAAATTTTTCAAGATTCAGCAGAGCTTTTAAGTCAATTTTTAATATTTTTTTATAAAAATAATTTACCCCCTTCACAAATTTTAGTTAACATAGAAATACAAAGCACTCAATTAGTAGAAAATATTATTTCAAAAGACAAAAAAGTTGAAATTAGAAAACCTAAAAAAGGTAAAAAATTAGAATTAATGAAGATGGTTCAAGATAATATAAAGGCAATGTCTCAGAAAAAAATACAAAATGAAAAATTACATTTGATAGGTTTGAAAAAGATATTAAATTTAAAAGAATTACCACTTAGAATAGAAATTTATGACAACAGTCATCTAAGCGGAACTGACGCAGTTGGTGTTATGATTGTTTATGAAAATTTTAATTTTTCAAAAAATCTATATAAAAAATTTAATATTAAAAATAATTTGGAAAGAACAAGTGATGATTATTTTATGATGAATCAAATAATTGAAAGAAGATTTGATTTTACGGATCGATGGAAAAAAGATCTCCCTAATCTTATAATTGTTGATGGAGGGAAAGGTCAATTAAATACAGTAAAGAAAGTTCTTGCAGAAAAAAATATTTTCAATATTGATGTTTTAGGTATTGCTAAAGGAGATAAAAGAAACCCTGATAATGACAAAATATATTTTAATAATCAAAAAATAAGCTTTGAAGGTGAAAAGGAAATTTTCTTTTTTTTACAAAAAATGCGTGATGAAGCTCACAGATTTGCAGTTTCATCTCACCAAATTAAAAGAAGAAAAAAAATTAGTAAATCAATATTTGATAAAATTAATGGAGTTGGGAAAAAAACAAAATATAATCTCTTGAGTTATTTTGGTTCTATTGAGAATATTAAAAGTGCGAGCTTGACTGACCTAAAAAAGGCACCCGGAGTTGGCACACACATTGCTCAACAGATTTACAGGGAGTTTAATAAAATTGTTTAATATAAAAAATATTCCGAATTTTCTTACAATCTTAAGAATAATTTTAATCCCAAGTATAATCATCTGTATTGAAGCTGATAATTATAACTATAACTGGACAGCATTAATTCTTTATATTTTTGCATGCTTTTCTGATTTTTTTGACGGGTATCTTGCACGGAAATTTGATATGGAATCAAATTTTGGAAGATTTCTTGATCCTATAGCTGATAAAATTCTAGTAGTTTCAATTATTATTATCTTGATTGCAAATAATCAGATAACAAACTTTTTCGTTTATCCTGCTCTTATAATTATAATTAGAGAAATATTAGTTTCTGGTCTCAGAGATTTTTTTCTACATTCAAGTAAAAACTTATTTGTTACTAATTTAGCAAAATGGAAAACATTAATACAAATGAGTTCTCTTGGTTTTTTGATGATATATGAAAACTTTGGAACTAATTTTATTTTATATTTTGGAAATTTTGGTTTAACTATTGCTTCCATTTTTACAATTTATACCGGTTACGTATACTTCAAAAATAATCTTAAGTTTTTTTAATTATGAATATTTTTGGAATTGTTGGTTGGAGTGGAAGTGGTAAAACTGACCTTGTTTGTAGAATAATTAAAAAACTGAGTCAAAAGATTTTAGTTGCATCCATCAAACATTCACACCACAATTTTAATGTAGATAAAAAAGGTAAAGATAGCTTCAAGCATATACAAGCTGGCTCTCAAGAGGTTATTTTATTTAATGAATATAAATTTGCAATGATAACGCAAAAAAAAAAAAAAAGAATTTCCTTTGATGAAGTTATAAATAAGTTTTCTAAAAATACAGATATTATTTTAGTAGAAGGAATGAAAAATAGTCCTTTAAAAAAGATTGAGGTTTTCAGGTCGGAACTGAAAAAACCTTTTCTATACAAAAATGATAAAAATATTATAGCCATAGTTGCTGATAAAATTGATAAAAGAATTTCAAATATTAATCTACCAGTATTTAATTTTAATGAAACCCAAAGAATATGTAATTTTATACTTAAAGAGGTAAAAAATTCAAAAATATAAAAAAAATCTTATTTCGGTTAATGAAGCTAAAAAAAAATTAAGTCAGAGTCTTAAAGATTTTAAAAATACTTCTGAATCAATACACATTAAGGATTCTGTTAACAGAGTTTTATCAGAGGATATTCTATCTCTAAATGATATTCCTAGATATGATAATTCTGCTATTGATGGATTTGCAATAAATTATAAATCAATAAAAAAAAATATAAAAAAATTTAAAGTTATTGGGCAATCTAAGCCAGGGAATCCTTTTAAAAAAAAATTAGGAATTGGAGAAGCTATTGAAGTTTTTACAGGTTCTTATATTTTACAAAAAAATAATATTGATACTGTTTGTTATATAGAAAATTGTAATGTTAAAGATCGGTATGTTACTATTTTAAAAAGTTCAGAAAAAGGTGAAAATGTAAGAAGAAGTGGAGAAGATGTTAAAAAAAACGGAGTTGTTTTTAAAAAAGGTCGAAAAATTAGAACTGTTGACCTTGCTCAATTATCTTCATTAGGAATAAAAAAAATAAAGGTTTACAGAAAAATTAAAGTTGGAATATTTTCTTCTGGAGATGAAATAAATACAAGAGAATCAAAAAGTAAATTTATAATTCACGATGCAAATAAAATTGTACTCCTATCTCTTACTAAAAAAGTTGGGTGTGAAGCTTTTGATCTTGGTATAATTAAAGATGATTTAAAACAAACAAAAAATATTATTGACAAAAATTTATCTAAGTTTGATTTAATCATTACATCTGGTGGAATTTCTCAAAGCAATATTGATAATATTGGGAAATATTTTTTTAAATCAGGAAAAATAGATTTTTGGAGACTTTCAATAAAACCTGGGAGACCTATTGCTTTTGGGCAGATAAAGGGTAAACCATTTATTGGCCTACCAGGAAACCCTGTTGCTGCAGTGGTTACTTTTATAATGCTTGTTGCATGTTACCTTAAAGAGTTTACTGGGAATATAGAGCAAAAAAATACTGTAAGATTAATCCCTTCAAATTTTTCTATGAAAAAAAAAGTAGGACGAACTGAATGGCTTAGAGGATCTATAAAAGTTATAAATAATAAACAATATCTAGAGAAATTTAAAACTTCTGGCTCAGGTATTATTTCTTCAATTTCTCAGTCCGATGGTATAATTGAAATTGATGAGAAAGTAGAATACATTAGAAAAGGAACTATTTTAAAATTTTTTAGATTTGAGGATATTTAAAATTGAAAATACTATATTTTTCTGAAATAAGAGAGATTATTGGTAAGAACGAAGAACAAATCATTCTTAAAAAAAAAACTAATATTTCTGAAATCATAAAATTACTTGTATCTAAAGACGAAAATTATAAAAAAGCTTTTGAAAGTGTAAAAAACATTAAATGCGCTGTTAATTGTGAATATGTTAATTCATTAGATACTAAAGTAGGAAATGAAGATGAAATAGCTTTTTTCCCCCCAGTAACAGGTGGATAATGAAAATTTACTTTCAACAAGAGAGTTTTGACCAATCATCTATTTTAGATAATTTTAGTAGGAAAAACAAAACCTCAGGTTCAATTATTTCTTTCATAGGAAAAGTTCGTGAATTAAGAGAGAAACAAAAAATTAAAAATATCGAAATAGAATTTTATAAAAATATGGCATTTTTTCAGGCAGAAAAATCTCTGAAAAATTTAGAAAAAAAAATTACCGTTGATGATTATTTAATTTTCCATAGATACGGGAAATTATTTCCTGGTGAAAATATTATTCTAGTCCTAGTAGCATCACAACACAGAAAAGAAGGGTTCGAGTTTACACAAGAAGTTATTTTATATTTTAAAAAAAAAATTACTTTTTGGAAAAAAGAAATTTTTCTACACAATTCAAAATGGGTTGAAAATTAAAATTATTTTATTTTAAAATATTTTTTTTAAATTCTGAAATTAAAAATTTGGTAATTTCTCTTCCTTTAAAATTGAGGTTGTCTATGCAACTTACAGGAGTTATTTCTACGGCAGTACCAGTTAAAAAAACTTCATCACAGCCCTCCAAAAAATCCATTTCTAAGTAACTTTCATGAACTTTGATATTATTTTGTTTGGCAATTTCAATCACAACTTGTCTTGTTATTCCATTTAAAAAGCAATCAGGTATGGGTGTATATATTTCACTATTTTTTACAAAAAAGATATTTGCACCAGTTGCTTCAGCAATATAACCCCTATAATCTAACATAAGAGCATCGTCAAAACCTTCTTTCTCTGCCTCATGCTTACTTAATGAACAAATCATGTAAAGTCCCGCAGCCTTACTATTTGTTGGAGCTGATTCGGGTGATGGTCTTCTCCATTTGGATTTAGATAATTTTATACCCTCTAATAGTTTTTCAGGAGAAAAATATGATGGCCACTCCCACGCTGCTATTGCAATTTTTGTTGATGCTTTTTTTGCTGAAATTGCCATTATTTCACTTCCTCTCCAAACTACAGGTCTTATGTATCCATTCAAAATATTTTGTTTTTGAGTTATATCTTTTGTAACCTGAATTATTTCTTTGAAATTGAAAGGAATATTTAGGTCTAATATTTTTGCTGAATCAAAAAGTCTTTTAATATGTTCTTCTAGTTTAAAAATTTTACCTTCATACAATCTAATTCCTTCAAAAACACAACTTCCATAATGAAGACCATGATTTAGAATATGCATATTTGCATTTTTCCAATCAATGAATTTTCCATCAACCCATATTGTGCCTTCTCTGTTGTCAAAAGGTAAAATTTGCATAAATTTTGTTATAGGATAGAATCTACTAAATTACCAATAATTATGGAAAATATTTATTTTATTCAAGAATTAAATATTAATTTTTATGGAGAATAAACCTCATATACTTTGTGTTGATGACGATGATAAGATTAGAGAGCTTCTAAAAGTTTTTTTAAAAAAAAATGATTTCACAGTTTCAACAGCTAGAAATGTTGATGAAGCCATAGAAAAAATAAAGTTTTTTATTTTTGATGTAATTGTACTTGATATTATGATGCCTAAATCAAGCGGAATTGATTTTCTAACATTATTCAGAAACAAGAATATTAACACACCAATTATTATGCTCACAGCAAATAATCAACTTGATATAAAAACTAAATCTTACACACTTGGATGTGATGATTATCTTAGCAAACCATTTGAACCAACTGAACTTGTTTTAAGAATAAAAAAATTATTAAATCCAAGGGTGAATAATTTAAGTAAGCAAAAAAAAAAGTATTTTGGAGACCTTACGTATGAGAAAAATACAAAACAACTCAAAAGAAATAATAATAATATAAAACTAACAACCTCAGAAGAGTTACTCTTGGAAGTACTTGTTAATAATATCAATAAAGTTATTTCAAGAGAGTTTGTTGCAGAAAAATTAAATCTTGACTCAAATCCTCGCTCCGTTGATGTTATTGTGACAAGACTTAGAAAAAAAATTACAACTAATTCCAAAATAACCTTTTTAAAAACAGTAAGGGGAAAAGGTTATATGCTTATCAGTGAGTATGAATAAAGTGCTAAAAAAAATTACACCAAAAAAAATCTTACCAAGACTTCTTTTAATTTTCTTACTTCCATTGATATTAACGCAATGTCTTTTAATTTTTTTTTTTTATGACAGACATTGGGAGAAAATAATTACAAGGTTTGCAAATATAGCAAGTAACCAAATTGATTTTATAATTTCAGATTATAAAAATAACGGCTTTTCAAATGCACTAAATAGTTCAAAAAAACTTAATCTTCAATTTTCTATTCTGGAAGTTCATGAAATAACAGAAAATAAAATGTCATTTTTTGAAAGAAAAATAAAAAGAAAAATTAAAAATAGATTAAGTCAAACTATAGACCTTGAATTTGAAGAAAACTTTGTAAATTTTTATATTAATAATAAAAACAATTATTTTTTAATAAAATTTCCAAAAAAATATTTAGTTAGTGAAACACCAATGATTCTTTTTTTATGGATGGTTTCATCTTCATTAATTTTGTCATTAATTGCTTTTTTGTTTCTAAGAATTCAAATAAGAGCAATACAAAGATTAGCTAATTCAGCTAGAGAATACGGTGAAGGAAAAAAAATTAAAAGATTTAAACCAGAGGGTGCTTTAGAAATAAGGCAAGCAGGCAATGCTTTTATTCAAATGAGAAGGAGAATTGATTTATATATATCTCAAAGAACAAGTTTTTTAGCTGGAATCTCTCATGACTTAGGTACAATTTTAACAAGAATAAAATTACGTCTAGAGTTAATGAAAGATAATAAAGAAACCACCTCAATAAAAAAAGACCTGCAAACAATGGAAATGTTTTTAAAGGAATATTTAGACTATTCAGAAAAAATTAATGTAAAAAGGTTTTCAAAAATAAATATCTACCAATTAGTTAATGAAGTAGTAAATTCATCAAAGTTTTTAAAAAAAAAAACAATGATTATTTGCAAAAAAACACTTCTTTTTAATACGGATAAAAATTGTTTATATCGAATTATCTTTAATCTTTGTGAAAATGCCTCTAGATACGGTAATAAAATTATAATCAGAGTATTTAAAAAAAAAAATCAATTATTGATTGAAATAGAAGATGATGGCCCAGGTGTTCCTGATAAATTTAAGAAGAAAATTTTTAAACCATTCTTTAAAGTTGATAACTCTAGAAATTTAAATGAAGGTGGTTCTGGTTTAGGTTTAAGTATTGCAAAGGAATTAGTAAAAAAACTTAAAGGAAAAATTTCTTTAAAAGATTCAAACAAATCAGACGGCTGTGTTTTCAAAATTAATCTCTAGACAGTTGCGCTGATCTTTTTTCTGCACATGACATTGCGTCAGTTAAAATATTTTTCAATAAATTATTTTTTTCCAAAAAATTTAATGCCTGTTCGGTTGTACCCTTTTTACTTGCAACTTTCCTCATAAGATTAGAATGACTCAAACTTTCAACTTTCATCAATTTGTTTGTACCATCAAAGAGTGATGTAACTAATTCCTCAGAAATTTTCCTTTGAAATCCGCGTTTTACTAGAATATCTGTTAATATTTTCAAAAATAAGCAAATATACGCAGGACCACCGCCAAAAAAAGCAGTAAAAAAATCCATTTCCACTTCTTTCCTTAACCATATGATTTTTCCAAAAAAAGATATGTAGCTTTCAATCTTTTCCTTTTCAATTCTTTCTAGTCTACTAGAAAAGGCACCAGTCGTACTTTGGCCAACTCTTGCTAATAAATTTGGCATTAATCTGACTACTTTAACTTCTTTCTCAATCAAACTAAAAATTTTCTCTTCTCTTAAACCTGCGACAAAGGAAACTATTATATTTTTTTTAATTATTCTATCTTTTAATTTAATCAATAATAAATCAGCATCTTTGGGCTTAACGCAAATGAATAAATAATTATAGTTTTCAAAAGAAATTTTGTTTAGGTTTTTGCAGATCGAAAAAAAATCAGTTTTTTTTTTTTTAAAAATATCTAAAGTTTTTTTATTTTTATCATAAATTGTAAAATTTTTCTTTTCTTTGATTAAACCATTTACAATATTTTTACCCAGATTTCCACAACCAACTATAAGAGAATTAGTCATGCTTTCCCGTAAATATCTACAAGTGAGTTTTGTATGAAAAATTTTGCTTTTTGTTTCTTTGAATTAAATAAAACAATAATGGGGTAAAATCTATCACATTCCTTAATTACTACACTCAAAAAATCTTCTATTTGCTCAACTGTCATATAATTTAGACCTTTGGTAGAAACTTGGTACTTAAAAAAAATTTCTTTATGCTGAGAACAGTAATGAAAATAACCTAAATTTACTTTTTCATTAATCTTAGATATTAATAAGTAGATATCTTTAATTACTCTACTTTTTATATCTAAATCAAAATAACTACTAATGCTAATTACTTTATTAAATTCATCCCAATTAATAATAATATCATAATTTTTCCAAGATCCCTTATATTTCAATGTCAAATGATTTGGAGAATCCCTAAAGGTTTCTACATCAAATTTATAAATTTGATCCTCGATACAATCGATTGGATTATTATAGGATATTATTTTATTTTGACTAAAAAAATCCACAGCATAATATTAATATAGAATAATGAGATTAACAACAACTATTAGTAGTATTTTCATTAACGCACACAATATGTAGTAAAATGCTTAAAGATTATGTTATAGTTTTCATTTTATTTATTTACCTAATATTATTTATTTTATGGTTAATTTGGTTTCACAAATCCTTGAAAAACTCTGTAAATAAAAAAAAGAAATACTTGGTTAACGTTTGCGGCTTTGTTGTCACAACATACTTTATGAGTTTTCTCGTCTTGAAAATTCTATCCTAAGTCAACAATAAATGTTAATTTAATGAAATATTAGAAAGTTTTAAATGATTATTGTTACAGGAGGAGCAGGTTTTATTGGGTCAAATGTTTTAAATTATCTCAGTAATTTTTATTTTAAAGATTTAATTTCTGTTGATTGGAATAACGAAAAAAATTCTCATTACTTTAAAAAAAATGTAATAAAAATTTCTCCTGAAAAGTTGGAGAAGTTTTTAAAAAAAAATACCAAAAATTTAGAGCTTATAATTCATCTTGGAGCAATTACATCAACGACTGAAAGAAACGTGGATTTGATAAACAAAAATAATTTACAACTTTCGATGTTTTTATGGTCTTGGTGCGTTAAACATAAAAAACGTTTTATTTATGCCTCATCTGCGGCCACATATGGAGATGGATCAAAAAATTTTGATGACCTTGAAACAGATAATTATTTATCAGAATTGTTCCCTCTTAACATATATGGTTGGTCCAAGCATATTTTTGATAGATTTGTAATAAAGCAAAAAAAAAAGCCATCTCAATATGTTGGATTAAAATTTTTCAATGTCTATGGACCAAATGAATACCACAAAAGAGATATGAAAAGCATAGCTTTAAAGATTTTTGAAAAAATCCAAACTGGCGAGCAAATTAAATTATTTAAATCTCATAACCCAAACTATAAAGATGGAGAGCAACTAAGAGATTTTATTTATGTTAAAGATGTTTTAAAAATTATTTTATGGTTTATTAAAAATTCAAAAGTTAGTGGAATTTTTAATGTTGGAACTGGAATTCCTCGAAGTTTCAATGACCTTGCATATACAGTTTTTAAAAATACTAATAAAAAAAATAATCTTTGTTACATTAACACACCCTATAAGATTAGAGATCAGTATCAATATTTTACAAAGGCAAATATTAAAAAATTAAGGGAAGTTGGTTTTAAAGATAGTTTTTTTTCTCTTGAGGATGGGATTAGAGATTATATAAGAAATCATCTATATACAAAATGATTATTTACGAACATAATTTAGATCCAATAGCTTTCAAGATTTTTGACCTAAAAATTTATTGGTATTCCTTATCTTATATATTTGGATTTTTATTCTTCATTTATTACTCAAAATTCCAGATAAAAAAACAAATAATTAATTTGAAATTTGAAATAGTTGATGATTTTGTTTCATGGGCGATAATTTCAATTATATTGGGTGGAAGGCTTGGATATGTTTTTTTTTATAATTTAGAGTTATATATATCAAACCCAATTGAAATATTTAAGATATGGAAAGGTGGAATGTCTTTCCATGGAGCATTAATAGGAATGATAATTTTAGTAATATTCTATTCATTAAAAAAAAGAATTAATTTTTACGAATTAACAAGCTTAGTAGTAAGTTCTTGTCCAGTTGGAATATTCTTAGGACGAATTGCAAATTTTATTAATGGTGAACTTGTTGGTATACCTACTCAAAATCAATGGGGTGTTTTTATATTCCTTGAATGATGTTCCAAGACACCCAAGTCAAATATATGAAGCTTTTTTCGAAGGTATTATTCTTTTTCTTATTTTATTCTTCTTTTTAAGAAGTTCTTTGAACAAAAATTTTGCATGTTTTTCCATTTTTCTAATATTTTATGGTATCTTTAGATTCTTTTTAGAATACTTTCGAGAACCAGATGTTCACATAGGGTATATTGCTGGGAACCTGTCAATGGGACAAATTCTTTCAATTCCAATGATTATTTTTGGTTTTATTTTCTTAAAAAAATGGACAAAAACAGTAAATTAAAAAATTTAATAGATAAAAATCAATCTTTATCAATAAGTAGATTTATTAACTTATGTCTTTATGAAAAAAAATTTGGTTACTACCATAACAAAATTATTGGGTCGGACTTCACAACTTCCCCAGAAATAAGTCAATTATTCGGTGAATGTGTTTCAATATTTTTCACTTCGGTAATACAAAAGATTGGTATTATAAAAAATTTTTATGAGTTAGGCTCAGGCAATGGTACACTTGCAAAAGACTTAGTAAAAACATTGAACAAATTAAATAATTTTGAATTTAATTTATTTATTCATGAGAAATCAGAAAATCTTAATCTAGATTCATTAAATGATTTAGCAGAAGTCATTTTTTTAAAAAAAAAAAAAAGATTTATCCTGCCAATGGAACCAATCTTTTTTATTGGAAATGAATTTTTTGATTCTTTACCTGTTAATCAATTTGAAAAAACAAAAAACTCAATTTTTGAAAGAAGGATTTCTTATAACAATAATAAATTTAAAATTTTTTTAAAAGAAAGCCCTCATATTTTATTATCAGATAAAAATTACAAAAATGGTGATATAATTGAAGATTCTCCTCAATCTAAATTATATCTAAAAAAAATATTTAAACATCTAAAAGTTTTTGGTGAAGGATTATTAATTTTTGATTATGGACCATTCAAGAAAAAAAATATAAGTACAATTCAAGCAATTCACACAAAAAAAAAAAGTTGTTTTTTAGATTTTCCTTATGAGTCTGATATAACATATCATATAGACTTTGAAGCTATTAAAAATCTCTCCAAAAAGTTTAACCTAAATTTTTATGGACCTATAACTCAAAAAAAATTTTTATATTTCAATGGAATTAATGAACGATTAGAAAACCTAAAGAAAAATTCTAGATCAAAAAAAGTCCGGGAAGATTTAAATTCACAGTTTCTTCGTTTAACAGATCCATTTGGCATGGGGGATCTAATAAAATGCGTTTATATAGCAAAAAATAAAATTAACCTGGATTATTTTAATTATGGAAAACAATAAGATTTCTTTTTATAAAAATTTTAAATTTTGCTTCTTCTCAAGAAATGGAGGTGTAAGTAAAGATCATCAATATAGATCACTAAATTGCTCCAAAAGCAGTAAAGATAAAAGATCTTTTATAAAGAAAAACAGACTATTGGTCAGTGATTATTTTAAATCAAAAAAAAAAAAAATATTTGTAAACCAAATTCATTCTAATAAAGTTGTGTTTGTAAATAATTCTCACACAGAAATAGTCAATGCAGATGGAATGATAACCAATAGAAAAGATATAGATCTTGGAATATTAACTGCAGACTGTGCTCCTGTCATAATATTTGGTAAAGAAAACTATGGTATTATTCATGCTGGTTGGAAAGGAGCTTTTAATGGAATTATTAAAAAAACTCTTGAGAAGTTTGATTCTATGGGTGAGGAAATTCATGAACTTTCAATTTATATTGGACCTCATTTAAAAAAAGAATCATTTGAGGTTCAACCGAATTTTTTAAAAATTTTAAAAAAATTTAAAATTAATGATCAAAAGTATGTATTTTTATTAAATAAAAAAATATTTTTTAACTTCACAAAATTTCTCACTGACCAAATAAATATTTTTGAAGTAAAAAAAATTTATGTTTCAAAAATTGATACATTTAAAAATCCAGAAAATTATTTTAGTTACAGGTATTATTTAAAAAAAGGAATTAAAAATTGTGGTAGGCAAATGAGTCTTGTTGGTATAAAAGAGTAAATATGAAATTGGTATCAGGAAACAGTAACAGACCGTTATCAGAAAATATAGCAAAATATCTAGGAGAAAGCTTAGTCGATGCTACAATTAAAAAATTTCCTGATAAAGAAATTTTTGTAGAACTTCAGGAGAATGTTAGAGGTGAAGACGTTTTTGTTATTCAATCTACATCTTTCCCTGCCAATGATCATGTCATGGAATTACTAATTATAATTGATGCTCTCAAAAGAGGTTCAGCAAAGAGAATTGCTGCTATTATGCCGTATTATGGCTATGCTAGGCAAGATAGAAAGTCTGGACCGAGAACACCAATATCTGCAAAATTGATTGCTAATCTTATTAGTATTGCTGGAGCAGATAGAGCATTGATGGTTGATCTTCATGCAGGGCAAATACAAGGTTTTTTTGATATTCCAACAGATAATCTATTTGCAGCACCTGTTTTTATTGAAGATATTAAAAAAAAATTTACTGGCAAAGATTTTACAATTGTATCTCCAGATGTTGGTGGGGTTGTTAGAGCTCGAGCAATAGCTAAAAGAGTTGATTGTGATCTTGCAATAATTGATAAAAGACGTGAGAAAGCAAGCGTTTCTGAAGTAATGAACATAATTGGTGATATTAAAAATCGTCATTGTATTATTATTGATGATATCTGTGATACGGCCGGAACACTTTGCAATGCTGCTAAAGCATTAAAAGAGAATGGTGCAAACTCCGTATTTTCTTATACGTCACATGGGGTTTTATCAGATCCAGCTATAGAAAGAATAAATAATTCACCTATTGATAAAATGATAATAACTGATAGTATTCTCGCTCGAGAAGACGTGCAAAACTCATCAAAGATTGAGCAATTAT
The DNA here is from genome assembly GCA_045563015.1 of Alphaproteobacteria bacterium. GTDB lineage: Bacteria > Pseudomonadota > Alphaproteobacteria > Methylaequorales > Methylaequoraceae. The sequence goes on along the minus strand of JBJKUQ010000006.1, from coordinate 11,486 downwards.
CTATTGCTCCCCTCATTGGTGAAGCCATCGGTAGAATTACCGAAAACAAGTCTGTCTCAAGCTTATTTGCTTAATTGGAGTAATTTATAATGAGTCAAGGAATAGAATTATTAGCTAATAAAAGAGAAAGTACTGGAACTGGAAATTCGAGAGGTTTAAGGATTGATAAAAAGGTACCTGGTATAATCTATGGTGAAAAGAAAGATCCTATCCCAGTTTACTTAGATGAAAAGATTTTAAAGTTAAAAATTAAAGATCCTGGTTTTTTTTCAAGACAATGTGAAATAAAAGTTGGTAACGAAAAAATTAGTGTTCTTCCAAAATTCATTCAACTCCACCCTGTAAAAGAAAATATTCTTCACATGGATTTTTTAAGAGTTGGTGAAAACACTACTGTTACTCTATCTGTGCCAGTAAATTTCACTAATGAAAATCAATGTCCTGGAATAAAGCAAGGCGGAGTTTTAAATATCGTAAGACATGAAGTAGAATTAAAAACACTTGTTTCAAAAATACCAGAAAGTTTAGAAGCAAATTTAGATGGACTCGAAGTTGGAGATAGCATTCACATAAGCTCTATAAAATTAGAAGAAGGAGTAAAGCCAACTATTTCTGATAGAGATTTTACAATAGCAACTATTGCGCCTCCAACAGTAATGAAAGTTGAAGATGAAGAAAAACCAGCAGATGGTGAAGAAACGTCTGAAGAATCGGCTGAATCAACAGCAGAGTCAACTGGAGATGATAAGGCAGAAAAAACAGATGATAAAAAAGAAAACGAGAGTTCAAAAAGTTAGTAATCTGATTAAATGATCTTATTGACTGGACTTGGAAACCCTGGTACCGAATATACCAAAACAAGACATAATATAGGTTTTGATATTCTAGATGAGATTCGTAAAAAACATAATTTTCCGAATTTTAAAAAAAAATTAAACTCCTCCTACTCTCAAAAAGATTTATTTGGTAGTAAAATACTTTTAGTAAAACCATTAAATTTCATGAATCTAAGTGGGTTAACATTAAAAAAGATTTATGATTTTTATAAATTAAAAAAAACTGAAAACCTTATAGTCATCCATGATGATCTAGATTTAAACTTTCCATTACTCAGAATTAAATCAAATGGTGGTCATGGTGGCCATAATGGAGTAAGAAATATTATAGAATTTTTTGGTAAAGATTTTAATAGAATTAAAATAGGTATAAAAAATTCTATCTATACTGAAAGAAATATTCCTGCAGAGAAATTTGTTTTAGAGAGATTCAACCAAAGTGAGCAGGAAATAATTGAAATAACAAAAAAAAAAATTGCTGAAAACTTGGAATTTATTGTGAAAAAAAAATTTAATCTTTTTAAGGAAAGTATTTAAAAATGAGTTTTAATTGTGGAATTTTAGGTCTACCTAATATTGGGAAATCAACATTATTTAATGCATTAACTTCCACACAAAATGCTGAATCTAAAAACTATCCTTTTTGTACTATAGAACCAAATATTGGGAAAGTTGCAGTTCTGGATGAAAGATTAAATAATGTAGCAAGAATATCAAAGTCAAAAGTCACCATCTTTAATCAACTTGAATTTGTTGATATTGCCGGTCTTGTAAAAGGAGCGAGTAAAGGAGAAGGTTTAGGTAATAAATTTCTTTCTAACCTTCACTCTGTTGATGCAATTATCCACCTCGTTAGATGCTTTGAGAATAAAAACATTACTCATGTTAATAATAAGATTGACCCTTTAGATGACATTAATGTTATAGAAACCGAATTACTTCTATCAGATTTATCAAAAATACAGAATATAATTGATAATTTAAAAAAAAAAAATAAAGGAAAAAAAATTGACCCAAAACTAATCTCTACTCTAGAGCATACTCAAAAAAATCTTAGTGACGGATTCTCATTGAGAGATAAAGAATACGATAAAGATTCCATATCAATATTAAATGAATATAATTTTCTATCGATAAAACCACAAATTTATGTATGTAATGTTGACGAAAATTCAATTGAAAAAGGTAATTCTATGAGTAAACAAGTAGAACAACTTGCAAAAAAAAATAAATGTAAGGTTATGAATATTTCTGCTGAAATAGAGTCAGAAATTGCCTCTATAGAAGATCCAAATGAAAAAAAAGAATTTTTACTATCTATTAATCAGAATCAAACATCACTATCAAAGCTAATCAAACAAGGATGTGAATTATTAGACTTGATTGCCTTTTTTACATCGGGTGAAAAAGAATCTCGAGCTTGGTCATGTAAAAAAGGTACACTTGTTCCAGATGCAGGTTCAAAAATTCACACAGATTTCAAGAGGGGTTTTATTAAAGCTGAGGTTATTAGTTATAGTGATTTCATTCAATTTAATGGCGAGCAATCATGTAAGGATAATGGAAAAGTCAGATTTGAAGGAAAAGATTATACTGTTGATGATGCTGATATAATCACTTTTAAATTTAATGTCTAGATTTATAAGATGAGAATTTTTTTAAAACCTCTGTAATTTCAATTTTACTAAGTTTTTCTAATTTTTTTGATAAAAGACAAAAATAATAGTGTTTGGATAGCTTTTCCAGTGCTATTGACAAATGCATCGCCTCTTCGATATTTTCACCAAAACAAATTTGTCCGTGATTTGCTATTAAACATCCTTTTCTTCCAACCGATGCTTCATACACGAAATTGGCTAATTTTTTTGTTCCAAAAGTAGCATACTTTGAACACTTAATATTTTCTCCTCCAAATTCAGCTACCATATAATGAAATGAAGGGATATTTTTTCTTGTACATGATAGTATTGTAGCCCAGTCTGAATGACAATGCACAATTGCATTTATCTCATTTCTTTTTTTATAAATCATAAGATGTAAATCAACTTCACTTGAAGGTTTTATTTTATTGGAGTTTTTTCCTTCTAAGTTTAATTCAGAAATACTATTTGATTTTAAGTCCTTTATGTCAACTCCAGAAGGGGTAATAAAAATTTTATTACCCTTTTTTATACTTATATTTCCTTCTGAACCAATATTTAGTCCTAATTTAAGTTGTAATTTACAATTTTTTATAATATCCAGCTTCAATTTTCTCATAGATTAGTTTTCTAAAATTTTCTTTATTTCTGATTTCTTTGCATTAAGTAAGCCCTTCTCTGTTATGAGTTTTGTGATGTACTTTGCTGGAGTTGTATCAAATGCCGGATTAAAAGTTTTTATTACCTTCGGAAAAATGTTGGCTTTAATAATTTTCTTTGACTCTTCAAAGCAAATTTTTGATATTTCTTCACCACCTCTAACTTCAATTGGGATATCCTTGCCAAACTCAATGTTTTGATCGATTGTTGATGATGGTAAGGCCACATAAAATGGTACATTATTTTCATATGCAGATATAGCTTTAAGGTAAGTTCCTATTTTATTACATACATCCCCGCTTAATGTTGTTCTATCACTACCTACTAAACACATATCCACATAACCATTTTGCATTAAATATCCCCCAGCATTATCCACTATCACTGTATGAGGAATCTTTTCATTTTGTAATTCCCATGCAGTCAATAATGCACCTTGATTTCTTGGTCTAGTTTCATCCACCCACACATGTATAGGGATATTTTCTTTATGCGCCGAGAAAATAGGAGAAAGTGCTGTACCGTAATCAACAGTTGCAAGCCAACCAGCATTACAATGCGTTAAAATATTTACCCTTTTTTTTGTTTTTTTAAAAATTTTTTTTATTAACTTAACTCCATTAAGCCCTATCTTTTTACAGTTTTTTATGTCATTTTCTCTGATATTTAATGCAAGCTTAAGAGCAATTTCACCTCTTTCAGAATTTTTTTTTTTTTCTATTCCGTACCTTACTTTTTGAAGAGCCCATTTCAAGTTTACAGCAGTAGGTCTTGTATCAACAAGTTTGTTAAAAGATTTATTTAAATTAGAGTCTCTAGGGTCTTTTTTTAATGACATTGCAAAACCCATGGCAGCTGTAACCCCTATTAATGGAGCACCCCTTACTTCCATATTTCTAATTGCTCTACAGAAATCTGAAAGACTCTTAAGGGTTTTAATCTCAAAACTAAACGGTATTTTTGTTTGATCTATTATTTTAACATTTTTATTTTCATACCAAATAGTTGAAAACTTTTTATTTTTTACTTTCATAAAGATCTAAATATTCAATATTATTTTAAGTTTAGACTTTGTCGATTTTTTTATTTTTTTTAGATTTGTAATTAAAGATTTTTTAGACAAACTTTTTGTCTCGTTATTACATATTATTTCTTTTTCTTTTGTAAGTTGGTTTATGAATTTAAATGCATTTTCTGAATTTTTATTTAAAGTACTTATAATTTGGTTTATTGTAACAGACTCATGATCTGGATGCCAACAATCATAATCTGTAACCATTGAAATTGTTGCGTAACAAATACCAGCCTCTTTTGCAAGTTTCGCCTCAGGCATATTTGTCATTCCAATAACGTCACAACCCCAGGACCTGTAGAGTTTTGACTCAGCAAGTGTTGAAAACTGTGGTCCCTCAATACAAATGTATGTTCCTCCCAAATGACGTCTTAGCTTAATTTTATCCAAAGTTTTACAACAAAGATGCATTAACTTTTTACATGTTGGGCTAGACATTGGAATATGAACAACACAATCATCATCGAAGAAAGTTTTTTTTCTTAAATAAGTTTTATCAATAAATTGATCTACTATCACGAAATCACCTGGTTTATAATCATCTCTGAGACTCCCTACAGCTGATAAGGAAATTATGTTTTGAACACCAATCTTTTTTAATGATTCTATGTTTGCTTGATAGTTAATTTTTGAAGGTGAAATGTTGTGATCCATTCCGTGACGAGGAAGAAAAGCAATCTCTTTATTATTTAATTTTCCTATACAAATTCTTGATGATGGTTTACCAAAATTTGTTTTAACCTCTATCCATTCAATTTTTTTGAGATTTGGTATTTTATAAAGACCACTTCCGCCTATAAAAGCGATTTCAATCTTCTTCATTAACCTATTCTACATCTTTCCATATTTTTCTTTTTACACCCAATAACATTATTGTAAGTAAAACTAAAAAGAAAATCGTTTTAACACCTAAGCCTTTTCTTTCTTCAAGTTCTGGTTCTGCAGTCCAGGCAAGAAAAGATGTAACATCTTTTGATATTTGCGAATGTGTTGCCTCCGTTCCATCATCGTATTCAACTATATCATCCATAATTGGGTTGGGCATAGCTATTTGATTTCCAGGATAAAATATATTGTAATACATACCTTCACTTTGTTCAAATTCTTCGGGATATTCTTTGTATCCATTAAGTAGACTATACAGATAATCTGCACCACCAACTCTTGCTTTTACCATCAATGATAAATCTGGAGGGTATGCCCCGTTGTTAGCTACCCTTGCTGCATTTTCATTGGGATAAGGTCCTACAAATTTATCGCTTGGTTTAGCATCTCTTTCATACATCTCACCATCATCATCAGGCCCGTCCATTAACTGATACTCTCCCGCAATTAATTTAATTTCATCCGAAGAAAAACCAATATTTTTTAAATCTCTGAATGAAACATGTCGAATACCGTGACAAGCTGCGCAAACTTCTCTGTACACTTTAAAACCTCTCTGTAGTGCTGTATTATCAAATCTGCCAAATATTCCGTTAAATGGCCAGTTTTGTTTCATAAGTTCTGTCTGATTTGTTGCGGAGAAGCTATAAATAGGTAAAATTAGGGTTAAAAAAAGAACTATTTTTGTGTATTTATTTTGCATAGCTTTCTGATTCATTATCAAATTTTTTTGATAAAACTGCTGCTGAAATACTAGAAGGTAAATCACCAACTTTTTCAAACTTTGATAACAATGGCATTATTATTAAAAAAAATGAAAAATAGTAAACTGAAGCAATTCTGGCTATCAATACATATACCCCTTCAGCTGGCATTGCACCGACCCAACCTAGAACAATACAGTTTATGAAAAATAACCAATAGAACTGTTTATAGAATGGACGAAATGTTGCACTTCTTACTTTGTGTTTGTCAAGCCAAGGTATCACAAAAAGAACTAATACAGCTGCAAACATAAGTAAAACACCCGCTAATTTATCAGGAACAGCTCTCAAAATAGCATAGAATGGTAAAAAATACCATTCTGGAACAATGTGAGCTGGTGTTTGAAGAGGGTTTGCAGGGATATAGTTATCTGGGTGACCCAAAAAGTTAGGTGCAAAAAAAACTAAACCTGCATAAATTATCAAAAACACTCCTAAGCCAAGGTAATCTTTAACTGTATAATAGGGGTGAAATGGAATAGTATCACCACTCGATTTTACATCAACACCAGTAGGGTTGTTGGATCCAAATTGATGAAGAGCAACTAAATGAAGTACAACAACACCAACTATTGCAAAGGGTAAAAGATAATGCAAAACAAAAAATCTACTAAGGGTCGGGTTATCTACTGAAAATCCTCCCCACAAAAATGTTACTATGTAATCCCCCACTACTGGAAAAGCTGAAAACAAGTTTGTAATAACCGTAGCACCCCAAAAGCTCATTTGACCCCATGGTAAAACATACCCCATGAAAGCGGTTGCCATCATCAACAAAAGAATTACAACACCCAACATCCAAAGTATTTCTCTAGGGTATTTGTATGAACCATAATAAAGTCCTCTGAAGATATGAATGTAAACAATAATAAAAAACATTGAGGCTCCATTCATGTGAATGTATCTTAAGAGCCATCCATTGTTTACATCTCTCATTATTCTCTCAACACTATCAAAAGCAATTTCCGTGTTAGCTGTATATTGCATTGCTAACAAAATTCCTGTTACAATCATTATAACAAGAGTTATTCCTGCTAGAGAGCCGAAATTCCAAAAATAGTTAAGATTTTTTGGGGTCGGATAATCTCTTAGATTATGATTGATAAAGGTAAAGACTGGGAGTCTCTTATCTATCCAATTTGAAATACCTTTTTTATCTTGATCTTCTGTTTGCATAAACTTTATCCAATTTTTATTATATCATCAGTAACAAATACATAAGGCGGAATTTCTAAATTTAAAGGTGCTGGACCTTTTCTTATTCTTCCCGATGTATCATAATGAGAACCGTGGCAAGGACAAAACCAACCGCCATATTCACCTTTGCTATCTCCTATTTTCTGACCAAGAGGGACACAACCTAGATGAGAACAAACTCCAACAACAATAAGCCATTTGGGGTTCTTTACCCTTGATTCATCTGTTTCTTTATGAATCAAGTCATCCACGGACACATCTCCTGCCATAGTTATTTCATCATTTGTTCTATGTCTAATGAATATTGGTTTGCCTCTCCACATTACAGTGAGACTCTGCCCTTCCTCCAAGGGAGATAAATCAACCTCCGTTGTTGACAGTGCTAAAACATCTTTACTTGGATTCATTGTATCAATTAGAGACCATCCAACAGCTCCGCTCCCTGCAATTGCAAGTCCTGCAGTGGTAATGAATAGGAAATCCCTTTTTTCCTCATCTATTGAGGATGTCTTGCTCTTTGACTTTGACTCCGTATTTTTCATTCTCATTTATTAGTTATGTATGATATTAATATAAAAAATATAATATTTAAAACAATGAAAAAAAAAATAGATGAAAAAAAAAAAAAATGCTCAAACTGGTTTTTTGAATTAAGAGATATTATCTGCTTAGAACTTGAGAAAATTGAAGGTAGTAAAAAATTTAAAAAAAAAAAATGGAAAAGAGATCTCAAGGGAACTGACAAGTATGGTGGAGGGGAAATGAGTCTTCTGAGAGGGAACTTATTTGAAAAAGCTGGTGTCAATATATCAACCGTTCACGGTCCTATTTCAAAAGAATTAAAGGGTAAGATTCCAGGTTCAGAAAATATAAATCAATTTTGGGCTTCTGGTATTTCTGTGGTTGTTCACCCATTCTCTCCGAAAATCCCTGCAATTCACATGAATACACGGTTTATAGTTACAGAAAAAAGTTGGTTTGGTGGTGGAGCAGATATTACGCCTTCAAATTTAAATTCAAGTTCATCCAAAAGATTAGCTAAATTTTTTCATACTCAACTCCGTCAAACCTGTGAAAAATCAAAAAAAGGAAGTTACAAAAAATATAAAAAATGGTGTGACGAATACTTCTTTCTTCCTCATAGAAATGAGCCAAGAGGTCTTGGTGGAATTTTTTATGACTATCTAGACTCAGGAAACTGGGAAAATGATTTTTGTTTTACAAAACAAGTTGGTGAGACATTCATTGATTCCTATAAAAAAATTGTAAAACAAACCAAAAATTTAAACTGGAATGACAAGGATAAAAACTTACAACTTTTTAGGAGATCTAGATATGCTGAGTTTAACCTTCTCCATGACAGAGGTACAAAATTTGGTTTGCAAACTAATGGTAATATAGAAGCAATATTTATGTCCTTACCTCCCAATACCGGATGGTAATCTTTTTCTTGCATACTCAATACATTCTTTTTTCTTTGGTTTGCAATCATTCTTGATCCACCATTTTTTAATATTTGATTGAGCATTCCCAAGTTCTTTACTTTTTACAAAACCTAAATCCAGTAAATCTTTTCCATTTAAAGGATATTTACTGACGTCAAAATTAGTTATAACTGATTTAAGGTACAAAAAACTTTTGAGATCTATTTTATTTGATGCATAGTAAAAATATAATTCATCTAAAACAATGCCACTATCAAATTTTAATAACTTCATACAAATATGAACTCTAGAAAATTGTAAAATACTTGTTCTTGTTATTAGTCTTTTTTTTAAATCTTTATTCATCTTTGACAAAAATGTTTTTTTCTTTAAATTTTTACCTCTTGTCAAAAACTTAATCCTTCTAGCAAATGAAATATCTGAATTTTCTCTTTCTAAAAAACACATTCTTTCAAAATTGTTGATATCAATTTTACATTCAAGTGAAATTTCTATTAATTTTTGAATTTTTTTTAAAATAACTTTTGACTCTATATTTTCTAGAATTAGTATCTTTTTTATTTCACTTAATCTTCTTTCAAATGATAATAACTTAATTTTATGTGTAAATTTTTTGCAAATTAAAAAATCTTTATCATTAAATTTTTTTGAATACGATAATGAAAATCTTAAAAACCTCAATATTCTGAGATAATCTTCTTTTATTCTATCTTCAGCAGAGCCTATAAATCTTATTTTTGGAGGAGTTGAAATAAGTTCATCTATTCCTTTTTGTGGGTCAATTAATTTTCCTTTAGTATCACAATAAATAGCATTTATTGAAAAATCTCTTCTCAGTGAATCTTCTTGGATATTATTAGTAAATTGAATCTCTGCATGCCTTCCAAAGGATTTAATATCTTTTCTCAATGAAGTAAGATCAAATTTATGAAGATCATCAGATATTACTATTGATCCATACTCTATTCCCGAACCTACAAATGAAATTTTCATTTCCTTTTTTAGTGTTTTTATTATTTCTTCTATGGGAAGGTTACATACAAGGTCTGGATGAAAGCATTTTCTATCCTGTAGAACTAGACTCCTAACTGCTCCTCCAACAATGTAAATTTGTCCACCTTTTTTTTTAAGTATTGACTCTATTTTTCTTATTTTTGATATTGGAATACTTACAACATTGCATTTTTTTTTAAATTCCTTAATTATCATAAAAATGACCTGGTATGATTTTTTCTCCGTCAAATCGAGGAGAAACATATTTTTTCTTTATATTTTTATCTTGTAATAAGAAAAATATTAAGATTATTGACATCAAAATTACTATAATTGCATTTATAAATTTTACTTTATTACCAAACTTTTTTGAATATACAAAAATTAAAATAGTTATGAAAAGTAGTATTATGAAAATTAAGACTTTAATCACTTACTAAAAAATACTATGTTTAAATTAAATTCATATAATTATGATCACTTTACTCATGAGATAATGCTTAAATATTACCCTAAGATTCAATTAGTATCACTCTACATTATATTCTTATCTTTTGGAACCTTTGTAAAAGCTAATCTGATATCATATAACAGTGAATATGAAATTGAGTTGGGGAAATCTGATGAAGTCAGATTACCTGGCAAAACATATGTCGATAGTGCTTCCGGTCAACTATTTATAGATTGGATCAATGTTTGTGATAATTCTTGGGTTTCAAATCAAAGAATGATGACCCGTTTCGTCAATTCATTTGGTGTGGGAACAGTTAGTGAAATAAATTATTCTATCAATGAAAATTCAATGAGTTCAGAAATGGATTTTGTATTAGAAATCAAAGAAAATTCTGAACTTCAAAAAAGAATTATAGGAAATGCAAAAATTAATGGAAATTTAATTGTAAAGTTTCCAGAATCTGAGTTACCTGATTTAAATTTTTCAAATGACATAATTTTTCCGCATAAACTTTTAGATGAAATTACGAAAAATATAAAAAAAAAAAATCCTGGAATAATTGTTATGAAAGTTTATGAAGGCACCATACCAGAAAAGTTTTTCAACATTTCTATTTTCTTTACAGATGAATTTTCTAAAGAAAAAAATGTGCCTAATGAAATAACCAATAATTTTAGAAAAATCAGAATGTCGTACTATCAGGATAACGAATCAACTCCCATATTTGAACAAACAATTAAATTAAATGAACAGGGATTGGCCAGTTATTTTAAGTATGACTATCCTGAGTATTCTCTAGTTCTAAAGCTAAAGAAAGTCAAAACTGTTAAGTTAGATTGTAATTAGATCAATATATTCTTTTCTCATGATCGAGTATTCTTTATATATTTGTTTTAGGTCTTTACTGATCAACTTATCATGAGTGATTGTGATATAAAATGTATTTGGTGAAGTTCTATTTCTAATTATTGGAAGGTTAATTAATATTCCATTTTCTTTAAATAAATTAATGATTTCTCTTAAATATATTCTGTGATGTTTGTTAAAAGATTGAAATTGAGTATAAATTACTGTTTTCCCATTAGTAAGGTATCCTTTAACTTCTTCAATATTTAAATGTTTTAATGATTTTTTTTTAATTTTTATATTCTTTTGTAAACCATTGTCAGGGTCTAAAAAAATTATAGATTGTTTCTTAAAATGTAAAATAGATTCTTCAAACCATCTTAGTCTAGTTTTATTTGTTATTTTATCGTTGAAAAAATTTATATACTTTTTTAAATGAGTTTTTTCTACAAATTGGACAATTTTTCTTTTTTTTTTATTTTTAAATTTCAAGAATTCCTTAGAAATATTTTTATCAATATCTAAAAACTTATTTTGTAATAAATAGCTTCTTTTTTCACCGTCAACTTTTTTAATTTCATTTAAACCTATTTCTATCGGGTCTATCAAATACCAGTTGAGTCCAACCTTTTTTTTAAGTTTTAAACTTAAAAACTTTAAAAAAATAAACTTAAAGTAATCATGAATATCTCCT
>JBJKUQ010000005.1:0-14730 GCA_045563015.1 Alphaproteobacteria bacterium | reverse complement strand
CACTTTCATTGTTTTCTGCTTTAGCATCATTTGTTTTTGAGGCTTCTTTTTCTGGCACCTCTTCTTTAGAATTATCTGAACCCTCAACCTTTACTTCAGCTGAGTTTTCTTTCTGATTTGTCTCATCAGTTGAATTACCACTTTCATTGTTTTCTGCTTTAGCATCATTTGTTTTTGAGGCTTCTTTTTCTGGCACCTCTTCTTTAGAATTATCTGAACCCTCAACCTTTACTTCAGCTGAGTTTTCTTTCTGATTTGTTTCACCAGTTGAATCAGTATCACTTGTTTCCTCAACTTTTTCTTTATGCCTTTCTAAAAGATTTTTGGAATCATTACTTTCATCAGATCCCATATCTTCTTTTTCTTGTTCTACACTAACCGCTTTCTTTTCACTAGAACTATCGTCAGGCTTAATAGTTTGCTCATCATTTGATTTATCTTGTTCTAGGTTTGATTTTTCTTCTTTTTTTGAATCTTTTATCTCTGCATTATCAGTATTCTCAGATTTTTTTTCTTCTTTTTTATTCTCTTCATCATCTGATTTTGATTCTTCTTCTTTTTTTGTTTCAGTTTTCTCTTTAGTTTCTTTTGATGATTCTTCTTTGGATTCTTCTTTGGATTCTTCTTTGGATTCTTCTTTGGATTCTTCTTTGGATTCTTCTTTGGATTCTTCTTTGGATTCTTCTTTGGATTCTTCTTTGGATTCTTCTTTGGATTCTTTTACCTCTTTTGGAGACTTCTCTTCGACTTCTTTTGTCTCTTTTGCAGCTTCTTCTTTAGTTTTTTCTTCAAATATTTCTGCTTTTTTTGCCTCTATTAATTTTTTTCCATCTTCTTCTTTAACATCTAATACTACACCCTGATCTATTTGTTTCCCATTAACTTCACCAGATTGTATCATTTTCACTCTAATCCATTTTTCTTCATTTTTTTCTTTATTTTCTTCAGGTATATCAGGATTTACTTTTATTTTTTTTGGCTCTTTTTTAATTTTTACTTTACTTTCATAGAGATTTTCAATTTTAGCCCTAATTATTTTTACCCTAGCAGCGAGTAAACCAAGTCTTGTAACCTCATCAGATTGATCATTTAATAATTTCTTTATTATAGAATTGACTTCTTCAAGTGGTTTATCACCAATCTTACTTATTATCTTATCCCTAACTTTAACAACCTCTGGATCTAACTCCATATTATATGTATTTTTTTCATCCATTTCACAATACCTTTCTTTTGGCATTTAATTTGCAAATTCTAAACCAAAACTTAGAAAAAATTAAAAAATGACAAATAGTATTAAACAACAATTTGAAGTCTACAGCAACGCATTAAGGATTAGAAATAATAAAAATGAAATATTAGCTTCTAATATTGCAAATGCTGCTACTCCTAACTATAAGGCTAGAGATATAGATTTTGAAGTTGAACTTGCTAGAGCTTTAAGCGTTGGTCCACTTAATACGTCGAATCAAAGTCATATTGGTCTTACATCAAAAAATCTTCCTGGCAAGGTACAATACAGAGATCCTTTACATCCTTCAATGGATGGAAATACTGTTGAATTGTCAGTTGAGCAAATGGAATTTGCTGAAAATTCAGTAAGATATCAAACTACTTTAAACTTTATAAATTCAAAATTATCAGGATTAATTAGCGCTATAAGAGGTGAATAAATGGAAATAAAAAATATTTATAATATAGCTCAAAGAGCAATGGGTGCTCAAATGGTTAGATTAAATGCTATTGCAAGTAATCTTGCCAATGCAGATAACATCGCTGGAAACCCAGAAGATGCTTATAGACCAGTAAAACCAGTTTTTGAGACAAAATATTTTGACCTAATAAGAAAAAAAGGGATTTCAACAGTTGATGCGGTGACTGTAGAAAAAATGGATATAGAGCCAATAAAAGTTTATAAACCAGGTCATCCTATGGCTGATGAAAATGGTTTTATATATAAAGCTCCGGTTGATGTTGAAGAGGAATATGTAGATATGTTAGAGGCATCAAGACAATATCAGAACAACGTAGAAATAATAACAACAATAAAAGCTTTAATGCTTAAGACAGCTAATTTAGGAAAATAATAAAGGGAAAATATGACTGAAATTAACAAATCATCTGAACAATCTTTAAACGCAATTCTAAATAAACTTGGTGTTAAAACTCAAGAGGATGTTCAAAAAGAGGGAAAGAAGACTTCTTTGGGACAAGAAGATTTTTTGAGACTTATGACAACTCAACTTCAAAATCAAGATCCTTTTGCACCAATGGATAATGGAGACTTTATTGCTCAGATGGCACAATTTTCAACAGTCACTGGTATAACAGAAATTAATAATAATTTAACTGAGTTGGGTTCTAAACTTGAACCTAATAGAGTTGCAGTTGCAGCTCAATTCCTGGGAAATTCTGTTTTAGTTCCTGGTCAAGTAGCAAGTCCTGATGATAAAGGTGAAATTCATGGAGTTGTAGATTTACCAGCATATTCTAATGATGTTGGATTAACATTTACTAATCCTTCAGGTGAAATTATTCATTCAATGAATCTTGGTTCAAGAGAAAAAGGACTAGTCGGTTTTAGTTGGACAGACATACCCGATGAAATTAAAAGGAATAAAACACGTCTAGTTATCCAGGCCTATGCTGGGAATGGAGAAGCTAGTGATGGCTTAACAACAGCCGTATATAACAAAGTTATTGCAGCATCAGCACCAAAAAATAGTGAAGATGTAATTCTGGAAACTAAAGACTATGGAGAAATTTCAGCTTCAGATGCAATAAAAATAAAATCAAATGATTAATTAAAAATAGAGGAGAAATAATATGTCATTTTACACAGCACTAACAGGACTAAACGGAGCACAATCGGATATTTCTGCAACGTCGAATAACATCGCAAACGTTAACACAACAGGTTTTAAAAGATCTAGGGCAGAATTTGGTGATATATTTGCAACCTCTCCATTACAGAACGCCTCATCCTCTATTGGTTCTGGTACAATTTTGAAAAGTGTTAAGCAGCAGTTTACTCAGGGTAACATTACCTCTTCATTAAACGTTCTTGATATGGCAATCTCAGGTCAAGGTTTCTTCTCCTTAAAACCTTCATTGACCTCTGGACAAACAGTTTACACACGTAACGGTTCATTTAATGTTAACAACGATAGATATGTTACAGACTCATCTGGACAATATCTATTAACATTCCCTGTTAACTCTGATGGATCAGTAACAGCAAAAGATTTAGTTAGTGCAGTTCCACTTCAATTACCAGTAACATCAGGAACGCCAAAAGCGACAACTTCAATTGAACTTGGAGTTAACGTTTCAGCAACAAGTGATGTTATTACTGACAACGCACAATTTGCTAGTGGTTATGTTTTTAATCCAAGTGATCCAACAACTTTTAATAACTCTACATCAATAACAATCTTTGATGATCTTGGTAACCCAACAATTGCTACAATTTATTTCATAAGATCTCAGGCTGCTTCTGCTGCTGATCCAACAAATAAGTATGAAACAAGATTAGTGATTAATGATACAGTTATTGATCCTGATTTAGTTAAAGCAGTAAATGATACAAAACAACCAATTTTCATTGATCGTTTTGGACAACAAACAACAAAAGTTCCTGATGATAACTACTTCCTAGAGGGAAAAGGTTCAGCACTTTATAGAGCTGATGATCTAAAAACTTTAATAGATTCCACACCAGCGAAACTATCTGGTGAAGCAAGTGCATTTGACTTTGGTGAGGAAGGTGACAAAACTGTAACGATTGTTACTGATCCAGTTCAATTCAAATCCACTGTAGAAAGTGGTAATACAGGTTCAGGAATTTTTTGGGGTAAAAACTTTATGACAGTGAATGTTGATAATGGTGACCAACCAGTAAATATCGATATTCAACCAGGTGCATATAATGCTGCACAACTTTCTGCAGAAATTCAAAGATCTATTAACGTTGCATATGGGGATGATAAAAAAATTCAGATTGTACAAAACGTTGACGATACACTAACTCTTGACCTCTTAAAACTAAATGCAGATGGAACGTCTACTGGATTAACAACTCCAATAAGTGTTGATCTTCTTTCAGATTCTTATGTATCAACATTAGAAGGTATAACATTGACAGGTGCATCACCTGATTTCACAAGAGATCAATTATTAGCTCATAGTCAAGCAAGATTAAATTCTGCTCTAAATGATTATGCAGTAAATGCAACAAATGATACTGTTAGAAATGCCACTTCTTTAGGTGTCCAAAACAGTCTATTTGCTGAATATACTGGTGGAACAATGACGGGTATTTTAGAGCATAATCAGGCATTTAGAATGACACGTGCTGTAGGAACTACAAATGATGCAGGAACAATAACGGCCGTCGCTGATGTTGACAGATACTTAACTCATTCATATTATGGTAAAAGTCCTGCTCTTCATGTATACGATACAAAAGCTGCAATGGGTGCAGGTAATGACGGCAATATTATTGAATACGATCAGTCTGAGAATACCGTTAAGTTTTATTTTGGAGCCACTCAACCAAACCTTACAGCTAATGAGAAAATAAGAGCAATGGGGTTATTTGATGCAGTTGCAGCTGACACAACTAACGGAGCCTTTGCAAATGGAAGAGAATTTACAGTTATAAAAGAAGCTCAAGATGCAGGTAATAAATGGTATGTTGAGTGTAGTACTTCTGGTATGAATTTTCCTGATGCTGATTTTAACATTGCCGCGACAAATAATGATGGAATAATATACAGTGATCTATCGACAGATGTTGAAGCATATTTTCAAGGTGCATCTGATGTATATAAAGGATCAAGTGTCAACTTTAGTAATAAAAAAATTGTAATCAGAGAAATTGGATCAACTAATAAACACTCTTATACTGACAAACTAGTTGATACTTCTACGGTTGCCAGAGCTCATGGTAGTGTTTCTGTTGGTGATCCTATTTTTGGAATTCACTCTGCAGAATTTGGTATTAATGCCGCATCTGCAGTAAATACAAGTCAAGTATTAGGTTTAGGGACTGATACTGGGTCTTTAGATGCTACTATAGTAAATTCTAGAGCTACAAATTGGGTTGATGTAAAAGATCCTCCAGTTGAAATAACTTACGATGTTCTAAATCAAAGACTTCAATTTGAAATAGATAGAAATATTCTTGGAACAGGAACAAACAGTAACTTTAATAGTTTTAAAATTTACGGTTCTTCAACAGCAACGAGTACTAACAACCTTGGTATTCCGACTGCCGATGATACAACAACTACACTCATTAGAGGTGGTGAAAAGTTCTCAGCAGCTACATTTGTTGCAGATGGTGCTGAAGTTCAACTTAACGATAAAAGATATGGAATTAAAGTTGGATACAATAGTGAATTAAAAGCTTTTGAATTTAGTAGTGGTACAACTGGTGAAACAATTGCTGCCAATGGAGCAATTGGTGTTTCAACTGCTCAAACAAAATCTGATATAGCGGTTGGAAGGCATTTACTCTCATCAACTGATGGATCTGTTACAGATACAGTTGACTATTTCGATGGAGATAATAGTTTACTTGGAATTGGTAAAACAAAAACTAATGCCATTAAAACTGAAGCTAAAGGTTTGGCAGCTCAAGCTGCCCAAGCAACTGGAGCATCAGCAACAGAAGATTTAACTCAGGTTTTCAGACTAAGCAATCAGGGTAACGAAAACATCTTCAACGTTTCTGTGAATGGTGTTGCTGGTATTATTGAAATTCCTCAAGGTTTTTATGTGGGAACAACTCTAGCTGAAGCTTTACAAGAAAGAATCAATCAGATTGAAGACTCAGCTGGAACTGTTGGTGGTGGAATTACAGTTAAATATGACGCAACAAATAATAACTTTACTTTTACTAATGGAACAACAGGTAAAGATTCAACAATCAAAGTTAGAGGAGCATCAAAGTTTGGATTAGATAATGTTGACTTGGGTGTTGGCTCAGTACCTCAAATATATAATTTAGTTCAAGCTACAAATGCTGACGGGCTAAACCTATTTGTTGATGCTCTGGGAAATAAAGTTACAACTCCTCCAGCTAACCTTGTTGATGGATTTTATCCTCTATATATTGATGAAGGTGAATTAACTTTTGACAAATCTGGAAGAATTCTGAGCCCTAAACAAGGTGTTCATTATGAGAAACAAGAAGCTGGATTTAGTATTGATCTAGACATTGATTTTACAAAATCAACCCAGCTAGCTCAACCATTCTTTGTATCAACAGTTAATCAGGACGGTTTTACATCTGGTAGATTAGATGGACTTGAAGTTGATGCTTCTGGAACTGTTAGAGCAAACTATACAAATGGACAGAATAATCCATTAGGTAAATTAGTTTTAGCTAACTTTAATAACCAAAATGGTCTGAAACAGATTGGTAACGCAACATACGTTGAAACAGCAGTATCTGGTTCAGCTACAGTTGGTGAAGCTGGTGCAGAGGGTTTTGGAACTGTTCTTTCAGGTTCATTAGAAAGATCTAATGTTGATATTACTGAAGAACTAGTGAATCTAATTACCGCTCAAAGAAACTTCCAAGCTAATGCAAAATCAATTGAAACAACATCTGCAACAACGCAAGCAATTGTAAACATTAGAATGTAATTTATAAATAATTTAAGGAGTTTTTAAATGGATAGAATGGTACAAACAGCACTTAATAGCATGAAAATGCTAATGGAAAACCAAGCTGCGACTGCTCATAATCTATCTAATGTAAGTACTCCAGGTTTTAAGCAAGATATTATTACTGATTTCAGTTCAATATATTTGAATCGTCAAGAAGGTTTAGAACCTCGGATTGTTTCATCAAGAGAAGTCGGTAAGTTTAGCCTTGAACAAGGAATGATTGATACAACTAAAGCACCTCTAGATCTTGCAATAAATAATGAGGGTTATTTTGTAATACAACCTAAAGACGGCTCTCCTGCTCTATCAAGACGTGGTGATTTTCAGGTAAATGAAAATGGGCAATTATTAGATGGAGCTGGAAATAACATACTTGATGCTGGTTTGGCTCCAATTGAAATACCTGCTTTTAGAGAAATAACTGTTACAACGCAAGGGGAAATTTTAATTCAACCAATTGGAGGACAGCCCGGAGAACTACCTCAGAATGTTGCAACAATTGCAACTTTTCTGCCTCAAGATGATGCTAGATTAAAAAAATCTCTAGATGGTCATATAAGATTTGAACCAAACGTAAATCCTGATGGCACAACTGAGGAAATCCCAATTGCACCAAATCAACAAGCGAAGATAATTACAGGTGCATTAGAAAAAAGTAATGTAAATCCAATCGAAGAGATGGTTAATACAATCGATCAAATGAGAAAGTTTGAAATGCATGTAAAAATGATACAAATGGCGGAAGAATTAGACACAGCAGGCTCAAGCCTTATGAGATTACCAGGTCTATAATTTATCAAGTGACAAAGACTCTCCGTGCCTTAGTATCATAAAATTTTTTTCTTTTATATTATACTTCTTTAACTGCTTTTTGATAATTTTTATTGGCTCATCAACTGGTTCTTGACTTAATATAAAGGTTCCCCAATGCATACCAACAGCAGCTTTAGCATCTAAATCTACAAATGCTTGTAAAGCCTCATCAGGATCAAGGTGACTAAATTTCATAATACTTCTGGGACTATAAGCACCAATAGGTATAGCAACTAAATCAGGACTACCTAATTTTTTTTTTATATCTATGAAGTCTTTTGTGTATCCAGTATCACCTAGGTGTAAGAATTTAAAATCTTTAGATTCTATCCACCAGCCACCCCATAAAGATTTATTTCTATCCAAAAATGTTCTTTTTGACCAATGTTGAACAGGAGTAAATACAAATTTTAAATGTTCTGTTTCATAACTCTCCCACCAATCAAATTCTATGACATTTTTTAAACCATTTTTAATTAATAGTTTTTTGTCACCTAGCGGGACAAGAAAAATTGTCTTTGGTGATTTTTCATAAATAATTTTTAAACTTTTCAAATCAAGGTGATCATAATGATTATGACTAATAGCCACTATATCTATCCTTGGTAAATTATCTTTTTTAAAAACAGAAGGTGTGTATCTTTTTGGGCCAAGAAATGAGAATGGTGAAGCCCTTCCAGATAAATGAGGATCAATTAATATGTTAAAGTTATGTTTTTGAAACAAAAAAGTTGAATGACCTGACCATGTTAATAATGATACATTATCTTGGTAAACTTTTTTATTAATATTCACTAGAGGGAAAAAAACTTTTTCTGGTGGATTAAAAATATTTTTAAAAAAAAAACTTAAAAATTTTGTTTTATTTATAGATTTTTTTTCGTAGTTTATATAATTATTTTCATACTCGTTTTTGTCATTTATTTTTGCAAATTTACTTGTTTTTATATCCCTTGATGCACAAGAGAAAAGTATGACGAATATTAAGTTTTTAATGAAAAATTTCATTGTATGCCAATCTTAATTTGTATTATATCAGCGTTTTTTTGGGCAGCATTTGATTTAACAAGAAAATTAACATTAAAAAGGATAAATTCAAAAACATTACTCCTTACTTTTACTTTAGCACAGCTAGTTTTTTTTATTGTTTGGATTAGTGTTGATACTTTTAATTTAAAAATCTCTGAGTATGTATTACCCGGGACAATTTTGATTTGTATTAGTGTTATATCTGCTCTTTTTTTTTTAAAAGCAATCAAACAATCAGATTTAAGTTTAACTATTCCATTATTATCTTTATCACCATTATTTAGTTCAATATTTTCTTTAATTTTTTTAAATGAAAAGTTATCTTCTATTCAATATTTTGGAGTTTTTTTAATAATAATTGGAACTTTAATACTATACTCAAAAAGAGTTACACTTTTTGAAGTATTTAGAAGCTTTAGAATAATAGCAAATAATCACAGTGCCCGCTTAATGATACTTGTATCAATAATGTGGAGTATTACCCCAGTTTTAGATAAATTGTGTTTAAAAAACAGTTCAATAAACATTCATGGTTTTATCCAATCTACAGGAATGCTATTTTTTTTAATTTTTTTGATCGCTAAAAACAAAGATTTTGAAAGAAAATCTCTTAGAAAAAATTGGAAAACAGTCTTTTTAACTATTCTAATAGGTTTAATAGCTTCAATTTTACAATTCTATGCAATTCTTAGTAATTATGTCCCAATAATGGAATCAATTAAAAGATCAATTGGACAGGTAAGTTCTGTATTTCTAGGTAATTTTTTTTTTAAAGAAAAAATAACTAAACCCAAAGTATTTGGTGTAACAATTTTATCAATAGGAGTTTATTTCATTATAGATTTTTAATAATTAATACCTTCTTTTTTTGATGAGAATTTATAAAAATTAGTCATTTTTCTTTTGTATTTTCCAATAAAAATTTTTGGTTTAAAATAAAAACCATTAAAGTTACACCCCATCGTTATTGAGTATGCTCCCATTTCCTTAATTTCAATATAGTCACCTTCAGAAATAGTATCTGGAAGATAAAATGGACCTTTCATAAAATCATTTGAATCACAAGTTGGCCCATAAAAACTAAAAGGAATTAATTTAGAACTTTGTTTATTGTTAAAAACTTCAACATTGTATTTAAAACCAAGCTTTCCAGCATTATTAAGCAAGCCATAAATTCCATCATTAATATACAAATATTTTTTTTTTCTTAAATCAACTCTAACGATTAACGACATAGCATTATAAACTAATACTCTACCAGGTTCAGATAAGATTTTTATTTTAGACTCTTTTTGATTTATTTTTGATAACTGATAGCTAATGACTTTAAAAAACTCAGTCAATGATGGTGGCTCAATGTCTGGATAACTTGATGGGAAACCTCCACCAATATTAAAAAAATCAATATTTATTCCTGATTTTTTGATAATTGAGTTTGTTTTTTTTATTGCAATTTTGTATGCATCTGGATTCATACATTGTGAACCAGTATGAAATGAGACACCAATTTTTTTTCCTTTATCTCTTATTTTCTTTAGAAGAATTTGAGCTTTATGTCCATCAATACCAAATTTTTTACTAAGTTTTACTTTTGCAAAATCATTGGGTACTGAGATTCTTAAATGTAAATTTAAATCAGCTGCAGAATTAGTTACTGCAATAATTTTTTTTAACTCATCATCAGAGTCTAATGAAAAATCTCTTACATTATAATTGTAATAAGCCTCTTTAATTGAATATCCAGGTTTAACTGGGTTCATAAAATAAATATTTGAATGAGGAAAAAGTTTTCTTATTAATTTTACTTCATTGATCGAGGCTACGTCGAAAGATTTTATTCCTTGATTGAAAATTTCTTTTAATATGAATTCACAGGGGTTTGTTTTTACTGCATAAACTGATTCTCCAGTAAAATTATTTAAGAAACTTTTTATATTTTTTTTTAAAATCTCAGGTTTATAAATATAAAAGGGGAATTTAATTTCGTTTAGATTTACATTATTAATATGAGGCAACATTTTTACAAATTATGAAGTTATTATTTCTTAAACCATTATAATTTATTCAAATAAAAAAAATTCAAGAAATTAATTAACTTTTTATAAAATTTCTCATATTATAGTAGATATGCTTAGAATAAATGAAATAGCTCCCAACTTTGATGCGAGCACAACCATTGGTGATTTAAATTTTCATCAATGGTCTTCTGATTCATGGGTAATTCTATTTTCTCATCCAAAAGATTTTACGCCAGTTTGTACAACCGAGTTGGGATACATGGCACAAATTGAAGAAGATTTTACAAAAAGAAATTGTAAACTTATTGGATTAAGTATGGACTCAATTGAAGATCATAATTTATGGAAAAAAGATATTGAAGATGTTCAAGGTACATCGGTAAATTATCCACTAATAGCTGATGAAAGTTTAAAGATTGCAAAATTATATAATATGCTACCTGCTGATGAAATAGCTGACAAATCAAGAACTGCAATGACCAACGCAACTGTTAGGTCTGTTTTTTTGATTGATCCAGAAAAAAAAATTAGAATGATGCTTACTTATCCTATGACAACAGGCAGAAATTTTGATGAAATATTGAGAGTTCTCGATTCAGTTCAATTAACATCAAAGCATAAGGTTGCAACACCAGCAAATTGGAAAAAAAATGAAAAGGTTATAATAGTTCCAGCAGTTTCAGATGAAGATGCAAAAGAAAAATTTGGAGAGTTCGAAAAAATAAAACCTTATTTAAGATACACTAATTTGAAAGACTATTAGAGCATTTTTTTGAACAATATTTTACATTTTCCCAATCTTTTTTCCATTTTTTTCTCCATTCAAATTCCCTTTGACATACAACGCAGTATTTAATTTTTTTTTTCATAATTTTATTTTGTATTTTTTTCAATAAATTGATTTGCCAAATCAATTATTCTATTCTTTCTCTCTGCATTCATTTTTTCTAAAACTCTCACCATCATTGAAAGTCTAGGGTTTCTGCTGAAAAAATCTTTATTTTTTTCAATAAATCTCCAATAAAGGCCATCAAGAATATCGCACCAGTCATCTTTTTTGAAATCCATCATTTTTTTAAAATATGATGATCCACAAATATATGGTTTTGTTGAAAAAACACCTCCATCACTAAATAAACCCATGCCGTAAACATTTGGGTACATTACCCACTCAGAAGAATCCATATAATGTTCCATAAACCACTGGTATGCATTGACTGGTTTAATTTCACATAAATTCATTATATTACATTGAATCATCAATCTTTCAATGTGATGAGTCCAAGCATATTTAATAGCATTTTTAATTGAGTAATCTAAAGGTGTTAATCCGGTAGAACCATCATACCAACTACTTGACATTAATCTTTTGTGATTAAAAAAATTAGATTCTTCAAACCTTTTATCAAAGTTTTGATAAATACCCCTCACAAATTCTCTCCAACCAGCTAATTGTCTAAAGTAGCCTTCAAGTGAATTAATTTTCACTTCATTAGAAATTTGACTTAATTTCTCAATAATTTCATGAGAAGTTATTAAACCTATATTAATTAAGGGGCTAAGAGAAGAATGAAAAAGAAAATTATCTCTCTGATCTATAGCATCTTCATAGTCTCCAAAAAGAGGCAATTTTTCTTTTATAAAATGATCGAATAACCCCCATGTCTCTTTTCTAGTTGTACAGATCCAAAAGTCCTCAGTTGAACCAACATGGTTCCTAAACTTTTCATCAATCACTTTTTTAAGATATTTTGTATGCTCTGTCTGAGAAAATTTTAGGTGCTTTGGAAACTGCATTTCCTTTGGTATTCTTTTTCGATTCTCATCATCAAAGCTCCATTTACCACCTATTGGTTGATTATTTTCATCAATTAAAAAATTAATTTTTTTTCTTTGGTGTTTATAAAAACTAGCCATGAAAGGTTTTTTTACTGTAGCTAAATAATCCTTAAATTCTTGTCTTTTTGTAAGAAACATTGGCGTTGTCAAACAATTTATCTCAACAATATTTTTAAGTTTTTTAATAAATATTTTTTCAAACGACTTATCTTCAATCTCAAAGAACGAAACAGATTTGATTTTCATATCTTTGATCAAATGAATTACTTTATCTAAGTAATCGATTTTAAAATCGTCTTCCTCTATTTTTTTATAAAATACTTCAAATCCCTTTTCTTTTAATTCATCATTAAAAGATCGCATTGCAGAGAGAAAAAATAAAACCTTTTTCTTGTGATGCTTTTCATATGTGCACAAACCAAAATCTTCTGCCATAAAAAAAATATGATCTTTTTTATATTTTGAGAAAAATCTAGTGTTAAATAATTGATTTCCTAGAATAATAAATAACTTTTTTTTCATGAATTATTATCTTTTCTTAATTTAGCATAGGTAAATAAAGCTCTCTCTCTAGATTCTTTTAAATCCACGATCGGAAATGGGTAGTCTTTGCCAAGCTTAATATTAATATTTTCAAATATATTTTCGGGGCATTCCCAAGGATTGAATAAAAATTTTATTGGCATTTCCTTGAGTTCAGGAACATATTTTTTTATATATTCTCCGGTTGGATCAAATCTTTGTCCTTGAGTAACTGGATTGAAAATTCTAAAGTAAGGAGAAGAATCCGTTCCTGTCCCGGCTATCCACTGCCAACTTGCAGAATTACTCGCAGCATCAGCATCAAACAGACAATCCCAGAACCATTCCTCACCTTTTTGCCAATTTATAAGTAAGTTTTTTACCAAAAATGATCCAACTATCATTCTTGATCTGTTATGCATGTAACCTGTTTGCCACAATTCCCTCATACCTGCATCAACCATTGGAATACCTGTCATACCTATCGTCCATTTTCTTAGATTTTTTTCATCATCAAGCCATTGAAATTTATCAAAATTACTTTTTAGATTTTTAGTTTTTAAATAAGGGAAATGATAAAGTAAATGATAAGCGAACTCTCTCCATCCCAATTCGCTTCTAAAAACCTCAAGATTATTATTTTTATAATTTTGGTTTTTTTTTAATTCATACCACAGTGTGTTAGGAGAAACTTGACCCCAATGGATATATGGCGAAAGCCTTGATACATTTTTTTTTATTGGAAAATTTCTTCCATCTGCATAATCATTTAGTCCATCTTTATAAAAATTATTCATAATCTCAGTAGAATAATTTTCACCAACATTCCAATTTCTTATTATTTTTTTTTCCCATTTCTTTTTAGTTAATAGGTTAAGATCAGAAACATCAGTATTCTTAAAGTTATGGTTAAAAAAATTAATTTCTAGATATTCTGGTTGTCTTGGTTCTTTTGCTTCTAGACATCCTCTTTTATAAAATGGTGTAAAAACCTTATATGGAGTTCCATCATTTTTCAAAATTTCCCAGGGCTCCCATAGTAAAGAACCATTAAAAGAGCTTACTTTCAAATTGCTGTTAAAAAAACTTTTTAAATCTTTATCCCTTTTAATCATCCATGGTTCATAACACCTATTCCATGAAATCTCATTAATATCAAACCACTCAATTATTTTACTCAATTGCTCTTTTGGATTACCTCTCAAAACTATAAGATTGCCATTAAGTTGTTTATCTAAATATTTTAAGGCTTCATTGAGCCATACTCTGCTTGCAGAACCAATTTTTGGTATGGGATTAATATCATCATAAATATATACTCCAATAATTTTTTCATAATTTTTTGATAAATAATTTAAGGAAGGATTATCAGCTAACCTTAAATCTTTTTTAAACCAATGAAGTGCTATATTATTTTTCATAAACATATATTTATAAATTGGGGAATGTAATATATCATTAATTTATTTATTTTTTCAATGCTTAACACTTTTCTTGAAATAACCTATTTTTTTTTAATTATCTATTTGTCACTTTTTTACATTAAGCTATTTAAAAATGTTGTAAATCAAAGAAGATTAACAAAAACATCGATTGGTTTTAAAGATCCAAAACTCGAAAGAACAATAAGAGCACACGCAAACTTTTGTGAAACCGTTCCAATTAATTTTTTTTTAAGTTTAATATTGTATTTTAATAATCAATTAATTTTTGTTGTTCCAGCATTCATAATTCTATCTATTGGAAGAACAATCCATGCTAAATCAATATCGAATGAAAATGAAAACCTTAAAAAAAGAGTCATTGGAATGAAACTTACAATTATTTCCAT
>JBJKUQ010000004.1:0-55386 GCA_045563015.1 Alphaproteobacteria bacterium | reverse complement strand
TAACAATCACATTTTTAGCTTTGTTCTTATTAATTTTTTTTTGAATTTGATTTTTAATAAATGATTGACCATCATTAAAACTTTGATAATTCTTTTGTGGGTTAGCTGATAATTGACTAAAGGTTATTAAAAATAATAATAAAAAAAACATATTTAAATATAAACTTTAAATATTACAAATTTAAGAAAAATAATTTCATGGTACCCCTAGTCCGACTCGAACGGACATGAACCGAAGTTCAACGGATTTTGAATCCGTTGTATTTTTCTGAAAGACACTCTGACAAGGGATTTCAATTTACTCTCACACACTCACTCTCACACTTTTTTTAAAAATATCTTTAGGAATTAAATTAAGTCAGAAATGACTTAATTTAATTTTTACAAAAGAAAAAAAATTAAATAATATTATTTAATGATCTTTGATTTAAAAAAAGTGAATCTCTTAAGAGGTATTGATAGCAAAATTTTTACGGATACGTTTGATGATGACCCGAGTATATCAGAAGCCCAATATCAAGCAAAAAAAGATCCAACCATAGTTAAGGAAATGGATACCGAAGAAAAGTATTACTTACCAGATTATTTTTTAACTGGATGGGAGTTTTGGGCTAAGGTAAGAAATGATAAAGGATTTTCAAATGAATTTAAAACTTTATGTTGGGATCAAATGATAGAACTATGGCGATTAAATAACTATTTATATTTTATTTCGGAACCATTTTATTCAAACTTCATAAATCAAAGGTCAAGTGAAGGTTTCCTACTAGGGTTTTATAATGTGAAAAAATTTGAACAACCAAATAGTCTTTATGAAGAAATTTATGAAGATGAAATGGGGTCTGAAATCTCGATATGGAAGAACTATGGTAAATTATACTTTCCTGGAACTTTTTCATTTTTCACAATGACATATATTGAAAAGTTTTTGTTTAAAATTCTAGATCTTCTAGAAAAAAAGAATAAGAATTTAAATGCAAAAGATTTTAAATACCCAAAGATGTCAATTTATGATTCATTAATAAGGTTTTTAAGAGACGATTGTCAAATAAAATTTGATATACCGTCTGAACTAGTTAATTTGATTTTTAAATGCAGGATTGCTAGAAATAAATTCGCACATGGGGATTGGAAAGACTTAGAAAAATACCTGTTAGAAGAATTTAAAAATATAAAAGCTTCTGATTTATTGCTTGGATGTAACAAATTGACAAATATGATTTGTTACTCTGCTTCAAATAAATGAAAAAGGTTTGAAAAATAAATATAGATTTTTTTGCATTTCATACTTTAATGATTTTTCCAGGCCAACTTATTTCAAACGTTAATATATTTCTTCTAATCGCCTCATGTTTAAGGCGTTCTGAAATTCTTTCTGCAATAAGTATTGGAATAAACGAGTGATTCATAAATTCCTTCTTACTTTTTAGGATTTCACAATATTCTTCTACTTGAGATAGTGCATCCATATTTGGTTCAGCTCTTTTTAATTCAATTACTGAGAAACTTTTTGAACTTTTTTCGAACCCTAGCAGGTCAATTCTCTTAGTATTTCTGCCTGAACTAACAGGATACTCATCACCTATTAATTCTTGGTTTGAAAAGGGTGTTTTACTCCAATTTAAAATCATATACCTTTGAATATCTGTTTCGTGAGTAAAGCCTTCGGTGTAATTTTTTTTTTTAAAAAATAATACCGAATGGTCTAAAGTATTTAATTTTTGTACTGCTAAAAATAAGTCTTGTCTTTTTACAACAAGATGTCCACTCTCTCGGTTTCTTTTTTCAAACTGAAATGGTATTTTTAATTTATTAAACTGAGAGTGATATTTTCCATTGAACACACCCTCTTTAAAATTTAATTGATTAATCTTAAAACTATCGATTGCCATTGACCAATGATTTTCTCTTGTCGGAGAAAAAGCTAAATATACGACTCCTTGTTTATTTGGAAACAAATTACTTCTTTTAGGATGATTATCTCTT
The DNA here is from genome assembly GCA_045563015.1 of Alphaproteobacteria bacterium. Taxonomy (GTDB): domain Bacteria; phylum Pseudomonadota; class Alphaproteobacteria; order Methylaequorales; family Methylaequoraceae. The sequence continues at coordinate 53,400 of JBJKUQ010000004.1, read as the reverse complement.
ATCATCCATCTCATACCAGAATTTAAACAACAATCCACAAGATCAATCACATCTGAGGTAATTTTCCAACCTCGGGCTATATAAGAAACATCATATTGGGGTTACGAGTATTCCCCCGTCAGTGTCTTCCAACTTAATGCCGTATTTAAATTTTTTAATCATTAACTTAGGTACTAGTTTATCATAACTAAAATATTTTTATATGTTATGTACCATTGTTTTCAAGTGGTACCCCTAGTCCGACTCGAACGGACATGAACCGAAGTTCAACGGATTTTGAATCCGTCGCGTCTACCAATTCCGCCATAGGGGCTAGATGATATGTTATAAATTAGTTTATTCTTTTAAACAATCCAATTCTTTTGGACTAACTGAAGTTAAAATAACATCTACAGAATGTTTAGAGACTAATTCACATACTTTTTTCTTAGAATTAACGGTAAATAAAAAAATTTTACTAGATTTAAAATATTTTTGAATAATAATAAAACTATCAATTGAAACACTTATATACTCAAAATTTAAGAAATCAGTCAAATATTTCATTAATGTTAAATAAATTTTATTTTTAAATAAAATTGGAATATTGAAAATAATATTAACTTCTTTACTTTGTAAAAATTTAAGTTTAAAAAATTTTGACTCTCAATAAATATTTCATTTTTATAACCGATGTATTTTAATTTTTCTTTTAACTCTTTAAGATTTGAAAACGGAATATCAGATAGATTTTTAAAATCTAACCATACTTTTTTATTTTTTATTAAAAGTATATCCTCTAAAATTGGTGATTCACCATTTAATTGTAAATCATGTGCAATAAAAAATTGTTCATGTTGTTTGCTAAAAAAAACATCTATTTCAACACCATACCAACTTCCATCATCAATTTTTAAAAAAATTTCTTCTATATTGTTGGAGTAATTTTGACCTCTATGCAACCATAACTCAGTATTATGAATTTTGTCAGCAAAGACCTTTATGTCGTTAAAAAAAATAAATATTAAAATAATTAGAATTTTTTTTAACATTTACTTTAATGTTATAAATTTCGTTTGTTTATTTAATCTTTTATTCAGATTACCATAAAATAATTTATTTTCTCTATTAAGATTAATTTCATTACTATAACCCATTTTATTTATTATAAAGTCGTACAAATAGAGATTACTGTTAACATTTAAAGGTCTATTTTTATTATTCTTATAATATAAAAGAGGTATTTCCCACTCTTGAATCTCAGGATTATTGGAATTACAGTGTGAAAGTTTTTTTTTTTTTAATAACTGTCCATGATCAGACAAATAAATTATATCGCTATCTTTTTTTAGTTTTGATAAGAGATCTTTTAAAAAGTTAATACTATTCTCCTTAATGCTATAAGTGTAAATCAAGTTTGCATCACTATTTTTATCAAGGTTAAACTTTTTTAGATCAAACTTATCAAAATAAGGAAAATGAGAGCCATTTTTTATTACAACAATAAATTGATTATTATCCTTAGCAATTACCTCAAGTAATTTATCTAATAATTCTCTATCTCTATCTTTATTTTTTAGATGACTAAAAAAATACTTTTCATCAATATTTATGATTTCTTTTATATTCTGTAAATATTGATAATTTCCAGGTTTCTCTTGAGCTGAAAAATATATAGTCTTATAGTTAGCTTCTTTGGCTCGTAACCATAAACTTTTTCTAAGTACAATATTGTCTTTAGTAACCTCTATCCCATTCATTAATCCAAAAACAGCTTGGGCACTGCAATTGTGAATAGAGTAAAATTTCTTTAAATATTTGAAATGTTTATCAATATTTTTTTCAAAATTTTTTGCTTTTACAAAATATTTAAACGAGACACTTTCATCAATTATTAAAATTATATTTTTATTTTTATTATTAATATCAAATGAAAGTTTTTGATTTGAATATTCGAAATTTTTACTAAAGAAAATCAAAGGTAAGGGAATCAAAACTTGAAGTTGTGATGGTAAGCCCTGAGTTGCAAATCCCCCCCTGGCAGAGGAAATAGAAAAAAGACTGAAGAAAAATATTAATGAAAAATAAATTTGCTTTTTGTTAAAAAAATTGAAACTTCTGATTCCATTAATAAGTAAACAAAAACCAAAAATAAATATTGAGAAGTTAAGAAAAAAATCTTTTCTATAATTTATTACTAAATCATAAATCGAACTTTTATTCAGTATAGCAATCTCAATATCATTAATATTTATAATATTACCTGAAATGTCATAAAAAAACTGACTAGCAAAACTTGATATAAGAAAAATTAAACCTGTGCTTACTCTTATGTAAGTATTTTTTATTAAGAAAAATATAAAGAAAGAAAGAAAGAAAATAACTGTCACAAATAAAAAAAATAAAAGTTTAATTATACTATTGTGACCTATATCAACAAAGAGAGTGTCATATAAATTTTTATTACTTAACAAAAAGTAAACAATAAGAAGAACTACCAGAATATACTTATTCTTTATCATTAAAATTATTTTACAGAAAGTTTGTTTAACTATAAATTGTTATTAGTTTTTTTTAAAAACTAATTTTTATTAATTAATATATCCAATCCTTTTTTATAAATAAAACAAAGATAAGAGAAAAAATAAGAATTGTTGTTGGTGGACATAGAGACAAAGACTATTCCTGAAGAGAAAAAAATCAATGAATACAAAGGTGCAAGGAGGATGCTTATGATTTTGAACCCATCGCGTTTACCAATTTCGCCATAGGGGCATTAAATTATTTACACATCCTAACATAAAACCTATAGTCAAAAAAAAATATATACGACAATTAAGGGCTTAGCCAACAAGAAAAAGAGAGCACAATGTACCTAACAAAACTTTATGAGAGGACCTTAAGATTTTGTAAAAAAAAAAATTCAAAATATATTTTATATTTTATATCTTTTATTGAATCGATTTTTCTTCCTTTCCCAACAGACCCTTTTATGATTCCATTCATAATTGCTGAAAAAAAAATTTTTAAATTAGTTTTTTTCACAACATTTTTTTCAGCACTTGGTGGTGTTACCGCCTACCTTGTTGGTTATTTCTTATGGAACATAATTCAATTCGACATAATTTCAATATATCCAAAAGTTAAAGAACTTTTGGATAAATTTAACAATGATTTCTCAAAATTTGGAATCCTACTAATTCTTATTGGTGGACTCTCACCATTCCCTTACAAGATAACATGTTTGGCATCAGGGATTTTAGGAATTAATATTTTTATTTTCGCAATTTTATCTTTTGTTTCAAGGGGCACTAGATTCTTAATCTTTGCTTTTTTTATTTTAAAATATGGTGAAAAATCAATTAGGTTTTTTAAAAAATATATTTTATTAATAAGTTTAATTGTTTTAATTATTTTAATTATATTATTGATTAATTATGAATGAAAAAATGTCATTTGTTTTAACGAGTTGTGGAAGAGTTGATCTTCTGGACCCAAGTCTAAAAAGTTTCTTTGAGAAAAACACATACAAGCTTGAAAAACTTTTTTTAGTAGAAGACTCAGTTGATAAAAAGACTTATGAGCATGTAAAAAAAAAATGGTCAAAGAAACTAACGCTAATTCTCAACAAAGATAAAAAAGGGCAAATAAAGTCAATTGTTGACGTATACAAAAAAATTAAAACACCATATGTTTTTCATTGTGAGGATGACTGGGTATACACTAGAGAAGACTTTATAGAAGACTCTTTAAAAATTTTAAAAAGTGATAAAAAAATCATCCAGGTCTGGTTAGAGAGTAAAAGAAGTGCAAGCAGGCTTGATATCTTCTCATACGGTCCTTTAAAAAAAATAGAAAACGGAAGGATAGGTTATAGAAAAGTATTTTGTAAAACAGGTTGGGAATGGGGTTATTTTTCCTTCAGGCCAGGAGTAAAAAGAATGCATGATTATAAATTAATTGGCGGATATAAAAATTTTAAAAATGAATTAGATATTGGTGTTGAATATAAAAAAAGAGGCTATTATACAGTAATAATTGAAAAACCTGCAGTAAAGGATATTGGTCTAGATAGGACAATCTTCGACCCAACAAGAAAATGGCCTAAAAGAAGAAAAACAAATGCACCAAGAGGATTAAAAAGATTATGGAACCATATAAAGAAAATGAAGTTTTAATTTTTCTCTGTAGTATTACTGAAAATTTTCAATAAGTTTTTTAACATTATCTTTGATTGAAAAATTTTTTTTCTCTAATTTTTTTACTGGCATTACTTTTATAACTGAATTAGTCATAAACATTTGATCAAAGTTATTTAACTTGGAAATATGAATTTTTTTCTCATAAATATTTTCAAAAAAAACCTTCGCATTATCCATAACAACTTGTCGCATAATGCCATTAATTCCACTATTTTTAATTTCTGGGGTATATAATGTATTCTTTTTAACAAAAAACAAATTGGTCATAGTTCCTTCGACAATATTTTCGTTATTATCAATAAAGACACCCTCAAAAAAATTGTTATCATTCCACTCTGACCGAGCTAATACAGAATCTAATCTATTCAAATGTTTTAAACCAAAAAGGCGATCATGATAAAATAGTTTTGTTTGGCAAATTTTTAAATTCACACCGGTAGTATAAAATTCTTTTCTATATGTTGGTCGAGAGTAAGATAAAAAAATAATTGTAGGTTTCATATTTTTTTCAAATTTATAACCTCTCCCTCCAACTCCCCTAGAAATTATTAATTTAAGCAAACCAGATGTTAACCCTAGATGAATAGATTTATCTAAAATTTTCTCTATGTCTCTTAAAAATACTTTTTCTTGTGGGATATTAATTTTCATTAAATCACACCCCTTTTTTAGTCTTTCAAAATGCTGCTTCCAATATTCTATTTTCTTTTGGTTTACTTTTTCTTCATCTAATTTTTCCCACAACATAGTTTCAAAAAAGCCATCACCATAAAAAAGTCCTCTGTCATTCACAGAAATATGATTTCTAAATTTGCCATTTATTAGAGAAACACAATTCATTTTACTCAAAAGACCTCAAAGCTCTTAACATTCCATTAGCTTTTGCCTCCGTCTCAGATGTTTCATTTTTTGGAATTGAGTCAGCAACTATGCCTCCTCCTGCTCTAAAGAAAAGTTTATTATCCTCTTTCAAAATTGATCGAATAAGAATATTAATATCCATGTTACCAGAGTGTGTTATATAACCAAAAGAGCCTGTATAAGGACCTCTTCCTACTTTTTCAAGTTCACCTAAAATTTCCATGCATCTGACTTTTGGACAACCTGTAATTGTTCCACCAGGAAACATTGAGGAGATTATTTCACCAGGACTGACTTTATCTAATTTCTTTCCACAAACATTCGAAACAATGTGATGAACATGAGAGTAAGACTCAATGGACATCATTTCATTAACCTTTACACTTCCAGGTTTGCAGATTCTTGAAATGTCATTTCTTTCTAAATCGACTAGCATAAGGTGTTCGGCTTTCTCTTTATCAGAATTAATAAGCTCTTTTGATAATTCAATATCTTGTATGGCCGAACTACCACGAGGTCTCGTTCCAGCTATGGGTCTAGTTTCAACAACATCACCATCAACAGAGATTAATCGTTCAGGTGAAGAGCAAATAATACTACTTTTTTGAAAGTTAACAAGACCTGAGAAAGGGGCAGGGTTTTTTTTTCTTAATTGCTTATAGACCTCAATTTCATTGATTTTTTCACTGATTTCGAACTCCCAAAGTCTGGACAAATTTGCTTGAAAAATTTCACCTTGAAAAATGTAATCAATGCATTTTTTTACATGCAATTGATGCTCTTCTTCACTACCTTTCATTATGATTTTTACAGTGCCACTTAATTTTTCATTACTTTTAAATGTTTTAAGTAAATCTCTTTCAATGTTTTTACAATCATCAATAAATTTTTTTTCATCATCAGATGTAATAAAAATCTCATTATCAATATGATCCAAAATTATAGATGTTTTAATTCTGCTAGCAAAAGCCGTAGGTAATTTAAATGGTGATTGAGGAATTTCTAATGATGGCTCAATTTCCTTTACCAACTCATAGCCCAAATAAATAAACCATCCGCCGCAAAAAGGTATTTTTTTGTTTTCAAATATTAATTCTGATTGTTCTACTTTGTTAGCCTCATAATGTTTATCAAATTTCTCAAGAAAATGAGGGCTTTTTGCGTCATATTTTTTTAGAACTATCTCAGGTTTATAAAAAAGTATTGAAAATCTATTCCTTATATTTCCTCTTGATGAACTATCTAAATAGTAGGGGTACTTTTCTTTATTAATAGCCTGAAGACTTAATAAATCAATTTTCTGGGGACCAAGTATTATTTTTTTTGCTACCCAACCCTTCCCTTTATGATGTAGTGTATTTGAAAACTTCATTGATATTTTTTTTTTTTTTAATATATCAATATTTTAATAGGAATGAAATATGTATCATACTGTTGTGATAGGTGGGGGATGTTTAGGAGCGGCCACCGCCATATCTATTCAAAGAAAACTCAATGATGAGGGTAAGGGAGAAAAAGTTTGCCTGCTAGAAAAAGCCGTTCTGTGTGCTGCTGAATCCTCAAGGCATTCAGGGATAGTGAGGTCTGCTAATGCCGATCCTGATGCCTCCATGATGGCATCGATTAGTACTGAAATGTGGAAAAACCTCAGAAAGCATTGGGGTATTGAAATGGAATTAGATGAGTTTGGGGCAATATGGATAGCTAAGAAAAACTCTGATGGAGAAAACCCTGCTTGGAATGAATTATCTCATAGAATGAAAAAGATTGATCTTGTTTTTGAAGAAATAAAACCTAGCGATGCATTAAAAAAATGTGGTACCACACTTATAACTGATATAGATGAATCATATTACTATGAACCTGAAGCTTTTCAGCTTGATCCAAGTATCCTTAGATCTGTTCTCTATGATGCCATAGATGAAAATGGAGTTGAATTATTAGAAAAAACAGAGGTTGAAACTATAGTTACCAAAGGTAACGAAATTGTAATGTGTATAACAAATAATGAAAATTTTAATGCGAAAAACTTTGTTAATGCTACTGGTGCATGGAGTTCTCAATTGTTCTCTAAAATTGGTTTAAAAATTCCAATAACTATTGAGCCTGTATCTGTTGTGAATTGGATGGAAAGCCCAAGACAAAGAAACTATGAATATCCAATAATTGCTGACTACACAAACTTGTGTTATTTTCGATCTTGGAGAGGTAATAAAATGCATGCTCATCAGCCAAGAAAAAGGTCTGTTTACGAAATTGCAAAAAACTTTCTAAACGACCTTACAACCGTCAATGGTGGCGAGTATCTCAATGAACCTATGAACCAGTCTTTGGCCTACAATCAAATAAAGAACTATGAAGATATATCTAAAAAAAGATTCTCCAATATTGATAAAACTGTTTATGCGTCTGGGTATAGGTCTTTTTTTGATATTACCCCAGACTTAAGGTTTATTTTAGGAAAAGATTCTAAAATACACAATTTATATCATAATCTTGGTTCTGGTCAGGCTATGAAATACACGCCTATTTTAGGAGAAGCTTTAGCTGAGGATATTCTAGGACAAGAAAATGTAACGAAAAAATTCAATTACAAAAAATTCAGTATTGAGCGATTTGGTGATGATTATATGAAAGAGTTCTGGAACTTAGTAAATGGCACGGAAAATACACTTCATAGACAAGGTAAAAATACCCTTTAATCATCCTTTTCTGTTAAAGATGTCATAACATTTAGACTTCTCCAAAAATCCTCACTTTTCATGTTTATATCATTCAATCGCATCAATAAACTTCTGAGTATTGCTCTTACAACCGGGTCAGCTGTTCTTATTTTCTCCTTCAAAGTTCTTTCACTTATTGGATAAAGTATGCAGTTTGTTGAGGCTTCAGCAGTTATTGACCTGTATTCATCAAGTGAGGGACCTCTTTCACCGAAAATTTCTCCTTCACCAACTTGACCAAGTAGAAGTCCACCAGGTGAATAAATATCAACTTTTCCTGCATGAACATAGTAGGCAAAATCTGCTTTATCCCCTTTTGCGTATATTTTGCTGCCTTTAGAAAACTTTATCTGATTTATGCCAAATTTTGATGATTTCATAATTTACTAGTTAAGTTAATATTCCGATACTCTTTTTAAATACCTTTTTGAGAATAATTGACTTTTTGGTGCCATTATCTTACTAAAAAAAAAAAAACCTCTAGGTTTAAAGTTATATTGATTACAATCAAAAAACTTAATTAAACTTGGGTCAATGTTAAATTTTTTTATTAAGATTTCGTCTAAAAATGAGATTATTTTATCTTTAAGATTAGAAGTAAAATAAATTTTATCTCTCATCAGAAAAACTGGGATATTTAAAGGAACTGTGACTTTTAAAAGCAACAAAAAAATCTGTTTAGAAAAGGATAAAAAATTGATTTTGAAACCTTTAAAAAAAAAAACTATTTATTTCATTGTTTTTTTTCAAAAACTCTATCAGCTTTACCTTTATATTCTCAGAACTTATATCTGGGTCACCAAAAAAAATTTCTTTCTCAATAGCTAAGGATTTTAGTAACGACTGTAAATTATTAAAATTCAAAGCCTTTTGAATAATAATGTTACTTTTTTCGGTATTAAAATCTTTATGAATATTTTTAATATTTAAAGTTTTATTAATTTGGAAAATATTACTTAAATAAGAGCTAAAAATGTAATTAAGGTCTATAAAACCTGTTAACTGATTATTTACTATAATATTTTCTTTATAATCAAATAAAGATTTAAAATCTAGCTTATTCCACCAACATCCCTCAATATCTGGTAGATCATTTATTTCATTAAAAAAAATTAAATTGGCATTTGAATTACTATTTGAAATTACAATCTTTCTTCTATCAAACCTTTGAACTAAACCTGAATCATTAATTGGTATGTCTATTAAGGATTTCGACAATAATCTATTGTAACCCACCATTAATTCTCTTAGTTCATGAGTTTTAAAATTATCTTTATATTCTAATTTTTTTTTATTTTTATCTACAATAATCAAAAATTCTCTCCTTGGATGATTAAGTTTAAAATTTTTAAAAATAATTTTCTCAAATTTTTTTTTTAGATGCTTTGATGCTCTTATTCTTGTTAATCTACTTTTCCCACTTTTCCTATCAAAAAAACCAGGATAAAAATCAATTACTTTTTCATCTTTTAGAAAATTTATTATCTTGATGGTATAAGATGAAATATTATTTGGATTGTATCTAGATTTAGAACTGTAACCTCTTTTTGACATTGATACTGATAAAAGTTGTTGCTCTGACTCTCTCCAACAGTAGAAAAGTTCTAGAATTACTATTTTAAGGTGTTTCTTAAATAATAAATCTTTATTTGAGAAATCAGCTATAAAACTGTCTATAAAGTCAAGAGACAGATTTTTTTGAATATCTAAATTTCTACTTAAATTAAAATTTATTTGATCATTAGATTCATTCATATTATATAGTTTAAACTTTAGTTATGTATATTGTAGATTTTTTTGCATATTTTATTTTCCAGTTACTACAAATTTACAAATATGGAATAATATTCTATGTAATTTTGAGTATGCTGATCTCATTTGATTTAATTAATTATAATAATAAATTGATTTCAATAATTATGGATTTCTTATTTAAACTAACCGAACCTATTTTAAGGGTTATAAGAAGATTTTTGCCAAACCTTGGTTCTGTTGATTTATCACCAGTAATATTAATTATTTTAATTGAAGCTACACAATTTGTTATGACAAAGTATGGATTTTAAAATGGATAAAAGTAAAATTATTGATGGAAAAGAAGTTTCATCAGAAATTAGAAGTAAAATAAAGATTTTTGGTGCAGACCTTATACAAAAGTCAGGAAGAACTCCTGGTCTCGCCGTAGTGCTTGTTGGAGAAAATCCTGCAAGTAGAGTTTATGTAAAAAATAAAATCGAAAAGACAAAAGAAGTTGGTTTTAATTCAATAGAACACAAACTAAATGATGATGTCTCTGAAAATGAACTCTTAGATATTGTTAATAAACTCAATGAAGATGAAAATGTTCAAGGAATTCTGGTTCAACTTCCTTTACCTAAACACATAAATGCTGATAAGGTTTTAGACTCAATACAACCATCCAAAGATGTTGACGGGTTTCATGCAGAAAACGTTGGTAAACTTTGGTCCGGCCTAAACTCTTTAGTTCCTTGCACTCCGCTTGGATGTAGCATTTTACTTAAGAAAATTAGTTCGGATTTTTCTGGAAAAAATGCTGTGATAATTGGAAGGTCCAATATTGTTGGTAAACCAATGGCAGCACTTCTACTTTCAATGAATGCTACTGTAACAATTGCGCATTCAAGAACCAAACAAATAGAAAAACTGGTAAAAACTGCAGATATTATTATCGCAGCCGTTGGTATTCCAGAAATGGTTAAAGGACAATGGGTAAAAAAAGATGCGATTATAATTGATGTGGGTATTAATAGAATAGAAAGAGATGGAAAGAAAATTCTTGTTGGTGATGTTGATTTTGAAGAGTGTTATGAAAATTCTATAAAGATCACTCCCGTTCCAGGAGGAGTTGGCCCGATGACTATTGCATGTCTCCTTTTAAATACTCTAATGACTTCATATGAACAGTTTAAAATTAAACCAGTCGCTTTAGATTCTATTCTTGAGTAATTTTAATCTTAGGGCATGAAGTTTTATGAAACCTTCCGCATCTTTTTGATCGTATACATCGTCCTCCTCGAAAGTTGCAATTTTACTAGAATATATACTATCTTTTGACTTTCTACCCAACACTATGACATTGCCCTTATAAATTTTTAATTTTACAGTTCCACTAACACTTTTCTGACTTTCATCAATGAGAGACTGCATCATCACTCTTTCTGGTGAGAACCAAAACCCATTATAAATCAATTCCGCATATTTAGGCATTATCTCATCTTTTAAGTGTGATGAGCCTTTATCAAGGCAAATACTCTCAATTGCTCTTCTAGCAACAATAAGTATGCTCCCACCTGGAGTTTCGTAAACTCCTCTGGACTTCATTCCAATAAATCTGTTCTCAACAATATCAATTCTACCAACTCCATTTTTCCCTCCGACATCATTTAACTTTGATAATAGCGAGGCCGGAGATAAATTTTTTCCATTCAAACGAATTGGGTCACCTTTATTAAATTCTATTTCCAAAACAGTTGGTTTGTCTGGAGCATCTTCATACGACACCGATCTTGTATACATTGATTCTTCAGGAATCTCCCAAGGATCTTCCAATACTTTTCCTTCGTAAGATGTATGAAGTATATTTGCATCCATCGAGTAAGGTGGTTCATTAACTTTATCTTTTGGAATAGGAACTTGATTATCCATGGCATAATCTAGTAAATCCTTTCTTGACTTTAATTGCCACTCCCTCCAAGGCGCAATAACTTTTATTTTAGGGTTTATTGCATAATATCCCAGTTCAAATCTAATTTGGTCATTACCTTTTCCAGTTGCTCCATGAGCAACATACTCTGCACCGACTTCTTTAGCTATTTCAACTTGTCTTTTTGCAATTAGCGGTCTAGCAATCGAGGTACCTAATAAGTAATTCCCCTCGTAAACTGTATTGGCTCTAAACATTGGAAAAACATAATCTTTTACAAACTCCTCAGTTAAATCTTCAATAAATATTTCTTTGACACCCAGAAACTTAGCTTTTTTCTTTGCATCTTTTACTTCGGCACCTTGTCCAATATCTGCAGTGAAAGTAACGATTTCAGCATCAAATTTTCTCTGTAACCATTTTAGAATTATTGAAGTATCAAGTCCACCTGAGAAGGCTAAGACTATTTTTTTTTTTTTACTCATCTTTGAATTATTTATCTTTTTTACAAGCTTGGTTAATTTTCTGATAAGCCTTACTAAAACCCATTAATGAGAAAGTATCTGAAGTTATTGTACCACGTGATGAAGTGCCTACAACTTTCATTTTCATAGATTTTTTTAGAAATTTTATTATTTTTTCATCATCACTTGGGCTAAAGCTCCAGGCTCTAGACCCAGAAGTAAATAATTGAAATTTTTTTTGATCAATAAAAATATCAGGGTTACTATTAGTTTTATAATTATAACCGGCAACAACACTAAATTCGTTCCATTTTTTTTGGCCTGGCAAATGTGTGACGATAGCGAAAACATCTCCTCTTTTTGAATAGTCACCCTCTAACTTTTTGGGTTTAGAAACAGCCATACATGCTAAATTTTTTCCTTCCCCTTCTGCAAATGCAGTCCAATCATTGAACTTTGCCAGCTCTTTAGAAAATAATTTTTGACCTGGAAAATAGGAAAAAATAATTATAAAAACTGATAAAATACTTAATTGTTTAATTTGCATTATTTTTATTGACATAATTAAAACTAAAATGCAAGAAACTAAGAGGTAATTCTCAATAAAAAATGCATCCTGTATCATTATTAATTCTTTCATGTTTTTTATTTTCTGTTTTAGCAGTTCTAATAAAGTTTACTTCGCTATTAATTCACCCCATTGAACAAGCATTTTTTAGAAATATTTTAGGTGTACTATTACTACTACCATTTTTTTTAAAACAAAACTCTTTTATAAATAAAAAATCAAATCTGAGGTTACTTTTTTTAAGAGCTTGTTTTGGCGGCATTACAATGATTCTAATATTTACCTCTTATACAATGATCCCAATTTCCCAGGCTATTGCGATAAGTTTTAGTACTCCATTATTTATTTATTTTGGTAGTATTTTTTTCTTTAATGAAACCCCGGATAAACAAAAAACTTTTCTAATGGTTATTGGATTCATTCTTACAATAATAATTACTCGGCCAGATTTAGAGATTCAAATTGGGACGGTATTAGCATTAATTTCATCAATAACCCATGCAATTGCAGGTTTGTTAGTAAAGAAAATCTCAAAATCAGAAAGTATTTTTACTCTAATGTTTAGCTTAGTCATATTGATGACACCAATTACATTCATTCCATCTATTTTTGTTTGGGAGAACCCTATGAATCCATTAACCCTTTCACTTCTGATTTCAATTGCAATAATAGCTACCTTTGGAAACTATTTTTGGACCAAGGCAATATCGTTATCTAAATTAACAAACCTTATGCCATTTGACTTTTCAAAATTAATTTTTGCATCAATCCTTAGTTTTCTTTTTTTTAACGAAAAAATAGATTTAGTAACATCTCTATGTGGAACTGGATTAATTATTTGTAATACTATAATGGCAAAAAAAATAAAAAATGAAAAAGTATAAAATATATTCCCAAATTGTAAGTTGTTTTTGTTTTTCTTTACTTGGACTCCAGATTAAAATTTTATCAGAAAATTTACCTACTGAATCAATTGTTTTTTTTAGATTTTTAATAGGATCTTTTATTGTTTTATTTCTACTACTGATAACTAAAAAAAAGATTCACTTAAGTAAAAAAATTTTAATTCATTTACTAAGATCATTCTTTGGGGTTTTTGCAACCTACTTTGGTTATAAAACATTAACATATATTACTTTATCACAAGCAACTACAATCGGTTTTACAAAGGTCTTTTTTGCAAGTATTTTTGCTTCAATCATTTTTAAAGAGAAGTTTCTCTTTAAATACTTCATTCTAATTCTAATAGGATTTTTTGGAGTTTTGGTAATTACTGGACCAATTACACTTCAAAATCATGGTATTTATTATGGTCTAATAAGCGCTATGTGCGTTTCAGGGGGAATAATTTCTATTTCTTTCTTAGTAAAAAAAGATAGCTCATTCACAGTTATTTTTTACCATTCAATAATATCAACCATAATTTTTTTTTTAATTTTTCATCAAAAAATTTCTTTCAACATAATGGATCGCCTATTCCCATTATTACTCTTAACTATAACAGCTTTAGTGGGTCAATATTTTAATGCTGAATCTTATAAAAATAACAATACAAATTTAATAGTAATTTTAAGTTATTTACGAATTATTTTTTCTACAGCCTTGGGTTTCTTTTTTTTAAATGAGGAAATATCTTTAAACACAATCTTTGGTATAATGTTGATCGTTATTTCAACTATTTATGTTAAAAAAGAGATTACTAAGTGACCTTATGGACAAGGAAATGGGTTTTCATCATGTATTTTTTCAATTTCATCGAGAACATCATTCGATAGAATTACATTGTGACTGTCTATATTTTCTCTCAGTTGTTCAATAGTTGTTGCACCAATTATATTACTAGTTAGAAAATCCCTAGAATTTACAAAAGATAAGGCCATTTGTGCAGGAGTTAAATTATTTTCTCTTGCTAAATCGTTAAATTTTTCGGAATAATTTAAGCCTTTTTTTTTAGTGTAACGTGTAAACATATCTCCGAATAATGTAAGCCTAGCTCCATCAGGCTTGGATCCATTGTCATATTTTCCCGTTAACATTCCAAATCCAAGTGGGGAGTAGGCTAAAAGACCACACTTCTCTCTGATTGATATTTCTGCCAACCCAACTTCATAACTTCTGTTCAGTAAAGAGTAGGGGTTTTGGATTGAAGCTACTCTAGGCAAATTATACTTATCAGACAGTGATAGAAATTTCATAAGTCCCCAAGAGGTTTCATTTGAAAGACCTATATGACGTATTTTTCCTTCTTTGACAAAACCTGCAAGGATTTCTAGTTGAGTAATTATATCAACATATTCATCGTTATTTTCGTGTTTGTACGATAGTTTCCCAAAGAAATTTGCTTTCCTATCTGGCCAATGAAGTTGATATAAATCTATATAATCTGTTTTAAGCCTTTTTAAACTTCCATCGAGAGCTTTCGTAATTTGTTCCTTGTCTAGCCTTGTTTCTTTGCCCCTAAACCACTTCATACCAGACCTACCAGTAACTTTTGTTGCTAAAATCAATTTCTCTCTACATTTTTTTTTTTCAAGCCAGTTACCGATTATTTTTTCAGTTGAACCCCAAGTTTCTTTTTTCGGAGGAACAGAATATAACTCAGCTGTGTCAAAAAAATTTACTCCCTGGTCGATTGCATAATCCATTTGCTCAAAAGCTTCCTTCTCAGAGTTTTGTTCCCCCCAAGTCATCGTTCCAAGACAGATAAGACTCACTTCAATATCAGTTTTTCCAAGTTTTTTATATTTCATAAAATTAAATAATTAGCTTGATTTAAAAAAATTGTAACATATTTTTACTATTAATAAACAATAGTATACTATTGTAAAAATTAACCATTTTGAATAGGAGTTTATATAATGGCTTATGACTATGAGAAAAATGTAAGATCTCAAGCTAGTACTAGCGAGATAGACCTGGGATTGAAAGCTTACATGAACAAAGTCTACTCTTTCATGGCGTTTGGTCTGGCACTAACAGGTGCTTTGGCTCATTTAACGTCATCTCTAGCATTTGACTTCTCCACAAATACAATGACATCTTTTGGAGCAGCAATTTATACCTCACCATTAGCATTCATTATAATGCTATCACCATTAGCATTCATTATTGCCCTCAACTTTGGGGTAGCTAAAATGAAAGAAAGCACTCTACAGATTTTGTTCTGGGCCTTTGCAGCAGTAATGGGAGTTTCTTTATCATCAATATTTATTCAATATACAGGTGAATCTGTTGCCAGAGTTTTCTTTATAACCGCAGGCGCCTTTGGTGGATTAAGCCTTTATGGGTATACAACCAAGAAAGATTTATCTGGTTGGGGATCATTTTTATTTATTGGATTGATTGGAATTTTATTAGCCTCAATTGTTAACATTTTTATGCAAAGCACAGGGTTACAATTTGCAATTTCTGCAATTGGTGTTCTCGTTTTCGCAGGACTTACTGCATACGATACACAAAGAATAAAAGCGATGTATTATGATGGTTACGGACAAGAAGGCAAAAAAGCAATAATGGGCGCTCTGTCCCTTTATCTTAACTTTATAAACCTTTTCATAATGCTAATCCAATTGTTTGGTCAAAGAAGATAAATAAGCATTTATGGCCGGTTTAATAATATGACCGGCCATTGTTTTTTTTTAAATTGAAAAAACTCATCAACCTTACTTTTATCATTTTTTTATTACCAGTCTTTTGCTTTTCTGAAGAGACTCTCAACGATATTAGTTTTAATGTGTATAGGAATAATTCAAAAATAGGCTTCCATAAAATAAGTTTTATTAAAAACAATGATATAATAAGTTCAAAGATAGAAATTAAGTTTGAAGTAACTTTTCTTGGTTTTGTTGTTTATGACTATTATCATTTAAATAATGAAAAATGGAAAAATAATACACTTGTATCAATGAATGCTGTAACTGATAAAAATGGAGAGAAACTTGAATGTAATCTTAAAAAAGAGTCTCAATTTAAAATTTCAGGAACTTCAGGCAACCAACTTTTAAATGATAAGATTACCCCTACAACCTACTGGAATTTCCATGAACTAATCGGAAAAGGTAATAGGAACAAGGTACTCAACTCACAAGATTGCAGTTACATTGACTTTAAAATTAATTATTTAGGTGAAGAGCTCATTTATGACAACTTAATTAAAACATCAAGGTATAAACTTACAGGAAAAGAAGCTTCTGGTGATGATGTTAATATTGACATATGGTATAATAAAGACAACTGGGTCAAAATGATTTTTCTAAAAGATGGAAGTAAAATCGAATATTTCTTAAATGAATATGATAAAAACCAATAATCGAATCGCCTGGATAACAGGTGGGGGGACTGGTATTGGTAAAGAGTTAGCTTTTTTACTTAGCGACAATAACTACAAGGTAATCGTTAGTGGAAGAAGAAAAGAAAAACTAATTGAAACTATAAAATATAATAAAAAAAAAATATTCTCTTATCCAATGGATGTATCCAATCAAAAAGACTGTGAAAATGTTTCAAAAAAAATTCTAAAAGAATTTGGTTCGATTGATCTACTAATTCTAAATGCTGCTGTTTATAGTCCAGGGACAATTAAAAATTTTAAATCTAGCGAGGCAAAAAAAATAATCGATATAAATTTATTAGGTGCTCTATATTGTCTATCACCTGTAATAAAATTTATGAAATTAAAAAAATTGGGGCATCTAGTTTTTATTTCCTCTCCAGCAGGTTATCAAGGTCTCCCAGGAGGAGGTTTTTACGGGATGACAAAATCTGCTCTTACGTTCTTAGCAGAAACTCTACGAATGGAATTAGGTGATTTTGGTATAAAAGTTCAAGTAGTTAACCCTGGCTTTGTTAAAACAGCTATGACTGATAAAAATCCTTTTTTTATGCCTTTTTTAATGACACCAAAATTAGCTGCACAAAAAATTTTTAAAAAACTCTCTAGTAATAATTTTGAAATTTTTTTTCCAAAAAAACTTATTTTACCAATGAAACTTTTTAAATTTTTGCCTTATCAATTATATTTCTTTTTGATGAAAAAGTTCATTAAAGTTCCAAAATGAATAAAATAATAAAAAAATATGTTGATTGTTTTACAAACCTAAAAAAACAAAATATTAATATTCTTTTATCAACTATTGATGAAAATTTCACATTTGAAGACCCCTTTAACCGAATTCAAGGAAAAAATGAATTTCATAAATTACTTAAAAAAATGTTTAAAAAACTTGATGAACCCAAATTCGAAATCTTATGGATGCATGAACATAAATTAATGGGTATTATTAAATGGCGTTTTAGTTGCATTGTTTTTAGGAAAAAAATATCGTTCTTAGGTATTAGTGAAATTCATATCCAAAATGATCTAGTCAAAAAACACATAGACTACTGGGATAGTGGAAAGAATTTTTATGCTAACCTACCTTTAATAGGTATAGTTTTTAGAATATTTAATAAGTGATTATTCTATTTTTAAAAACGTAATTGATACAACACCGATATTTATTCCCCATTTCTTTACTTCTGCCCTATTAATTAAAACATTTCTATCTTGAAGGAACATCCAATCATCAAAGTCAACCAAAATTGTACTGTTTTTAACTTTTAAATTTAATTTATATTTCCAATTCAATGCATTTCCAACTGCAACTCCCGTAGCCTCGCCAACAACATCTGATGCTGTGCCTGTATATTGATTATTACCAAGTATATTTATTGTCCAAATTCTTGAATCTTTTTCTCCATCATCATATAGAAACCTTTCATCTAAAATAAGTTTATCTGATTTGAGTGTCCCCGTAATATCAACTTTAAATGTTCTCTTAAGATTCCCAAATCTATCGTGAAACATTCCCCATGCTTGGGTTTTACCATTAAAATAATTTTCCAAAGATAAACTAGGAGTGTTTTGTTTGAACTGTTGAATCATCATATCATTATTATTAGAACAAGAGCTTATTAAAAAAAATAAAAAAAAAAGAAAATACCTCATGATATACAATTTAACTATTAATAATTTTTTAACCATATAAATTTTTTTGTATTTTTTTAAGGTCAGTTTCTTTTAGCTGATATTTACTTAACAAATAACCTGCAAATATTTTTAAAATAATAGGAACAAAAGCATACGAGGTAATAATAAATAACTCTATTTCTTTAGTTACTGTTTCTTTTACATCAAAGTTTAATAAACCCATAATACCAAAAACAAAAATACTTACTATTGCAAATGAAAACTTATTTATAAATGTTATGAAAGAAAACATAACCCCAGATATATCTTCTTTAAATTTATTTTTATGAATATCAGTCAAGTCTGCTTGTATCGAGGGAGGTATAATTAAATCTGCACCTAAACAAAAGCCTGTTATACAGGAGATTACAATAAAGTATGAGAAGTCCCCTTTTTGAACAAAGAAAACTAATATAAAAAATATTGCAGACAATATGAGTGATAGTGACCATGTTTTTTTTTTTCCTATTTTTTTACTTATTAAAGTCCAAAATGGAATCCCTAATAAAGCAAATAAAAAGTAGTAAAAGAGTGTAAGCTGTCTATTAAAATCGTCACCACCTAAAACATATGTAATGAAAAATGCAAAAAGTATCATTGGAAATACGTTAGCTATACTATTTATGAATAATATTGCTAAGATTCTTATTAATGGTTTATTTTTACTTATATTTTTTAGAGATATAAGAAAACTTTCATTTTTTTCAGTTTTAATTCTTTTATCTGGAATAAAGATACAAAAAATCAAAAGTCCAAGAAAACCAGAACAAATTGCTAAAAAAACTATGTTTTGCAATAATTCATGATTAGAAATATTTAAAAAAATTGGTATACATAAAGAACAAAATAAACCAATTAAAATAAAAAACTCTCTTGTAGCACTTAACTTAGTTCTTAAGAAATAGTTTTTTTCTAGATCATATCCAATCGACAAATAGGGAATCTGAAACATTGTCCAACCTAAATAAAGAAGAGATAACCAAAAAAATAAAAAAAATTGATGGTCAATTGATTCTTGAAAAAAAAGTTTTATTAACGCAATACCTGAAAAAATACCGCCTATTAAAAGATAGATTTTCCGAGAAAAGATATTTTTGTCGTTTATCCATCCTATTAACGGGTCAGTAAAAATATCCACCAACTTGGATAAAAATATTAATAAACCGATAGATGCAATATTAAATTGATGAACTTCAACGAAGAAAGCAGGAAGCATTATCATCACAGGAAAAGTTGGAACTGAAAAGGCAAATGATGGTAATGAATAAAAAATATTCCTGATTGAAAAAAAATTCAAAATCAAACTTTCTTAATCAAAAATTGACCAACATTTATATTTCCGGATTTAAATCCACCTTCACAATAACCCAAATAATAGCTCCAAAGTCTTCTAAAACTTTCGCTAAACCCAAGTGATCTAATATTTTCCCAAGAATTTTCGAAAGAATCTGACCAATATCTTAATGTTTTTGCATAATCATCCCCAAACATTTTTTTGTTTTTTATACACAAACCCTTAGACTCTAAAATTGTATTCATAGCTTCAATTGATGGCAACATACCACCAGGAAATATATAAGTTTGAATAAAATCTGGGAATTTTCTGTATTTTTTAAAAAATTTATCATCGATTGTGATTGTTTGAAGTCCAATAAGTCCATCACTTTTTAGGTTATTTCTTAGTACTTCAAAATATGTCGGCCAATATTTTTCTCCAACTGCTTCAAACATTTCAATAGAAACAATCTTATTAAATGTACCTTTAACATCTCTATAATCTAACAACTTCACTTTAACTTTTTCACAGAGTTTTTCTTTAAAAATTTTGTGTTTGGCTTTTTCATATTGTTTCTTGGAAATTGTAATTGCGGTAATATTAGTTGAATATTTTTTAGCTAAATAACTTGAAAACCCACCCCAACCACAGCCTATTTCTAGGACTTTGTCACCATTTTTAATATCAGTAATTTTTGCTAGATGCTCATATTTATTGATTTGAGCCTGATAAAGATTTTCCTCAGACGACTTAAACATACCAGATGAGTATGTCATGGATCTATCCAACCATTTTTCATAAAAATTATTCCCAAGATCATAGTGGAAAGAAATATTTTTCTTTGATCCAGACTCATTATTTCTTCTCAAAAGATGTCTAATCCTGAAATATAAGATTACAAACCATTTTCCTCGTACATATTTTGAAAATTGATGGAAGTTTCTTGCACCCCACTCCAAAAAATTTGTCAAATTTGACGTATCCCAATTACCTTCAATATAACTTTCTGCCCAACCTAGGTCTCCTTTCAAAAAAAAATCTTGCAAGCATTTTTCATTTAAAATCATTATTTGAGCATCTGGTCCTTTTACAGTACCCTTGTGTGAAAAAATACAAACATTATTTTTTATTACTTTTATTGAACCGTATTTGCTTTGCGACAAAACGCCTAAAAAAAGATCAAGTTTATTTTCAACACTTAAAAACATTTTAACTAATTTATTGTAAAGAAATTTTTGGTTTTTTTGGTCTATTATTATATCTTGCACCTTTAAAGTAAAGTTTCAAGGCCTGAATATAAATAGCTAAAGTTAATTTAAAATTTTGGAACATATTACTAAAAAAACATACTAATAAATTTTTATCATTCATATCCATTGATTTTCCATTAAAAGATGCCTCAAAAACCTTTTTATTTTTAATTTTGTAAACTATAAACAAATTTACAAAATCTTTGTCAATACTAAATGAGATTAAATAATTTCCTTCTACTTTAAAAAATGGAGATACGTAAAATTTTTTTTTTACAAAATTAGTTTTTTCAATTTTACAAATATAAAAATATCTTTCATTAAAAGTATTTCCAACTTGATACATTATTGCTTTAGGGCTACCCCCTTTGTTAAAGCAAACAAATACAGAAATTGGGTTAAATACATATCCGAGCATTCTTGGTAGACAAAATACTTTAATCTGATCAATATTTTTGAGACCAATTTTTTTTACTTTTTTCTCTAAAAAATCAGAAACTTTAATCTTTATTTCTAATGGGCCATGATCTTCATCATAAAATGAAAACAGAGAAAACTTATTCTTTTTAAAGAATTTTAGTTTTTTTTCACCTTTGACAGAAAACCAAAAGTAACTAAATTTATAATTAAATTTATGGTAAAAAGGTTTGTATCTTACATGAGAAACAAACCCTTCAAATAATGAATCTTTTATAAGATTAATTTTTCTCATTAATCTTTAACTATTTTTTTTACCACTTTTAACGCTGAACTTATTCCATCCTCATGAAAACCAAAACCCAAGTAAGCACCAACAAACCATATATTTTTTATACCTTGAATTTGATCAATTTTTTTCTGATTATTAAAAATTTTAAAATCAAATAATGGATGATCATATACCTGTCTAGAAAAAATTTTATTCCTTTGTGGTATAATATCTGGATTAAGAGATACGAAAAAGTTTTTTTTAGTATCTAATTTTTGAAGTAAATTCATCCAATAAGTTACAAATATTTGGTTGTTTTTTCCATGATCAATATAATTCCAACTTGACCAAGCTTTTTTTGATTTGGGCATTAGTCTATCATCAGAATGAAGAAATACTTTATTTTTTGTATATTTTATATTTTCAAATATTTCTTTAGTTCTTTTATCAAAACTTAAAATTTTAGCTACCTGATCCGCGTGAGTGGCAATTATTAAATGATCATAAATCTTAATTTTATTTTTAAAATTAATATAAATTTTTTTATTTTTAATATTTTTTATTTTTACTGAACAATTCTTATATGAGCTTAAATTTTTTGATTCTAGAATTTTTTCTACATAACTTTTACTACCCCCAGAAACTGTTCGCCATTTTGGACGATTAAATACTCTCAATAAGCCATGATTCTTAAAAAAAATAACAAGTTTCTCAAAAGGATATCTTTTAATATCTGATAATGAAGATGACCAAATACTTGCTGCTATAGGATATAAATGCTTATTTTTAAAGTATTCCGAATACTTCTCCTTATTTAAATAATCTTCAATAGTATATTCTGGAAAGTTTTTCATATGTTTTGTCGCGTTCAAATTAAATTTTACAATCTCTAGTA
Source organism: Alphaproteobacteria bacterium (assembly GCA_045563015.1). Lineage (GTDB taxonomy): Bacteria > Pseudomonadota > Alphaproteobacteria > Methylaequorales > Methylaequoraceae. The sequence continues at coordinate 30,823 of JBJKUQ010000004.1, read as the reverse complement.
ACATTTTTAAAAACTTTGGATCAAATAATCTTCTTTTTTGAGTAAATATTGTTGATAAATTAGTTCCTGAATATTCCATACCATCATTTTGACTATAAAAAGCAAAGGACATGTCACTGGAATTTGATTTCACATTTAATTCATCAAATAAAGAACATAGGTTTGGATAATTAATCTTGTTAAAAACAATGAACCCCGTATCAACATTTATGTTTTTTTGTCCATCATTAATAGTTTGTGTGTGCGTGTGGCCCCCAAAATAATTATTTTTTTCAAATAAATCTACTTTAAAGTATTTAGATAAATAGTAAGCGCTTGACAAACCAGATATTCCGCTTCCAATAACAGCTATTTTAATTTTTTTCATAAAAATATATTAGGGATTTAGTAAAAAAAAAAAATTAAAAAAATCAATATATAGTTTGACATGATGTATCAACAACTATATATTGTTTTTGGGCTAGTATGATTATAACAAAACTTTGTGCAATAACATTCTCATCAATTTTTTTGTTACTACTGGTCTCAAGTCTATTTTAATTTCCTCCAATAAAACCCTGATTAATTTCAGGGTTTTATTGTTAACCCAAAAAATAATGAATTTCAATGCATAAAACTCGACAAAAATGCTTGTATGTAGTACTGAACTAATTAATTACTGTTTTCTATAAAGTGCAATCCAATTACTTGAAAGAATAAGGTTTTCAACTGGTTGCTTGTTTTCTGAAAATGATAGATCAGAGGTTGAATAGTTGTTAAGGCTTTTCTTAAAAGAATGATCATGATCTCTCTTAATTCTATCAAATCTAATGTTATGAATAAGGTTTAACACATAAATACTAACGACATTACACACCAATGTTTAGTTTATTTTCTTAAAATATGTCTTCTAAACTCACAAACTAGAGAAAAGTATGGGTCGCCTTGACGTGGCTCAGACTTAACAACTTGTCTATCAAGATCACAAAATTCTGCTATGAATGAATTTAACAGATGTCCAGCGTTTTTGTAACTTGAATGAATTGCTAAGAATACATTATCTGAATTTCTACATTTTTCTGTTTGTTCAACAAGTTCACCAGCAGTAATTTCTTTATTATAAATAACTTTGCACCAATCCCTTGCCTCAACATTAATTTTGAAAGAATAAATTAACAACGACACGAAAAGTGTTAAAATTAATCTCATATAAAAATTCTCCAATAAATAAGCTTCAAAAACTGTGAATAATTAGCTAAATCATCTCTTTTATATTTACTTAATTTGTGCATATAAATATTTTTATACAATAGAATCGGAATTACAGCACCCAAGTATGCGCCAAAAATAATATCACTTGGGAAATGCATTGACATAAAAATCCTTGATAAACCCATTAACATAGCAAATAAAAAGATTATTAAATAGTATTTTCTGAGATATAACATCAAGAGCAATGCTAGAGTAAATGCAGCTTGTGTATGACCAGAAGGAAATGAATTTGTTTTATGATACAAATTAAAGAAATCAATTCTTTCAAAACCTTCTAGAAAAAAATATTTTGGTCTTGCAACTCCCATTATATATTTAATTAAATTACAGGATATACCAGCTATGGCTAATGACCATATAAAGTGCTTGCAAACTAAAGCATAATACTCAAATGAATCATTTATTTTTTTTACACTAAATTTAGTTTTTTCCTTTAATAATTTTAATTTAATATCATTCTTCAATAAATATTTAATATTGATATTCAGGAGAATGATCAGTAGGCAGAAAATAATGATGTTCAATGGATCTAGAATATCAGAAATTGGATCTATAATTTCTTTAAAAAAAAAGAAAAAGAAACCATGAAATGATCTAGTAGACTCAAAAATAAATATATCCAAGAAATTAAATGTAAAAGAAGTAAGGATTATAATAGTCACTAAAAAACTAAGTGATGAAATTTGAAAAAAAAATTTTAAATGAGAATCAGGCATTAATTTAAAAAAAACTTTATCTTAACTTTTTTTCCTTGTGAATAATTAAAGCCTACAAATTCTTCCAATAACTTGAATTCTGAATATCTATCATCTTCTGAAATTATTTTACTATACTTATCAGTTACTACATATAAAATTTTTTCTGATTTTACATTGCCAGAATAATCTAAAATATTTTTTTTTATAGTTTTATGGGAGGTAAGAAAAATAAGACTTGGTTCGTTAAAACCAAAATGTAATATTTTATCAACATTTTTAATATTAAGATTTACTACATTATTTATTTTTTCTGATATCCATAATTTTTCTAACTTAGGAATGAGAAAGTAAACAGCTACAAGATATATAAAAACATGAAAAGACCCAGAAAAAAAAAGAACAAAATTAATTTTTTTTTGTAATATAGAGTAAATATTTAAAAAAATTAGTATTGCTAATAAAACAATTATGATCCAAAAAAATAAATCCAAATTTGAATATTCCTTTACAATGTAAAATATTCCACTCGTTATAACTATTGGGAAAAAAATTAAAAAAAAGATGGATAATTTATAAGAAAGTCCTATCCATTCTTTTTTGACAATTGATTGAGAGATTAAAATACTTAAAGCTGCATATGAAGGAAAAATATAATGAGGTAATTTTGTTGGAACAAGTTCATAAATAAATAGTGGAACAAAAAACCATGAAATTAAAAACAATTCATCCTTATTAAAATTTTTTTTTTTCCAACGGGTAAATATTTTTCTTGTAAAATTAGGAAAAAAAATAACACCTGGCCAAAATAACAATGTCATTAATATTAAGTAATATCCGGGAGGAAAACCATGTGACTCCTGACCTGATTTAATCTTATTAAACAAATCGTGTACAACTGATTCATGCCAAAAAAGTCCATCTGATTCGTATGATATCAATACAAACCATGGCACACTTATAATTAAAAATATCAGAAATGCACGTTTGCTCCATATTAAAGAAAGAAAATTATTCTTTTGTATTAATGAAGTAACTAAAATTGGCAAAAGTGTAAAAATAAAAATGATTGGACCCTTTATTAGAACTCCAAAAGCTTGACTAATCCAAAAAATTATTTTTTGTGTTAATGAAATACTATTTATATGCAATCCCTTTAGAAAAATTAGATTACAAAATATCACTGTCAAAAATAAACTAGCATCTGTTTTAGCTTGGTGCATCTCTGAAACTGTTAAAAATGAAAAGGTTAGAAAATAGACTGATAGAAAAGCAATCTTTTCTGTATAAACGTCTCTCAGAAAAATAAACAGAAGAAGAAGAGATAATATTATTCCGATTAGAGAAGGTAATCTATAAATCCATATTTTATCATATGGTGGTTTACCGAACAAATAATTAGAGAATGATTGGATCCAATAAATTCCAATTGGCTTTTTATACCTTGCTTCATCATGCATTCGAATATCAATAAAGTTTTCATTTTCTAACATTGTTTTGGATGCTGTAGCAAACCTAGCCTCATCTCTATCCATTACTGGTAGCTTCAAAACACCTTGAAAGTAGAGGAGAAATGTTAGAAAAAGTAATAGATATATTGATTTTTCTTTTAAAAAATTCATTGTTTTTAAATTTGACTAGTTTAGATTTATCTTACAATTCTTTCAATTATGAATATTTTTACAATTATAATCCCAATTTTTAACGAATCAGAATGTATTTTTAAATTAATTAATGAAATAAATGAGGAATTTAAAAATAAATTACCTGAAATTATTATTGTTGATGATGGTAGTACTGATAAATTTAAATCAGAATGGAAGAAAAGGGGAGACAAAAAAATAAAAGTTTTTTCTCATAGAATCAACCTTGGTAAATGTAAAGCAATGGAAACAGGAGTTAAGAAATCTTCTAATAACTTAGTTTGTATAATGGATGGAGATGGTCAAAACCCTCCATACGAAATAAAAAACTTAATACATTTCTGGAAAAAGGTTTCAAGAAAAAAAGATAAATTTAACCTTATTTGTGGTAATAGAAAAAATAGGCAGGATACATTTGTTAAAAAACTATCTTCTAAGATTGCTAATCAAATTAGAAGATTCATTCTTGATGATGAATGTAACGATACAGCATGTGCTCTCAAGGTTTTTCAAAAACAAGATTACCTTCAACTAAGTTACTTTAAAAATATTCATAGATTCCTTCCTGCACTTTTTAAAATGAACGGCGGCAAAATTTATAATTTTCCAGTTGATGACAGAAAAAGATTTGGAGGTGAATCTAAATTTAATTTTAATAACAGGTTCTGGGTTGGAATTATAGACCTGCTAAAAATATGGATATTAATTAACAAAAAAAGGAGATTTAAATGACACAAGAACAAATATGGTTGATTGTTGGCTTTATTGGTCAAACAATATTCGCTTCAAGATTTTTAATTCAGTGGGTAGTGAGTGAAAGAGCATCCAAAAGTATAATACCAAATATATTTTGGTGGATCAGTTTAGCTGGCAGTCTTATACTTCTTAGTTACGCAGTTCATAAAGTCGATCCAGTTTTTATTGTCGGACAATCTTGTGGATTCCTTATTTATTCAAGAAATATTTATTTAATTAGAAAGGAGGGGAAAAATAAAAAAAGTGATCCATCAAAAATAATGAAAGTTAATTAATGAATTATAACTTTGAGAAAATTCATGAAGAAATTCTAGAAAAAAGCCTAAAGTATAGATATATAAAGAATCAAATCTTAATAAATCAGGTTTTAAAGTTAGAGAAAACTAAACTAGATCTTTTTTCTTTTGTAATGAAATCTATAATTTCTCAACAAATATCTGATAAAGCTGCTGATACAATATGGAAAAGATATTGTTTCCACTTTGAAAACAATAATATGAAAATAAAAAACATTACAGATAAAAAAAAATTCTCCTATTCTTTAGATTTTCTTCAAATATCAAAGAGAAAAAAAAAATATATTTATCTATTTTATGAAGCTTACATGAAAGATGAATTGAAAAACATTGATTTAATGAATGATGATGAAATTAAAAAAAAATTGTGCAGCTATATAGGTATAGGAAGTTGGACGGCTGATATGGCTTTAATGTTTTTTTTTCGAAAACCTAATATCTTTCCATTGAACGATCTAATTATAAAAAAAGTAACAAAAAAATTATCTATTCTTGAAAACCAAGAAATTGATTTTAAAAAAATATTCTCACCTCACCTAACTTTTTTTTCACTTCATCTTTGGAAAATGTCCAAGCGCATTATTTAAAAAGTTACTCTTTTTTTTTAAATTTTCATTACTCTTTGGCCATTTGATAGTATTAACTGAATTACATTCTAAACAAACTAAACTCCAAGAAGAAAAATTATTTTTGCAACTTTGGCAAAACCAAAGTGGCTTTCTTTTTTGTTCTTTTGGAATTACTGGTAATGAAATACCTGATTTCTTTTTACTTATTTCTTTATATAAATTTATCATTCTCTCATCTAAGTTATTTCTATCAATTTCATCAAGATATTTTTGACATTCCCCCCATATCTTTGCCTGATATGATGAAATTGCCAATGCTAATCTAGTTTCATCTGATAGAAATGGTCCTTTCTTTATTGATTTAGATAAAAGCTTGTGTCTTTTTAAAGAATCAGCGCTCCCTTTATTTTCAAACTCAAGGAAATTAGTGATTAAATCAATACAATGAAGGTTTTGCCAACTCTTTTCTAAAATAGACGATGCCTTTTTTAAATTATTATTTTTTATAAAATCTTTAATCAAATCATTTATTACTAGAAAAGAATTTGGGCCTAACTTTAATAAGTTCTCTGAAGTATCACCAATTGTTACTAATAAATTAGCTTTTAACTCATTTAACCAGACATCATTCTTAAAGTTAATACTTTTTAGTGTTTTTAAGGCAAGTTTCCATTCTTTTTTTTGACAATGTATAACAGCAAGTTTTTCTGAAATCCATAAATCATTTACGTATGATTTTTTATATTTCAGAAGGAGTTCTTGTGCTAAATTAATATTATCTTGCTTAAAAGCTAATATAACATTACCTCTTTTATAGAGATAATCTGCTTTTGGTATTTTTTTTAGTATGTCTAAATACTTGGTTGCTTTCTCAAAATTTCCACTCGTAATTGATGAATTGAAGAGTAAAAATGTAGTAAACAAATCATTATTAAAATATTTTTTCAATTTTCTTGAATTTGAATCTAGGCCTTCCTTATCTCCCATAAAAATGTTTAATGCTATATCATCAAGAGCTTTGTTACCTAAAACTAGGTATTTCTCTCGACGACTAATATTAAAATTCTTTGGAAAATTCTTCACCTTACTTAATAAAAAATAGACCGAAAATAATAAAAGTAATAAAACAAAAAAAATGCCTGCCAAACCAACCGTATTCGTTTCTATTAGATAATCTTTCCACACAATTCTAACATTTCCAGGGTTATTACTTAACCACACTGCTATGGAAGAAAAAAAAATTGTTACAATAAAAAGCTTAAAAACTTTAATCAAAACTCTTTCCCAATAATGTCAAAATTTGTTGTTCTAGCTCACGAAAGTTTGAATTGGCTTGTTTTATTTTATTTGCTTCAACCAACCATTCTTCAAATTGACTGATATTAATTTCAGAATCTTCCAATATTGAGATTGATTCATGAAGATTATCTAAAAGTAAAAACTCTTTTGCAGATATTAATATTTTTCTAATATTTTCAGGATTTTTATTTTCAACCAAATATTCCTGATCTTCATATTTAGTAACTTTAAATGTTGCCTTAAATATTTCTTTTATATAGTTAATAAACTCTTCTTTTGATTTAAAAATATTTTCTGAATTGGAAATGCTATGCTTTTCAATTTTATCAAACAAATCATCTAAATCATCATCATAGGAATTTATTTTTAAATTAAGTTGTTGAAGTAAATAGTTCTTTTTTTTTAAATTTGCCAAATCTAACTTTTTAAAAAAATCAAGATTTTTTTGCAAATAAAAATCATTAGGAAAAAGATTTGCTATTTTGCTTATTTCATCACCAAAACTTTTTCTTTCTATAAAATTTTCTTTAAAAATCATAAAACTGACCAAAATTTTTATCTTTCTATAATCTTTTAGAAAATCATTCTTAGGATTAAAATATTTTAATTCTTCTATGACTTGATCTAAATTCTTTAAATTAGCATTCAAACTATTATATTTTTTTTCTATATCTACTATCATTTTCTTGTTTAAATCTACTAGCTTATGCATTTGTGTAAGTTCTTCATTCTTTTCTTCAATATTTTCGTTTATAAAACCTTCCGTTATGATTTCATTGGAAACTTCAATATTTTTCTTATCACTGAAATATTTTTTTTTAAAAAATTCTTGCGAATAGAATCCAACAGAAAAAAAAATAAAAAAAATTATCATGTACTTCAAAGAAGCTTTTAAAAAGTTTGGTTTTTTTTTAAAATCTGCTTTTTCTAATTCTATAAAATCAGTGTCCTTTGGCTTATTACCCTTGTCAGACATACTTTCTATCCTTGTTGAACTGTTTTTCAATTAATTGAATCATTTTTTCTTCATTAGGCTCACTAGCAGTTAAAACAGAATTGTAACTAGCTTTATTCAATTCATCTTTAACGTTATCACTAATAACGATAAAATTTTTCTTTTTACAGTAACTAGTTAAATCATATTTTTTCATCTGACTTATAAATGATCTTGCTGTAAATGATGAAAAAAAAGTAATAATTTTATTATCTGGTTTGTCTATAAATTCTTTTATCTCTTTAAAGCAAACTGTTTCCATTTCTGAACTATAACATTTTATAGCGTGATATTGGCATTTTAAATTTCTAAAATATTCTCTTAAATCATTGTTATCATCTTTAAATGTTGGATGAAAAATTCTAGCATTTTCTTCCAGATAATTTGATATTTTATTTTTCAATAAATTAATATTTCCTTGAGTGTTTATTATATTTTCAAATCCAAGATTTTGTAAAATTTTTTTGGTTCCAGGACCAACAGAGAATACTCTGCTTTTTTTGTTTTTTTCATGGCTAAAAAACCTTGCCCCATTTCTACTTGTAAACATCAAAATATCTTTTGAGCTAAGTTCTGCCTTTTTGTGATTAATTCTTTTAATCTTCAAAAATGGAATTATTTTTGACTCTATCTCCCGCCTTTTTAAAGCCTTAGCTGTTTGAATTGAATCATCAGCCGATCTTGTAAGAAGTATTTGCACTGTTAAATAAGTTTTTTTATTTTCTTTCCTAGATTAAAACTCATATTCTTATAGTTATCAATTTTAAAAAACGTGTGATTTTTTACAAAATTTTTTCCGTCCATTGACGAAGCCATATACCTAAAAAAAACTAATCTCTTTGCATTGCTTTTGGTGATCTTTGCCAGTGCACCAATAGGTGTCTTGCATGATCCGTCAAGTGCTGCTAAAAATCTTCTTTCACAATCTGATTCAATGAAAGTATCCTCATGATTAATTTTATTCATAATTTCATTTAAATACTTATCTTTCTTAATTACTAAAGCAATAACCCCTTGTCCAGGAGCTGGGATTATTGTGTTTGTATTAAACTTTTTATAATTTTCAGTAATTTTTAACCTTTTTAAACCTGCTACTGCAAGTACTATAGCATCGTACTTTTGGTCTTTAAGTTTTGAAATTCTTGTGTGTAAATTACCTCTAATTTGTTTAATTATTAAATCAGGCCTCATTTCTTTTAATTGAACCTGTCTTCTAATGGACGATGTTCCAACAACTGCACCATTCTTTAAAAACTTAATATTTTTTTCTTTAAATGAGAATATTACATCATTTGGATCCTCTCTTTTTAGAACTGCTCCAACTTTCAAGCCACTTGGAAGTTTTGTGGGTAAATCTTTAAGAGAATGAACAGCAATATCAATTTCTGATCTAAGTTGAGCTTCATCAATTTCCTTAGTAAACAATCCTTTATTCCCAATTTCAGAAATTTTTTTTGATAAGAACTTATCTCCAGTTGTTTTGAAAAATTTTGTTTCAAATTGATTAACCAAATCTTTATATTTATTTTTTTTTAACTCACGCAAAAAAATATCTACTTGAGCTTTAGCAAGAGGGCTTTCACGTGATCCAATAACTATTTTTTTTTTTTTAAAATGCATAAATTTTTTATTCTATATATTTTAGTAGTATAGAAATTTTTTTTGAATATTCTAATTTATAAAAATTATGATTGTATTAGGAATTGAAAGTAGTTGCGATGAAACGTCTGTAGCAATTGTTGAAAAAAGTAAAAAAAGAGTTTTTGGTAAAGTTTTATCTGAAAATACCCTTTCACAAATAAAAAAACATCAAAAGTTTGGGGGCGTCGTTCCAGAGTTAGCCTCGAGAGAGCATAGTACGTGTCTAGATTTTCTAGTTAGAAAGACAATAAAAGAATCCAAAATAAAATTAGACCAAATCAATGCTTTTTCAGCAACACTTGGACCAGGACTATTAGGTGGATTACTGATTGGTTCTAATTATGCGAAGACACTGGCATTAATTATGAAAAAGCCTTTTTTAGGTATTAATCATTTACAAGCTCATATTTTAGTAGCAAGAATGAGGACCAAAATTTCTTATCCTTTTTTATGTCTTCTTGTCTCTGGTGGACATACACAAATTCTAATTTCAAAAAGTTACAATAATTTCGAACTCCTTGGTGAAACTCTTGATGATGCTTTAGGAGAAGCTTTTGATAAGGTTGCTAAACTTTTAGGCTATCATTATCCTGGTGGACCAAAGATTGAAAAACTTGCCTCAAAATTTAAGGGAGAGAGAAAAATCAAATTACCACGTCCATTGATTAATCAAAAAAATCTAAATTTTTCTTTTTCTGGAATCAAGACATCTGTGAGACAACTAATTGAAAGTTCCAAAGTATTAAATAAATATGAACTAGCCTCAGAATTTCAGGAATCTGTCACAGAATGCCTCTTAAAAAAATGTGAAAGTGCTATTGATTATTTCAAAAAAAAAAATGGATTGTCGTCTTTCATTTTAGCAGGTGGGGTTGCATCAAATAAATATATAAGAGAAAAAATTAAATTCTTATGCCAAGCAAAAAGCATGAAATTTATGGTTCCAGAACAGGAACTTTGTGTTGATAATGCTACCATGATAGCATGGGCAGGGCTTGAAAGACTAGAAAACGGTGATATTGGAGACTCCTTAGAATCACAAGCAAAACCAAGGTGGGAGCTCGAAAAAATATGATGAGAGTTGGGATTATTGGAACGGGTGAGTGGTGTTTAGCATTAATAAAAATTCTTATTAATGTTAAAATTATTGTTAAAACTCGTAACTTAAAGAATGCAAACAAAAATCTTCTAAATCAAAACAAAATAAAATTAACAGAAAAGTTTGAAGATATTAAAGAATGTGATTATATTTTCTTTGCTAATCCTTCACAAAAAACTAGGTTCAACCTTGAACAATTACCACAAAATACAAAATCAACATTTATAATTTGTTGTAAAGGAGTTGAAAAAAAAACCAATAAACTTATGAGTGAGGTACTAAAAGAATTTTTTCCCAAAAATTATTTTGCTATTTTATCTGGACCAAACTTTGCTTCAGAAGTTTATAAAGGTCTCCCTTCTGCATCTGTTTTGTCCTCTGATAACAATTATATTTTAAAGAAAATAGCAAAAATAATATCACAAGAAAAATTTAGAACATATTTTAATAATGATATTATTGGAACTCAAATTGGCGGCGCAATGAAAAATGTTATAGCCATTGCTTGCGGCGTTATAATTGGAAGTGGTCTAGGTCATAATGCTAGTGCTGCAATTATTACCAGAGGTTTATCTGAAATTAAAGAATTAGGTTTTAAAATGGGTGCAAAAAAAATAACTTTTTATGGTTTATCAGGAATTGGGGACCTGACATTGACATGCTCTTCTTTAAAATCTAGAAATACTAAATTAGGTTACATGTTAGCAAAAAAGAAAAAACCTAATCACGTTCTTTTTGAAGGAAAAGAATCCTATGATAGTATTTGTGAGTTAGGAAAAAAATATAAAGTTGAGTTGCCGATTTGCAATGCAATAAAGGAAATTTTTGATGGGGAAGATTTAGACAAAATTACTTCAAAACTTCTATCTAGACCATTACAATATGAAAAATGAGAACTTATATTGTAATTTGTAAAGATAAAAAAAATTCCTTGAAGAAAAGATTGGAAAATAGAAAAATGCACTTGGATCATCTTAAGAAAATTAATAAGCAAGTTCTATTAGCAGGTCCTATGATGAACAAAAATCAAAGTCCAAAAGGAAGTGTATTAATTCTTAATTTTGAAAATAAAGAAAAGTTAAAAAAATTTTTAAAGGCTGACCCGTATGTTAAAGCTGGTTTATTTGAAGAAATAACTATTGAAAACTTTAAAAGAGTTTTATAGTTACAAAAATTTTAAATTTTTTTAAAGAGGAAATTATGACTTTTACTAAAAATTTCTTAAATACTTCATCAATGAATATGGATGATTATAAAAAAGAATATGAAAGTTCTATTAACAACCCAGAAATCTACTGGGCTGAAAAAGCCAATCGTCTCTCATGGATAAAAAAATTTACTAAAGTTAAAGAATGTTCCTTTAATGAAAAAATTAATATCAAATGGTTTTCTGATGGCTCTTTAAATGTTTCTTATAATTGTATTGATAGACATCTTAAATCCAATGGAGAGAAAGTTGCTATTATCTGGGAATCAGATGATAATGAAACAAGCAAAAGTATTACTTTTAAAAAATTACACCAAGAGGTGTGCAAATTAGCAAATGGCCTTCTGTCCTTAGGGGTAAAAAAAGGTGACAGAGTTACTATTTATCTTCCAATGATTCCAGAAGCAGCTTATGCTATGTTAGCATGTGCAAGGATTGGAGCTTTACATTCCGTGGTATTCGGTGGTTTTGCTCCAGAATCCCTTAAAGACAGAATTGAAGACTGTGAATCATCAATAGTAATTACTGCTAATGAGGGATTAAGAGGTGGGAAAAAGATTCCACTTCTTGAAAATGTTAAAAAATCAATAGAAGGTCTCGATCTAATTAAAAAAGTTATTGTTGTTAAAAGAACAAATTCTCAATCATTTTTTGATAAACAAACTGATGTTTGGTATGACGAGTTAGTAAAAGATCAAAAGACTGATTGTGAAATTGAAGAACTCAATTCTGAAGATCCATTATTCGTTTTGTATACATCTGGCTCTACTGGAAAACCAAAAGGAGTTCTTCATACTACCGCAGGGTATCTTTTACATGCATCTTTCACTCATGAAAAAATTTTTAATACGCAAAAAAATGATATCTTTTGGTGTACTGCTGATGTTGGCTGGGTTACCGGACATTCTTATATTGTCTATGGACCACTATGTAACGGGATAACAACCGTAATGTTTGAGGGTGTACCTACTTATCCAGATGCCTCTCGTTTTTGGCAAATTATTGATAAGTTTAAAGTAAATATTTTCTATACTGCTCCCACAGCGATAAGAGCTTTAATGGGCTTAGGAGATAGCTTTGTAAAAAAATGTGACTTATCTTCTTTAAAAGTTTTAGGAAGTGTCGGAGAACCAATAAACCCAGAAGCTTGGAAATGGTATCATGAGGTAGTTGGTAAAAAAAATTGTCCTGTTATAGACACCTGGTGGCAAACAGAAACAGGAGGAATCCTTATATCTCCTATTGCTGGAACAACACCATTAAAGCCTGGATCTGCTACATTACCTTTTTTTGGGGTTCAACCAACAATTGTTGATAATGATGGTAATGAACTTAGTGGGAAGTGTGAAGGTAACTTATGTATTAATACTTCTTGGCCTGGAATGATGCGAACAGTTTACAGAAATCATAAAAGATTTTCAGATACTTATTTTTCGTCATTTAAGGGTAAGTATTTTACTGGTGATGGTTGTAAGAGAGATGAAGATGGTTATTACTGGATAACCGGAAGAGTTGATGATGTTATAAATGTTTCAGGACATCGCTTAGGTACTGCAGAGGTAGAAAGTGCGCTAGTTCTTCATAAAAAAATATCTGAAGCAGCCGTAGTTGGTTATCCACATGATATAAAAGGTCAGGGAATATATGCATATGTCACTTTGATGACTGGTGAATCTTATACAGATGACCTCAAGAAAGAGCTTGTTGCATGGGTGAGGTCTGTCATTGGACCTATAGCTGCACCTGATATAATTCAATGGGCACCAAATCTCCCAAAAACAAGGTCTGGAAAAATTATGAGAAGAATTCTAAGAAAAGTTGCTTGTAATGAAGAGAGCTCAATAGGTGATACATCAACCCTGAATGAACCTAGTGTTGTTAATGAATTAATAAAAAAAAGAGGTGAAACCTAAAAGTCATAACATATGCCTTTTTTTTCCCAATCGCCATATCTTGTTGGTTCTGGTCCCATTGGACCACCAACTTCTTTTTTTACATTTGGCTTTTTAAGTTGCTTCTTAATTGATTTTGATTTCTTTGTCATTATACTAATCTAATACTTATCATATAAAATAGCTATATAATTATTGTTAAACTCTAGAGAAATCGCGTCAGTAATTTTATCTGAGGTCTATCAAGGAACAACCTTAGATACCTCAATGTCGAAAAATAGAAATTTTTTGAAACTTAGCAACAGAGACAAATCATTAGTCAATCTTATTTTAATGACCACCCTAAGAAGACACGGTGAAGTCAATATCATCATATCAAATTTCATAAAAAAACCCTTCAAGAAAAAAGACCTTGTAAATCATATTTTACAAATATCTGTTGCACAGCTTATATTTCTGGATTTTCCTGATTACTCAGTTGTAAATACTGCTGTAGAAATTTCAAAAAAATATGGTTCAGAAAAATTTGTAAATGCTATTCTCAGAAATATTTTAAGAAAGAAGAAAGATCTTCTGAAAAAAACTAACACCATTACAAATATTCCTAGTTGGTTAAAAGATGACTTGCTAAAAAATTTTAATAATGAAAAATTAAAACTAATTGCCAATAGAATTGTTAAAGAACCATTTGTAGATATAAAAATTAAAGAAGAAGTTCTTACAAAATTTAACTGGCAAAATATTCTTGATGGAAATTATATTTTGAGAGATCTAATAAGACTGAAAAATAAAAAAAAAATTGATGATTTGCCGTATTACAATGAAGGTCTTTGGTGGGTTCAAGGAATAGCTTCAACATTTCCTGTCCTAATAATCAATAAAATATTTCGTAATACTAATAAGTCTAAAATTAATATTCTTGACGTTGGTGCGTCACCTGGTGGAAAAACTTTCCAATTAGTACAAGCAGGATACGAAGTAAAATCTTTAGAAATTTCATCAAGTAGGACTCAGATGTTAAGAGATAATTGTAAGAGAGTAAATTTAACTCCAACAATTTTAAATGAGAATTTTCTAGATTTTAAAGAAAACGAAACATTTGACTGTATCCTTATTGATGCACCATGCAGTGGTTCAGGTATCGTACAAAAAAAACCTGAAATCTTGATTGCAAGAAAAAGTTTGAAAGGCTTGATTTTGAAACAAAATCTAATGTTATCACATGCAAAAAAATTTTTAAAATCTGGGGGATATCTGATTTATTCCGTATGCTCAATCCTATCCGATGAAGGAGAAAATCAAGTTAATAACTTTTTAAGAGAAAATCATAACTTTTCAACTATTTCCCCATTTGAAGATTTAAAAATATTTACAGCAAGAAAAAACTCTAAATATTTTTTAACAACACCGGATAAATATAATAGTCATGGAGGTATTGATGGTTTTTTTATTGCCTGCTTGAGAAAAAATCATTAAAACATAAATAAATGAAAGTAAAAAAATAAATGAATCTTTTTGGATTTAAAAACCCTTTTTATGATTTTTTACTAGAAAAAAGTTCAATCAATAAAATTTCATTCGTACCTGAGAATCTATGGACCGGTGATTTAGAAAATGGTCGAAAAATAATTAATGGTTTTCTTAGTTTTGATAACGAATCCATTGTTTTTGATCTTGAAACATGGAAGAAAAATAAGGCAAGTACTGCTTGGAATGAAAAACTTCATAGCTTTGACTGGGTTGATGATATAAAAGTTTTGAGAACAAATAAGGCAAGAATTTTTTTAAGAAGCAACCTGAAGCAGTGGTTGTTATTTCATGGTAACTGGGATCCATCTAAATGGAAAATTAACATATTATCTAAAAGAATTTGTAATCTCCTGAGTAATACCTCCTTTTTTTATGAAACTGCAGATGACAAATTTCAAAAAAGATTTTCTAAAACTTTAAGCAAACAATCCATACACTTGTTAAAAAATTATAAAGAGAAACTCTCTGGATCAGAAAAAATATTCATACCCAAAGCTATAATAATATCATCTATATGTTTTAAAAACATTGAGAATAAGCTTGAGTTGGGAATGAAAATTTTACACGACATAATTCAAACTGACATTACTAATGATGGTATGCATTATTTACGATCACCAAGTAATCACTTCTTTTTTTTAAAATCTCTTATTGATATTAAAAATTTCCTTAGTCTATCAAATTACAAAATTCCGAGATTTCTCAATGATGTAGTTGGTAAAATGGGTGCAGTATTAAAATTTTTTAAAATAAACAATAATGAACTTGCAATTTTTAATGACTATAACTTTGTTGAACATTCAAAATTGAATGAAGTTATAAAGAGATCAAACACAAAAATCAGAACACCAGATAATATAAATAATTCTGGTTTTCAAAGAGTATCAGAAAATAGATTAACACTTATAATGGACTGCGGAAGTCCAAGTAACGAAAAAACATATGCTGGCTCACTATCATTTGAATTTTCTCATATTGGTGAGAAAATAGTTGTTAATTCTGGTTCCCCATTTGTAAATGATAAAAAATGGCATGAAGCAATGAGATCAACTGCAGCTCACAGTACTATGACAATAGACGACTACAATTCTTCAGACATTTTTTTTGAAAAGGATACTGATACTCGTATTGCTAACGTATGGTCAGAAAAGCTTCAAGATAAAGATTCTTTTTTGATAAATTCTGCTCATTCTGGTTATAACAGTTTGTTTGGTCTCATCCATAATCGAAAAATTCATATCGACTCAAAAAATTTAATAATTAGGGGCCAGGATTATTTTTCTAAATCAACAAAATTTCCAGATAAGATCCCTAAGAAACTTTTTCTGAGATTTCACATTCATCCAGACATTAAATCTAACGTAACTGTAAGTAAAAAAAAAGTTCTCTTGAAATTAAAAAATAATATTGCATGGGAATTCATATGTTCTGAAGCAAAAATTGAATTAAGAGACGGGATATATCTTGGAACTAAAAAAAAAATCGATAATAATTACATTGAAATCTGCGAGAGATTATTACCTGGAAAAAAAATCAAATGGGCTTTTAGATTGATTAGGTAACTATCACAAAGACCAATAATTAGTTATATTTTTTTTTCTCAATTTACCCTTTATGTCAAAAAGAAAACCACCTTCTTTTAATAGTGGTAAAAAGTCCTTATGAAATTTATTTATTATTGAAGCATGAGGAACAGACAAAATGATTGCATCAAATTTCATTGGTTTCTTAAAATTATTCAAGGATTTAAAAGATTTAAATTTATCGATAAATGGGTCAAAAAATTTGACATCTAAATCTTTTTTTTTTAAAAAATTCATAAGTTTTATACTCTTTGAATTTCTTAAATCAGGAACATCCTCTTTAAATGTGATACCTAAGAATAAACATTTGGCTTTTTTGGAAAGTTTTTTAACAATCAGCTTACCAATAAATTCAACCATTTTGTCATTTGTGTCTCTTCCAGATAAGATGACTTGTGGGTTTATATTCAATTTTTTGGCTTTTTCAGCAAGATAATATGGATCAACTCCGATGCAATGGCCACCTACAAGACCAGGTTCAAAGTTTAAAAAATTCCATTTCGTGAGTGATGCCTCTAACACGTCGTAAGTGCTAATATTTAGTTTACTACAAATTTTTGCAACCTCATTAATGAAAGCTATATTTATATCTCTTTGAGCATTCTCTATCACTTTTGAAGCTTCAGCAACCTTGATACTTTTAGCCAAAAAAACTTGCCCTTTAGTCAGTTTGGAATATACCTCAATTAAGTCCTTTTCAACTTTTCTATTTTGTGCTGAAACCACTTTGTTAATTTTATCAATTGTATGTATTTTATCTCCAGGGTTAACCCTTTCTGGTGAATAACCAAGGAAGAAATCTTCACCCGACTTGAGACCTTTTTTATTCTTTTCAAGAATATTACCGCAAATATCTTCTGTAGCACCTGGATATACAGTACTCTCAAAAACCACAATATCTCCTGGCTTTAGAAAATCCTTAATAATTTCACACACACCTTTAAGAGAAGAAAAATCTGGTTTATTTTTTTTATCAATTGGTGTTGGGACTGTGGCAATAAAAAAATTGCAATCTCGAAGATCTTTTTTATTGGATGTAATTGAAAGTAAGGTTCTTTGTTGTTTCTTTAAAATTGCATTATCAACTTCAAGTGTTTTATCAATACCTTTTCTAAGCTCATTAATTCTGTTAATATCAATATCAAAACCTTTAACGTTAAAATTATAAGATAAATTGACTGCAAGTGGAAGACCAACATATCCCAAACCTAAAACTGCAATTCTCTTTTCTTTCATAAACTCACTTTGATAAATTAGAATTCAAATATGACTAATTATTTTATTCCACTCATACTATATTTTTTTTGTATTTACGCATTAAAAAAAATAATACCTCTTCTGCAAAAGAATTCTCTAATAGATAGACCTTCAATGAGAGGAAACCATAATAGTGATATTCCAAAAGGAGCAGGCATTGTTGTAATTCCAATCATTCTAATATCAATTATGTTAATCTTATCAATTAACGGCTCTATCAATTTTAAATGGACTGCTTTTTTAACTTGCACATTAATCTTATGCATAATTTCTCTTATTGATGATATTAAAAACTTACCTATCACCTTTCGACTTTTAGTTCATAGTTTCTGTGTTCTTTTTTGTATTTTTTTTTTTAAAGAAGACTTAATTAATATTCTTATTAATAGCCAGATTCAAATTATATCTGGACAAAATATTTATATACTTTTTTATATTTCAGCACTCTTTTTAGCATTATTTTGGCTATGGATAATAAACCTATTTAATTTCATGGATGGTATGGATGGAATAACATCTTTTCAAATGATTTTTTTTGCATTTATTCTAAATATTTTATCACTTTTCAATTTTATGCATAGTGACTACCAGTTTATTAGTCTAATAATTCTTTCAGTTTTTTTGGCTTTTTATAGATTTAATAAATATCCAGCCAAACTGTTTCTAGGTGATTGTGGTTCTATTCCTGCAGGATTTATAGTTGGTTTCATATTAATAGATTCAATAATATCAAACATGGAGTTCCTTCCCCTTTTAATAATCCTTCTTTACTATATAACAGACACTTCTTTGACATTAATTATACGATTTTTTAAAAAAAAAAACATCTTTGAAGCTCATAGTGATCATTTTTATCAAAAATTTATTCGTAGTGGAAAGACCCATTCAGAAACACTTAAAAAAATTATTCTTTTATGGATTTTATTGACATTTTTATCTTTTTCTTCCATAAAATTTCCAATTTCATCTCTTATATTTGGATTACTTTTGACATTAATGTTATTAATTTACTTCAAAAAAAAGTTTAGATTATGAGCAGAAAAATTTTATTTACAGTTCTACACGATTTAAGCATTTTATGTATTTCTTTTTTTGTTGCACTTATTCTTAGACTTGATTTTGATAAAGCAATCGAGTTAATGTCTTCATTATGGTACTTTTGTTTGGTTTATGCATTTATCAATATTTCAATATTACATTATCTCGGTCTCTATCATGGAATATGGCGTTATGCATCTTTACATGAAATAATTTCAATTTTTAAAAGTATTACCGTTTCTACACTCATTATTATTTTCTGTTTTTTTTTAATATTCAGGTTAGAAAGCATCCCAAGATCTTTTCCTGTTCTTCTTTTCATAGTTTCACTTCTGGGAATAACAGGGCCTAGAATATTTTATCGGTTTATTAAGGATAAACTAACAAAAAAATTACATAAAAGAATACCTGTAATAATTGTAGGAGATGGAAATAGTGTAGAAAGCTTTATTAGACTCACTAAAAATGAAAAAAGCTCTCCTTACAATGTTGTTGCAATTATGGGAAAAAAGACCAAAGAGATAGGCAGAAGAATTCATAATATTCCAATTATTGCATCAATCAATGATGATATATCTATTGAAAAAATTTTAAAAAAAAATAGCACGCAAAAATTTTTACCAAGAAGAATAATAATTACTGATCAGTCTCTGGGTGCCCAATCAATCGAGAAACTTTATGTTTTTTCAAAAAAACAAGGTCTTGCTCTTGGTGTTCTTCCAAAAGTATCAAATTTTTCTCTAAACGCTCAAGATAAGTTTGCAACTAATCCAATTGCAATTGAGGACGTCCTTGGAAGAAAACAAAGAGTACATAATCCTGATTTATTAAAAGAAATTGCAGGTAAATCTATAATAATAACTGGAGCAGGTGGAAGTATTGGGAGTGAAGTTTGCCATCAATTATCAGCATTGAGCCCAAAGAAATTAATATTAATTGAAGAAAATGAATATGCTCTTTACAAAGTTTCAAAAAATTTAACTGGGAAATTTATTCCTCATATTACAGATATCAGAGATACTAAAAAAATGGAATTCCTAATAAAAAAGTACAAGCCAGATATAATTTTTCACGCGGCAGCATTAAAACATATAACTTTTGTTGAAGACGATCCAATTGAAGCGATAAAAACCAATTTTTTTGCAACTGTAAAATTATGTCATCTTTGTAAAACTAATAACGTTTCAAAGTTTGTATTTATTTCGACGGATAAGGCTGTTAATCCAAGCAACATAATGGGTGCTTCAAAAAGACTATGCGAAAAATATATTCAAAACTTTTCCTTATCTTCATCCGACACAAAATTTTCAATTGTAAGGTTTGGTAATGTTCTTGGTTCAACTGGTTCAGTCGTCCCACTTTTTGAGGATCAAATAAAAAAAGGTGGTCCTATCACAATAACCGACCCCAAAGTTCAAAGATACTTTATGACAATACGTGAGGCTGTTGAACTGGTTTTAATATCATCACAAATAAAGAATACTAAGAATGGTGAAATTTTTATTCTGGAAATGGGTGATCCTGTTTTTATTAAAGATTTAGCAGATAGAATGATTCTCTTGTCAGGAAAAAATAATAAAAATATAAAGATTGAATATACAGGTATTAGAAAAGGCGAAAAAATTAGTGAGGAACTTTTCTTTAAAGAAGAGAAAGTTAAAAAAACTAAAATTGATGGAATTTTGTCTACTACTGACAGAATTTTTAAAGTATCATTTAAAGATTATGATAAGTTGATTTCGTTAATTGAAAAGAATAAGTTTCAAGAATCTATTAATTTATTCACAAAACTACTTCCGGAAATGCAGAAAAATGTCAAAAATTAAAATTTGTAGAGCATTAGTATCCGTTTCTGATAAGCGAAATTTAGAACAATTAGCTGAATATTTTTACAAAAATAAAATAGAAGTTCTTAGTAGCGGAGGGACATATAAACATCTGAAAAAATTAAACCCTCTGCTCAAATTAAATAAAATTGAAAAACATACTAACTCTAAAGAAATTTTAGATGGAAGAGTTAAAACTTTACACCCGAAAATACATAGTGCAATCCTGTCAAAAAATAATAAGAAGCATTTATCTCAAATAAAAGCACTAAATATAAGCCCAATTGAATTAGTTGTTGTTAATCTCTATCCCTTTGAAGATGTTTATCAAAAAAAAGGTATCAAACATCAGGAATGTATTGAAAATATTGATGTTGGAGGCCCTACATTAATCAGAGGTTCTGCCAAAAATTATCAAAATGTATCCATTTTAACTTCTCCAGACCAATATGAACCATTCATTAAAGAAGCAGAATCCAATAAAAATCATATAAATTTAGATTATAGGAAAAAGCTAGCAAAATTAGGTTTTCAATACACAGCTTACTATGATTCACTCATAGCTAGTTGGATGTCAAAAGAAACTGATCTTCTGGTAAATCAAAAAACCTCAATCCCTTTAAGAAAAATACAAGACTTAAGGTATGGGGAAAACCCACATCAAAAAGCATCTGCCTATAACTTTGGTAATAATAGCATTGAAAAGATTTCAGGAAAAGATTTGTCCTATAACAATATTTTCGATATGGAAATAGCATTAGAACTTTCAACACAATTTTCTGTTACAAATTGTACAATAGTTAAGCATGCAAATCCATGTGGTGTTTCTCTAGATAATAATCAACAACAAGCTTATAAGAATGCACTTAAATGTGATCCTGTTAGTGCTTTTGGTGGAATTATAGCATTTAATAAAAAACTAGAGACTAAAACTGCAAAAGAAATTATTAAATTATTTACTGAAGTAGTTATTGCTCCGTCATTTGACAAAACTGCGCTAGATATTCTCTCTACAAAAAAGAATATAATTATTATTAAATATAAAAATTCTAAAAAAAATCCTATATCACTAAGATCATCCGGTAATTTTATATTAATTCAGGAAAAAGATAATAAAAAAATTACAAAAAAAGAATTATCAACAAAAACAATTACAAAAGCCTCTGAAAAACAAATCAATAACTTACTATTTGCATTTACTGTAGCAAAGTTTGTTAATTCTAATGCTATTGTCTTAGCTAATAATCTATCAACTGTTGGAATTGGTGTAGGTCAAACAAACCGTGTTGACTCTGCAAAACAGGCTATTTTCAAAATGAATAATAATTTTAATAAAGTTAATCCTGTTTTAGCTTCTGATGGATTCTTTCCCTTTCCTGATATTATAGAAATTTGTGCAAAATCAAATATTTCAGCTATTATCCAACCTGGGGGTTCACTTAATGACAAACTGGTTATTAAAGCCGCAGAAAAGAATAAAATTCCATTAATTTTTACTGGATATAGACATTTTAAACATTAATTTTTTTTGCAGCAAAAGGTATCAAAGAGATTAAAAAAAAAGCGGGAATCACAAGAAGACCTGAGCGTATGTCATCAAAAATTTCTATTATTAGCCCTACTAAAAAAGGACCTAGAATAGCGGAAATATTTCCAAACATAGAGTAAGTGCAGAATGCTGACAATTGATTCTTTTGTTTAAAACTTTTAACCATAACACTTCTACTAGCAGCCTGAATAGGGCCAATAAAAAAACCAATCATTAATGAAATTATCCAAAAAAATAAATATGAATGTAAAAAAAATAAAATAAGCGTCATGACTAAAAGTCCAATTATACAAATTAGTACAGTTATCTCGGAACCAATCTTATCTTCTAAATTCCCTAAAAATATACAACCAATAATTCCTGACAAATTAATAAAAACCCCAAGAATTAAAATCTCTTTTTCTGATAAACCAAATAAAAATGCGGCAAACATACTTGCAAATGCAAAAATACATATTACTGCATTATTAAAGAAGAAATAACTAAAGAAAAAGCATTTGATACTTTTAATTTTTAGATTTTCGAAAAAATCATTCAATTTAGGTATATTGAATGATTCTTTTGAAAAATTTTTAAAGTGCTGTGACCCAAAGATAATTGTCCACAAAGCAACGAACGGTCCAATTAATAAAAAAACTGAAACATCAAAGATCCTGTAATCATTATCATGAGTTATTTGTAATAAGAGCCAAATAATAGCAAGAGAACACAACCCTCCAAAATATCCAAAGGCCCAACCTAAATTTGAAATTAAACCCTCTTTATTTTTCTCAACAATTTTATGAAGTGATAAATTGTAAAAAAAGTTTATTACCTCAAATGAAATCAAAGAGACAACCAAAAAAATTAATGGAATTAGCTCATTTATACCTTGATCAAAAAAATACAAGATACTTGTAGATAGGCATAAAATGTAGAAAAAAACCTTAAAAAATCTTATTTTAAGCTTACTTACCAACAGTCTTCCTTGAATTAATATTACTGAAAACAAAAGAAAGCTTAAAATACTTGCTATTGAAACAGAAAAACCCCAGTTAGTAGTCCCAATCTCCGGTGTTATTGCAACTTTATTTGCGTAAAATGCACCATAAAAAAAAGTAATTATTAATGTTGGGTAGCTAGAAATTGCAAAGTCAAAAAAACACCAACCCCTAATTTTTTTTTTTTTTAATTCATTAAACATTCTTAATATTAGTATCTCAAAAAAAACAAAAAGAATGTAAAAATCTTTTTTTATTTATGTGAGGCATAAAAGATGGGTACTTCATTATCTGCTAAATGCGATATTTTATTATTATTCTTTAAATAATTAATATAATATTTGATTATATACGAGATTTTTAATCACAATGACCACTTTGAAGAACACATGGATTAACACTAATAGTTTGATCTGGTGTAGAAAGTGAAAACCTTTCAGACACAGCAGGTACTGATTTATGCGATGTTCTCGATGGTAGTAGTTTTCTATTCCTACCATTCTTCATTGAAGAATTCAAAATTCTTAAAACGCCTGCTTTAGAAAACTTTGGAGGAAAAGGTGAAAGTATCCTAAATAAGAAACTTCCACCAGAGAAAGTATAGTTTGAAGTAGATCCCGAACCATTACTCATAACCAAAGTATATAAATTAAAATCATGAGGTCCTACTTGCATAACTGGAATAGTCCCAGTTCCAGATAAATTTAATGTTTCAGAACTAGCTAAATTACTAAAACTTAGTTCTGATGCATTAATATCTGTTGACCCCCCTAGAAAACGACTTCCGATTAAACTAACAGGACGTTTTGTAACTGTCAGGCTTGCATTTCCTAGGATATAATTAGGATGAGCAGATCTAAGTGAACCAATTGTAACACCTTTAGAACCAGGCGTAGATGAAGTAATTGAACCAGACCCAGATAGAGTAATCGTATCACTACCGACAGAATTACTAAAGGTTGAAAAGTCATTTGCCCTGGCTATTGTTGTTCCATCATAGTGCCTTGAACCACTTGCATTAACTGTTCTTGCAGAAACATCAACTGTATGCACCCCACTAGATAATGTATAGTTTGATGATTGTGCGCCAGATAAGCTTAACGTACCCACTGATACAGGTTTATCAATTCCAACACCAGTTGTTGAAATTGAACCAGTCCCACTAACTGAAAGTGAATGGCTAAGTACAGTGTTAGTAATTCCATTGGTTTTTAAATTAGTTGCTAAAATATTTGTGCTAGCATCATATATTTTTTCAAAATCTGTATTAACAGACCTTTTAGTTACGCTTAATGTAATAGAACCAATTGTATAATTAGAAGCATTACCACTCCCACTAGCCAGTGCTAATGTCCCAGTAGTAACTGTTTTATTATTAGAAACATTTGCACTGGCTATACTTCCTGAACCAGTAACAGTTAGAATCTCACTGCCTACACCAGTTGTAATGACAAGGTCTGAACCACTAACCGTTGTTGTTCCATCATAAACTCTCGAACCTGATATATTAACCTGTCTAGAATTTACATCAAACGTACCAGAAGAAAGTGAATAATTTGAGGCTGAACCTGTTCCATCAGCTAACGTTAAAGTACCTAACGTGACCGTTTTACTTGAACCAGCAATAGCAGTTGCAACTGTTCCAGAACCAGTGATTGATAATGTTTGTCCTCCTGCTCTGTTAGTAAATACACTTATGTCAGAGCTATTTACAGTTGTTGTTGAATCATAAAACCTTGATCCACTAATTGTTACTGGTCTTTGAGTAACAGTCATTTGATAGGCCCCGCCAACCAATGAATAGTTTGTTGCTACACCCGCAGTACCACCTGATCCGTTCCCCAGTGTCAAACCTGAAGTATTAATTGTTTTGTTAGTTCCTACGTCAGCTCCTGCAGACAATGTTCCATTTCCAGTTAATGTAAGTGTTTGTCCACCCACTGTTCCAGAAATTGTAAGAGCACTCGATGCAGCTGTCGCTGATGCATCATAAACTTTAGACCCACTTAAAGAAATAGGTTTGGCATTTATATCCAAGGTAGCCGAGGATAACAAATAGTTTGATGCAACTCCTGTATTATCTGTTAATGATAATGTCCCTAAGGTAACTGATTGTTGACCTGATGCTACATTTTCTGAGGATACAGAGCCTGAACCTGACAGTGACAAAGTTTCAGAACCGACTAAGCTATTAAATGTTACTGAAAGGTTAGTAGCATCAACATTCTTAGTATTATCAAAAAGTCTGCTTGTTGTTAATGTTACCGGACGGGCAGTTACATTAAAAGTTCCACTACTCAAGCTGTAGTTACTTGCAACACCAGTTCCATTTCCTAATGTCAATCCAGAAAGGTTTATTGTTTTACCAGACCCCACACTTTGGGATTCAAGAAATGAGGTATTACCAGAAACTGCAAGAGTTTGCCCTCCAGCTGTATTATTAAATGTTGTTATATTTCCTGCGCTTACCGTTTGTGCACCATCATAAACTTTAGTACCTGATATTGTTATAGGTCTCTGTGTAATGGTATAAGTTCCTTCGTTGATCGTATAATTATTACTCAGCCCTCCATTTGAACCATTCGTAAGAGCTATATTAGTCGACCCAGAGTTTAACTGATTAGCACTGGCTAGATATGTTCCAACATTACTAGAGTTTGTAACTACCTCACCACTTAGGCTTAAAGTTTCTGAACCAACTAGGCCTGATGTAACTGATATGATTGAGTTATTTAGTGTTGTGTTATTATCATAAACTTTCGTTCCAGTTAGATTGACCTGCTTTTGAGTAATATTCATAGTTCCGGATGTTAATGAATAGTTTGAAGCTACTCCTGTATTATCAGCTAAAGTTATAGTTCCAAGGGTGATGTTTTGTGTTCCACCTGATACATCTTTAGCCGTAACAGTTCCCGAACCAGATAAAACCAGACTTTCACCTGAAACTAAATTACTAAACGCATAAGTTAAACCAGAGGTGTTCGCCGTTGTTGTTCCATCATAATTTCTGGATGAGGAAAATGTTAGCGGCCTTGCCGTCACGTTAAATGTGTGGGCTCCCCCCAAAAGTGTGTAGTTACTGTCAGACCCTGACCCTGTGGAGTCAAGTTCTAAAGTTCCAATTGATATTGTTTTTCCATTACCTGTGGCAGCAGAGATTACAGAACCTGAACCTTTGAGATCCAGACTTTGTCCGCTAACACCAGTCGTAACTGTTAAACTAGCGTTTGGAACAGTTGTAAGACCATCATAAACTTTTGTTCCTGTCAAATTGATAACTTTCGGTAAAATTTCAAAACTTGTTGTGTAGCTATTTAAGGTGTAGTTACCTGCATTTGCACCTGTAAGAGCTAGATTTACAGAAGTCACCGTTTTATTAGCCCCAACATCAGCAGAAACTACCGTTCCTTGTCCAGATAAACTCACAGTTTCACCTGTTAATAGGTTTGTTAACAATAAGTCAGAACTATCTATGACATTTGTTCCGTTATACTGTCTGCTCCCAGTTACATTTACAGAAACAGGTGAAATATCAAAAGTGTGAGTTCCTCCTGTCAAAGTATAATTGCTTGCTAAGCCTGAACCATTTCCTAATGACAATGAACCAATAGTAATTGCTTTATTCATCGCTACAGAATTACTTCCCACTGAACCTGTGCCAGAGATTGTTAAAGTTTCACCTGAAACGATGTTTCCAAATGTATTTATATCTGAACCAAGAACATTCGTTGTAGCATCATAAGCTCTAATACCATCAAGATTAATAACTCTTTGTGTTATATTCATTGTCGCTGAATTAAGTGTGTAATTGCTTGGATTTCCTGAACCAGCAGCAAGGGCTATTGATCCCAAACTTACCGCTTTAGAACTTCCTACATTAGCAGTTGAAACGGAACCTGTCCCCGATAGTGCAAGCGTTTCACCTCCCTGAAGGCTATCAAATGTAGGTGTTAATGAGGAACCAGAAACAGAAGTTGTTCCATCATATTCTCTGGATAATGAAACATTTAAAGTTCTAGGAATTATGGTTACATTTATTGTAGCTCCACTTAAGGTATAATTACTAGCCAATCCTCCACTTCCATCAGCTACGGCAAGTGTATTGTTATTTGTTATTGTTTGTGTCCCAGCGCTTGCCGCTCCCAAAACACCCGAGCCTGTCAATGAGAGACTTTCACCACTTACACCTGAAGTTACAGTAAGAATTGAGCTGCTCGCTGTTGTTGTGCTGTCGTAAAGTCGTGAACCTGAGATAGTCACTGGCTTTCCTGTAATCTCTGCGGCCAAAGAATTAATTGAGTAATTGCTTGCGGATCCACTTCCGTTAGCCAAAGCCAGGTTCACTGATGTTACATTTTTTCCAGTTCCAACATTGGCTGATGAAACTGTTCCCGAACCTGTTACAGATAATGTTTGACCACTGACAATGTTACTAAAAGTTGAAAAATTAGACCCACTTATTGTCGTTGTTCCATCGTAAATTCTTGAAGCCTCTAAGTCTAATGGACGTTGAGTTATGTTTACAGTTGCTGAGGATAAGGAATAATTCGATGCATTTCCGCTTCCACTTGCTAAGGCGAGAGAACCTAGTGTAACTGATTTACTATTTCCTACATCTGCAGTGGCACTTCCAGAACCTGTTAGGCTT
This sequence comes from Alphaproteobacteria bacterium, assembly GCA_045563015.1. Taxonomy (GTDB): domain Bacteria; phylum Pseudomonadota; class Alphaproteobacteria; order Methylaequorales; family Methylaequoraceae. The sequence goes on along the minus strand of JBJKUQ010000004.1, from coordinate 3,070 downwards.
AATGTATCACTTCCTGCTAAATTGCTGATATTTGTTAAGTCCGTTCCATTTATGGTTGTCGTTCCGTCATAAACTCTTGACCCAGTGGCAGTAACAGCTCTTGTTGTTACGTTCATTGTTGCTGTTCCTGACAAGTTATAATTTGAAGCAAGGCCCGTATTATTAGAAATCGCCAATGTATTCAGCGTAATCGTTTTTCCAGTTCCAACTGCTGATGAAGTCAGAGCTCCACTTCCGCTTAATGTGAGTGATTCTGAACCTACTAAGCCTGTTAAGCTTAGGTCCGACGAACTTGCCGTAGTTGTTGCATTATAAACTCTACTTCCAGTAAGCCCCAATACCTTTTGAGTTACAGATGCCGAGTAAGTGCCGCCAGATAAAGTATAATTTGAAGCTGCTCCAGTTCCGTCCGCAAGTGATAATGAACTAACAGTAATATCTGATGTTTCATAAGAAGCAACATTAGCTGAATTTGTTGTAATGCTTCCCGATGTATTTATTGTCTGACCTCCAGATAGATTAGACAAAGTAACAGAACCAGACGTAATTGTTGTATTTCCATCATAAGCTTTAGTTGCCGTTATATTCAATGGTCGTTGTGTAATATTTAAAGTTGCTGAACTGAGACTGTAATTTGATGCACTAGCTGTATTGTTAGCTAAGGCTAATGTCCCAAGCATTACATTTTTATTTGTTCCTACATTCTGATCAGCAACTGTACCCGAACCTGTAATTGCCAGAGCTTCTCCTGAGACAATATTATTAAATGTTGTAAGATCAGAATTACTCACGGTTGTTGTAGCGTCATAAACACGACTACCAGATAACGTAATAGGCCTAGCTGTTACATTTAGTTCACCACTTGTTAAAGAATAATTTGATGCCTCTCCTCCGTTAGTACCATCGGCTAAAGACAATGTACCAAGGGTTAGCGTTTTATTCGTTCCAACTTGAGGTGCTGCAATTGAAGCGGTACCATTTATTGTTAAAGTTTCAGTAAGGGCTAATCCATTAAATGTCGATATGTTTGAGTTGGAAACGCTAGTATTTCCATCATAGACCTTTGAACCATCAATAGTTATGGCTTGTCTCGTAATATTAAATGTTTTTGTTCCTATCGTATAGTTAGCCGCTAATCCTGCATTGTTTGCAAGAGCAAATGAAACATCAGTTACAGATTTATTAGAACCAACATCTTTAGATACAACCGTTCCGGAACCACTTAAATTTAGTGTTTCACTACCGACAAGATTACCAATTGTTAAATCACCGCTGCTTACAGTAGTTGTACCGTTGTAGCTTCTGGTTCCTGATAAAGTTACCCATCTTGGAGTTATATCGAATGAGTTACTTGTAATGCTATAATTTGAAGCTAATCCAGTTCCATTTGTAAGTCGAAACCCTGCTCCATAATCAGATGCAGTTTTACTTGTTGCAGTTTCAATGGCTGACTCATTAGCTGCTATCGTAAACAGATCTTTTGCTGTTGAACTAGAACCAACAACACTTGCACTAGCTTTTGCCTTTGCCGATGATATTGTTGTCTTTGTATTATCAGAATATGTCATTACAAAGTAAGCTATTCCCGATCCTGTTGTATTCATTAATTCAAGAGCTCTTTGGGTGAAATCTTCTTTTGACTCCCCAGAAACTGGAGTAAGTTGATGGTTAGATGTTCCTGGCCAGTTAACTTGAGTGCCATTTCCACTATGACTGTCTATTTTTTTATATGTAATGTGTGAATTATTGACATTGGTAACTAGCAAATTACTTGATCCAGTATTATATGAACCAACGTTTACATTATTAGTATTAATATCATCGTCAACCGTTAATGATTCACTATCTTGTAATCCTGAAATACTAATTATTGAATTATCAAAATTAACAGTTCCATCATATTGACGAGAGCCAGATATTGATAATGGAGCTTTAGTAACATTAAAGGTATGAGTGCCACCAGTGAAGGTATAATTTGATGCAAGGTGCGTTGCGTTGCTACCATCATTTAATGTTAAAGTATTAAGTGTAATTGTCTTTCCGGAACCGACATTTTGGTCAGAAATTGTTCCTTGACCAGTCAAAGATATTGTCTCTCCACCAACTAGTCCTCCGATACTTAAATTTGTTGGCAAAGTAGTGGTTGTTGCATCATAAGTTCGAGTACCGGTTATGTTTACTGGTTTTTGGTTAATTCTCAATAAATGCGCTCCACTTGATAAAGTATAATTCGCTGCTAACCCACCGTTACCGCCGTTTCCAAGACTAAGTGTGCCTACACTTATTGTTTTATTAGTTGCAACGTTCTTATCTGCGACAGTTCCCTCCCCACTTAACACCAATGTCTCAGATCCAACCAAATTTCCAAGGCTTAAATCACTTGAATTAGCATTTGTTGAGGCATCATAGAGACGAGTTCCTGTAGCATTTAAAACTCTTTGAGTTACTGATAATTGATGTGTCCCTCCAGCCAAAATATAGTTTGCTGCAAGACCACCATTTGATCCATCAGCAATCGATAATGTATTGAGAGTTACACTTTTATTTGTCGCTACATTCGCGTTAGCGAGTGTTCCATTACCCGATAAAGTTAATGTTTCCGATCCTACTAAATTACTTAAAGTTAAGTCACTTGAACTTGCTGTTGTGCTCCCATCATAAATTCGACTTCCAGATGAATTAAGTACTCTTTGATTTATTTGGAATGAACTAGATGCATGACCAGTTAAAGTATAATTACTTGCTAGGCCACCATTTGCACCATTACCTAATGTCAAGGTGCCTTCATTTATAGCAGCACTAGAGTAGGTAGCAACATTAGCTGCGGAGACAGTACCGCTTCCCCCACTAATTACAAGAGTTTGAGAACCAACTGTACCAGTAACTGATGTAATATTACCTGTGCTTATAGTGGTATTTCCATCATATGTTTTACTTCCTTGGACTGAGACAACACGTCTATTAACCGTAAAGTTATGCGTTCCACCAGTAAGTGTATAGTTAGAAGCGGCGCCGCCACTTCCATCGGCTATACTAATCCCCGACAGATTACTTATTGTGTAACTACCGG
>JBJKUQ010000003.1:0-15585 GCA_045563015.1 Alphaproteobacteria bacterium | reverse complement strand
GTAAAAGGTTTGAAAGAAAAAGTTGATCCGCTTTGTTTTCTTAGAGAAACAAACTTAACTAAACCGTGCAAAAACATAGAGAAAATGTCGGTAAATGCAAAAAAAAATAATAAAAACCAAATAGAATTTGCTCACAAACTTAATTTAATAGTCTCAAACTCTATCAAATACGTAAGTGGGTCAACTACAACATCTACTAGTTCAAAGGATGCTTTGAAGCAAAAAAAAGGTGTCTGTCAGGATTTTGCTCACATTCTTATTAGCGCGGCAAGGTTTAACCAACTCCCAGCCAGATATATTAATGGTTTTTTATTAGAAGAAACAGTTTCAGGTGAAAATACCACTCACGCATGGGTAGAAATTTTTATAAATGATTTAGGTTGGGTAGGGTTCGATCCGTCTCATAAAAAATGTATTGATGATAAGTATATAAGAATAAGTACTGGCTTTGATTTCGAAGATGCTTCTATAATAAAAGGTGTTAAAAATAATTACAATGGAGATGAATTTTTAGAAACAAAAGTAGATATAGAAAATTGTCAGTAAAATTTTTATTAATTTAATTGAATAGGGGGGCTGAGGAGATTTGCCCCTCCAACATCCTATCCCACAAACCTAGGCTCTAACCAACTAAGCTACAGCAAACATTTTGAAGTAATGCTTTAACATTCATAGGGACATTCTTAGCTATTTTGAAAAAAAAGTTTGATAGAAGAGTTTGATAGAAAAAACTTTATGTTTTAAAATCAACTACTTACAATCAAACGCAACTTATTCAAAATCCGTTGAACTTTGGTTCATGTCCGTTCGAGTCGGACTAGGAGTAACATAAAATTCTTCATTTATCCATTTCTCAATAAATAGTATGTATTAAAATTTAAATACTTTCTGTTTGAAATTAATAAAGTCATAACAAACACCAACATAAATAAAATTGCAATAATCAAAGTAACTAAAATGGGAAAATACCAGTCAATACTAAAAACATTTGTTACAAAAAAGTAGGAAAATATAATTGAAAATATTAACGAAGAAATAATTATAGGTATAAATAATATCAGGGTTTCAAATATAATCATTTTAAAAACATTTAGTTTCTCAAAACCCAGAATTCTGAAAACAAGATTTTGATAAACTTTTAGATTTCCAATCACACTTAAAGCATTTGATATCACTATGAGTCCAATTAGGATTACCATTACTGATATTAGAATGCTCACAATAAATAAGCTGTTTAAAAATTTTTTTGTTTTATTTATATATTCAGATAACTTTATATAGGTGATGGTTGGTAATTTTCTTAATAAATTACTTAGGTTTACTAATTCCTCATTTTCAAATTTTACAGTAGACATAAATTCATGAGGAATGTTTGATGAATATTTGGGATTAAATAAAATTGCAAAATTAATTTTTAAGTCCCTATAATCTACTTTTCTAAAATTTGTAATAATTCCTGTAACTGCATTACCAAAAATATTAAATGTCATAGAATCACCAATTTTTAATTTCAGATCATTAGCGACTTTGTAATCTAAGGAAAGTTGTAATTTATTTTTTTCATCTTTATCCCACCATTTACCTTTAACAACCGGGTTATTTATTGGGGGATTTTTGGACCAAGATATTCTTCTCTCGCCATTAATAAACCAAAAACTTTTATTCTTTTCATCTATTAATTCTTTTGGATTTCTATTATTTATAGTTTCTATTCTTGCAGATATCATGGGTACAACTATTTGTTTTGCTTTATAATCAATTTCATGAATTTGCTCTGTAAACAATTCCAATTCATTTTCCTGTATTCCTAAAAAAAAATAATGTGGAGCATTTTTTGGTATTGAAGTATTCAGTTCTTTATTAATATTAGAAGATAAAATTCCTAGAAAAAATAATGTAGTCATTCCCAATCCCATAGTTACTATCATCATCGAATTTAGACTACGATAAGCTTTTATGTTTTTAATCCCCATGTTTAGAAGTAAATTTTTTATGTTTTTCATTTTACTCAAAATCAAAATGTAGAATTTAGATAAAAAATAATAGAAAAAACTAATAACTATAAAAAAGAAAAAAAATACAACTGTTTGTTGGGGTTTTACATTTAAAATACAGAAAAAGAAAACAAAAATTATTAGCAAAGTACTAATTTCTACAACTGATTTTCTAGTATAATTTAAATTTAAGTGAGTACTGCTGTTTCTGAATAAATTTGCAACTTTAATTTGATCAATACTATCTACCACTGGTTTGGCAAATATAAAAAAGACTATAATACTAAAAAATTGAATAATTAAGTATTCAGTAATTTTAAAATTTATCTTTAACTCAATATTTAGAAAGTTTAAAAAACTATAATCTATAAAAAAAATTATTAATAAACCTAAAGTATATGAAATTAGAGAGCAAAAAACCAAAATTATAAGAGTTTGTCCATAATATAAAGTTTTAATGTCATTGGAATTTATTCCCATTGATTTATATATGGCAATTTTTAACTGATTATTACTAAGAAATGAATAAAGTGAGTTTTTTAAACCAATTCCTGAAATTAGAATAGCTGATGCTGCAATAATGGAGAGAAAATAAATAAAATTCTCAATAGTTCTTTTTAGATTCTGACTAACGTTTTCTGGATACTTAACTATAATTTCCTTATTTTCACTAATTTTTTTTGATAATTCTGAATTATGTTCCTTTTTTATCATTTTATATTTGAAATTTATAAAACTTCCAAGATTATTGATTTGTAGATTCTTAAAGCCTGATTTGTTTATTAAAGCTTGATCTCCAAAAAGAAAGAAACCTCCAATATCCGGTAAACTTTCAATTACACCTATGACCTCAAATGAATTATTTTGTATTCTTATTTTTTCACCAATTTTTAAATCAAGATTATTTTTTGTTGTTTTGTCAATCAAAATAGAATCTGATTTTGTTTTGAGTAAACTCAGTGAATTTGCAGGTTCAACTTTTACATTCCCAAGAAGTGGATAGAAATTATCAATTACTTTTATTCTTGTTGTTTTGCTTTCCTCATTTGTAGTTCTTATAATGGAAGTAAACTCAATAACCTCCGTCATTAAAAATTTATCTTTTAATTCATCTAAAAATTCATAATTTAAAGCTGTGTTTTTTTTAGATAGCTCTAAATCACCTCCAAGAAAAACTCTTGCATTATCTCTAATTTCATTTTCAATACAATTTTTTAAAATTGTAACTGAAGAAAAAATTAGTAAGCTAATAAATATTGTAAAAAAGACTTTTGAAATCTTTGATTTATTCTTATTTAATTCTTTTATTAGAAATTGAAAATTCTTTGAGAAATACATACCTAATTTTTTATTTGACCATCGAATAAATTTATAACTCTATCGCACTTTTTCGCTAAATTAATATTGTGAGTTACCAGAAATAAACTAATTTTTTTTTTTTTAGTGTAATTTAATAGTAAATTAGAAACCAGTTCTGTATTTTTTATATCTAAATTACCAGTAGGTTCATCTGCTAGAATAACTTCTGGATTAAATGAAATTGCCCTGGCAATTGCCACTCTTTGTTGCTCTCCACCAGATAACTCAGAAGGTAAATTATTTTTTCGATTATCTAGACCAATATCAGAAAGAATCAAAGAGGCTTTTTCTTTTTCATTTTTAATTTTATTTATTTGCATTGGAAACATAACATTTTCAAGAGCTGTATAATTTGGTATTAGGTAAAATTGCTGAAACACTAAACCAATTTTTTTTTTCCTTATTGTGGTTTTTTGCTCTTCACTTATTTTTGAAAAATCTTTATTTTCAAAAATAAGTGATCCTTTTGAAGGGTTTTCCAAACCAGACATAAGCATCAAAAGACTTGTTTTTCCTGAACCGCTTTCACCGGTCAAAGCTACTCTTTCATTTTTTTTTATTTCAAAATTTATATTTTTTAAAACTCTGATATCATTTCCATTAATGTTGTAATTAAGATTAATGTTATCTAGTTTATATAATTTTTTCATTTTTAGATTTCTTTTTATATTGATTATTGGTCTAAACTTTATACCAACAAAAGTTTATTGTAACCAAAAAATTGCATTGTTTGGTGATAGCTTAATGTCTGGTTATGGACTTGAAAAAAAATTTCATCTATCAACTATTTTAGAAAAAAGTCTTAAAGAAAAAGGATTTGATGTAAATGTCATTAATGCCAGTGTATCTGGAGACACAACATCTGGTGGACTAAACAGATTAAAGTGGTTGATTGAAAAAAGAGACATAGATATTATTATATTATGTCTAGGAGCTAATGATATGTTAAGAGGGATCAAACCTTCCTTAATAAAACAAAATTTAAATAAAATTCTAGAAATTTTGCAAGAAAGAAACATAACTATTCTTCTAGCAGGTATGCTATCTCAAGAAGCATTAGGAAACGAATATAAAAATAAATTTGATAGGATTTATCCTGAACTTGCAAAAGAATTTCAAATTTCTTTTTTACCATTTTTATTAGATGGTGTGGCTCTGAATGCTGAATTAAATTTAAATGATGGAAAACATCCTAACCAAAAGGGTATCAAAATAATAAGTAAAAACCTTGAAAAAAAACTGACTAATATTCTGCATAATTAATTGATTTAAGAAAAAAACATTGACACCATTTATAAAACTTAATTTAGTCAAGGGACTTAGACCCAACACAACTGATTAAAAGTCCGTTGAATTCTGAATCATGTCCTTTCAAATCGGACTAGAGGTATAAATCATCTAAAGATTTTTCAAAAATAAAATAATAAACATAAGTTTTATTGTACTTTTGCAATACCTTTTGTAAGTTTAGATTGTGGTAAAAACATATTCAGCAATTCCTGGAATGATTGAGTACAGAGATTTTGTCAATCAGTGCTTAAATAATGAAGAGTTATTTAAAAATTTTAAACAAAATAATATTTACAGGCATGTTTTAGAACATGTATCTAAAGAACTTGGTTCTGAATATTTAAAAATAATAAAAAAACAAACCCCATGGTTAATAAAAAAAATTAATAATGTGAAGATTAATGATTTGGTAGGTGGTTCAAACTTAGTTGAATATAAAGATGTAGGGCATATAAGTCCTTCTTCATTGAGGTATACTAAAGTTTTATCTGATATATTAAAATTATTTAGAAAAAAAAAATTTAAAAAAATTGCTGAAATAGGAACGGGATATGGAGGTCAATTTTTAATTTTTGATCAATTTGTAGATTTCTCTAATTACTATTTTTTTGATTTAAAGGAAGTACTACTTTTTTGTGAAAAATATATTGATAATTACTTAATAAGAAATTCTTTTAAAACTTTACATATAAATAATTTTAATGGCGAAGAAAAATTTGATTTAGTAATTAGCAATTATGCCTTTTCTGAATTACCTAGTAAGCTTCAACAAATATATTTAAGAAAAGTTATTAAGCAGTCAAAAAGAGGATATTTAACAATGAATTCTGGCAAGAAAAATTCTATTTTTCAAGGTGATTATTTATCTCTAGATCAAATTAAAAAGGAAATGCCTTTTATAAAGATAAATAATGAAACCCCAAAAGATTTTGTTCATCAAGGTAACTATGTTATCAGTTGGGAGAAATAATTTTATTACTCAAACTACTTTAAATTCAAAAAATGTGATAGGAAAATTATTTGGGTATCAAAAAAACTAAAGATTTCTTAACTTAGTTAAAGCATTTAATGGTTGAGTGTACTCATCAACTATTTCAGTTAACCACTTTCTATTAATAAATGACGAATCTTTTTCTATTGGTATTGCCAGAGTATTAATAGTTGCTACATTTAAAAAGTAATTATTATCGTTAATAAAATAATTATCTGGATTATAAAGCATGGTTGTTGCCCAAAATGGTTTATACTTATTTTCTATAAGAAATTTGTTTACCTTATTTGGATATTGTTTAAGATTTTCAACCCACAGAATTGGTCTAAATTTTTGCAAGAATTTTTTCCCTCCTCTTAAAACCTCTAGATCCATATTTTCGGCATCTATCTTTAAAAAATCACATTTTTTAATATCTAGAAATTCATCTAACTTTATTACTTTAACTTTGTGTTTTCTTTGAGATTTCATTTTAGTAAAAGAATTGTTTTCAGTTTTGAGTCCGACTCCACCAAAATTTCCTATAGTTGAATAATCAATGTCATCTAATTCTAATATTTGCTGTTTTAAACCCAAACCCTCCTTCATAATTTTTACATTATCAAGATTATTTGACTGAATATTTTTCTTGAGTAATTTATTGATAAAAGGTTGAGGTTCGAAAGAATATACTTTTCCGTTTGAACCAACTTTTTTTGCCAATGGTACAGAAAAACAACCAATATTAGCACCAACATCAAAAACTATATTCCCTTCATTTATGAATTTTAGAATTATATTTAATTCTAATTCTGAAAATTCTCCATATTCTCTAATTGCGAGACCAATAAATTCATCAAAGTGACAAAAATCAAACGCACCATGCCTAGCATTTACTGTCCCAACGAAATTGTTCATAAATGAAAGTTTGCAATATTCATTCCGTATATATTTTTACACAATTAGTTAATTCTAATCGAGTCGGACTAGGGGTACCATCTAATAATTTTCAATAGAAGTTTATGTTTTTGTTATAATTAGTATTTATTTGATCAGGTTTTAAAATCTCTACCATATCATTGATTTCAATTTTTTTTTCTCTGGGAAAAGCAAATATATAAAATTTACCTGAACTTTTAAAATGATTATTTGAATTTATAAAATAATTATTCTGATTAAAAAATCTATATTCAAACCAAAAAAGTTTATAGTTTTTAGACATCAGATATTTATTTAATTCGTATGGATTTTTTGGATCATTTTCTGCAACTATAATTGGTCTAAATTTTTCTAAAAACTTAATTCCACCTTCTAGAATCTCCTTTTCTAGTAACTCTGCTTCTAATTTAATTAAATTACACTTTTTTAAAGTTAAAAATTGGTCTAAATTCTTAATTTTTACTTTCATTTTTTTTCTGTTAGTTATTTTGATAAACTTTGAAAAATCATAATCTTTTTTAATTCCAAAACCCCCAAAGTTTCCAACCTCTGAATAGTCTATGTCATCAAGAAAAATTACTCCTGAGGACTTTCCCATTGCAGCATTAAAAATTTCTACATTTTTAATGTTATTTAAAGCAAGGTTTCCACATTGAAGATTATACATCATTTTTTGTGGTTCAAATGAGCAGACTAACCCTTTATCACCAATTTTTTTTGCTATTGGTATTGTCATCAAACCAACATGAGAACCTATATCAATCACATAATCAGATTCATTGATTAATAATAAGATCTTTTGCAATAGCTTTTCTGACCATTCACCATACTCTCTTATGCTTGTGCCTACAAATTCGTCGTAGTTATAAAACATAAAATTACCGTGTTTGGCATTAACTAACCCAATGGCATTGTCTTTCATATTAATTTATTAGCAATTCTTGTTCCATAGATGAATGATTAAGTAGAAAAGTGTGTTAGTGTGTGTGTTAGTAAATTTGAAACCCACATTTACATTGACTTATAGAGGGACGGAATGGGTTCAAAATCCGTTGAACTTCGGTTCATGGCAGTTTGAGAGCACCAATGGTACTATTTAATTATTTATAGAATCTGATTCTAGTTTTTTTATATATTTTGAATACTTGGAAAAATGTTTTCTTAATTTGTATGGATAATTTGATAATGATACAAAACTCCAATCATGACCTTCTCTATTAAATGGATCCTTAGCATCCATCATTGAATTTTCAATATTTTTTAGATTTTTAAATCGTGGAATATCAAATGCAGTGTGGGCAAATGAACCAATTTTTTTTAATATGCTATTAGGAGATGATAAATATGAAAAATGCCACCCAGCGTCTTTTATTATGGGTAATACCAATCTATTACGGATAAAATGTAAATCGTTAAATTCTTCTAATCTAGAAATTTTACCAAAGAAAGCCTTAGTCCATCTAGAATTTTTATTACCAATTCCAAGGCAATTAAAATAGAAATAATGAAATTTCATTTCTAATCTGCACAAGAAATCATGTTTAGGGTACTCCTTAAATTCATTTGCTAAATCTATATTCCAAATCTCATCCACATCACATAATAAAAAAATATCATTTTTATCAAAATTATATAATTCCTTTAAAATTGAATTCCTTTGAGATTTTTCAACCTCTCTTTGAGGCGAAATTTCCGTGTAATGATCATGCTTGATTGAAAAGTCCAGACCAGTTGTATCTGGTTCATGCTTGATATAAATAATTTTATTAAAAAACTTTTTAAATCTACCAGAGTATTTTTCAAAATTATATGTCTTTGGTTTTCCAGTAAACGTTATATTAGATTCAGATATAATAAAATAATCAACTTCATCATTCAGGTAGTTTAGTCGTAGTTCTAGTGTGTCAGTCTCGTTAAAGAAGGGAAAACAATCAATAATCTTCATTATAACAATTAGGCAATTTGTATGCCAAATCAAGGTTATATTAGAAAAGTGGCTCCATTTATACGTAAATAGAATACTAGTTTATTTTATTTAATTTTGGATGATAAAACCCTAAAACTATTGAGAAAGTCATTAAAAAATTTATTGACGTTCATAAAATGAACAATATAATTATTTATGTTATTTATATGCTTTGATTGAACTAATTTTAATATCAATTATTTTAGTCAATGCTGAAAGTTGATGTTTGCTTTGACCTTTTATGATTATAGTTGAAGCGCGGTAGCTATGATAAATAAAGTTAATCGAAATTGAAAAATTAATCATAAATATCTTATTAAAATTTAAATAAAAAAATTAACTAAAAACAAATCAGTCGGTATTGCTGATTGTAAATTATACTAGAAACCCAATTATAGAATTTTATAAAAGAGAAAAAAATGTGCGGAATCTCTGGTTATATTGGTCCAAACTTTATTGATAATTATACCATTAATAGAACTTTATCTTTAATGAAGTCAAGAGGACCAGATAATCAAGATAGTTATGAAAATTATACCAAAGAAAAAAATCTCAATAACGTATATTTGCTTCATTCAAGATTATCAATATTGGACCTAGACAAAAGATCTAATCAACCTTTTTTAAAAGAAAATTTAGTAATAATTTTTAATGGGGAAATTTACAATTATATTGAAATTAGAACTAAGCTAATAAAATTAGATCATAAATTCAAGACACTTTCAGATACAGAAGTAATTTTGGAGGCATTTAAAAGATATGGAGAAAGTTGTGTGAAGTTTTTTGAAGGAATGTGGGCATTTGTAATATTTGATATTAAAAATAATAAAATATTTTGTAGTAGAGATAGGTTTGGTGAAAAACCTTTTTTCTATTTCTTTCAAAATGGATCATTTTATTTTGGTTCTGAGCCAAAATTTATTTTTTCTCTTATGAATAAAAGAATGAAACCAAATCTTCATAAAATTAAAAGTGGAATGTATAACGGATTCAGATCTTTGTTTAAAAAAAGAGAATCTTTCTTTGAAAATTTAAAAGAATTAGAACCATCGTCTAATTTAGAAATAAATTGTAAAATGAATATAGATATTAAAAAGTATTGGAGACTATATTATTCTCCAAAAAAAGACTCATTAAGAAATATTCAAGAAAATATAAAATATCTAATTAACAAATCTGTGAAAATCAGATTACGTTCTGATGTTCCAATTGCATTTTGTCTTAGTGGTGGAATTGATTCTTCAACACTTGTATCGATTGCAAAAAAAAATGGGGTAGATGTCAAAACGTTTTCAATAATTGACTCTGATGAAAGGTATAATGAGAGCGAAAATATTAATTTATTAGTTGATTTCCTTGATTTAGACCATGTAAATATTAAAACTTCTCCAGATAATTTTTTAGAAAGAATGTACAATCAAACTAAATATTTTGAGTCACCAATACCAACAATTTCATATTATGTTCATAATTTTTTAACAGAAAAAATGAAGAAAAACGGATTTTCAGTTTCCATTTCTGGTACAGGAGCCGATGAAATTTTTACAGGTTATTATGATCATTATTCATACTGGTTATATTCAATGAAGAATAATAAAAATTTTGACTTTCTTTTAAACCAATGGGAAAATAGTTATGGCAAACATATTAATAACCCCTTGATTAAAAATATCTCAAATTTTTTAAATAACCCTGGATATCGTAAACATCTTTATCAGGATAGAAGTCAATATGCTAGCTTATTTAATTTTGATTTTGATGATTTTTTTGAAGAAGAATTCTACACACCTGATGTTCTTAGAAATAGAATGATTAATGAACTTTCATCGGAAGTTGTTCCAGTCATTTTATTCTCTGATGATCTAAATTCGATGATGTATTCTATTGAAAATAGATCCCCTTTTCTGGATCAGTCACTAATAGAATACGTTTATACAATCCCTAATGAATTTTTAATAATGGATGGTTATCCTAAATGGCTTTTGAGGAATTTAGACAAAGATTTACTTCCTGAGACTGTAAAGAATGATAAAAGAAAAAGAGGATTCAACACATCAATTAATTCATTATTAGATAAATCAAATAAAGAGATATACGATTGGATATTTAAGGATAGTCAGATCTTTGAATTAATACACAAAGAAAATTTTAAAGAATTTATTTCCAAAGATTTGAAAGCAAATGATAGTTCAAAGTTTTTCTTTAATTTTATTTCTAATAAAATATTTCTAGAACAAAATTCATAAATGAAATGAAAAGTAAAAATCCTTTAGTAACAGTTTATATTGTTAATCATAATTACGGTAAATATCTTAAGCAGGCGATCCAGAGTGTGCAGAAACAAACTTTACAAAATTTTGAAATGATCATTATTGACAATGATTCAAAGGATAATTCATTTGATGTTATCAATAAATTTAAAAATGAAAAAAAAATTTCGATAGTTTTTCAAAAAAATATTGGTCTAAATGCAACAAATAATGTTGCAATTAAGATGGCAAAAGGAAAATATATCATGAGGCTTGATGCCGATGATTATTTGGATCCTAATGCTCTTCAATTGATGTCCTCAAAACTTGAAAAAAACCCAGAACTTGGTTTAGTTTTTCCTGACTATTATATAGTAGATCAAAATTCAAATATATTAGAATTAGTAAGAAGGCATGATTTTTCAGATGTTAAGCTTTTAGATCAGCCTGCTCATGGTGCTTGCACTATGGCAAGAAGAGATTGTTTAATTGCAGTACAAGGATATGACGAAAGTTACCACTGTCAGGATGGATGGGATATTTGGCTGAAATTTATCAATAACTTCGGTGTTGAAAATATTAATTTACCATTATTCTTTTACAGAAAACATAAAAACAGTTTATCAGCAAATGAAAAAAAAATTCTCTCTACTAGGGCAAAGATCTTAAAAAAAAAGGCGAAAACTCTCTCTAAAATTTCTAATTTAGCAGTTATTCCTGCAAGAGGTCCCGAACTAGATAAAGCTTCCTTTGCTTTAAAGAAAATTGGTAATAAATTTCTTATAGATTGGACAATTGATGAGGCAATAAAAGCAAAAAGTGTTGATAAAATAGTTATCACTACTCCAAGTGATTCAATTGAAAAACATGTAAAAAAAAAGTATAAAGACTCAATAAAAGTTTTTAAAAGAGATTGGGCTTTGGCTGCAATAAATGTTTCCCTTGATAAAACATTAACTGACCTTTTCAACAAACTGCCTTCCAAGCTCAATAATTTTAATGTAATAACTATTCTATATATAGAATACCCATTTAGGACATCTCAGTTTATTGATATGGCAATAAATGCTTTAAGAGTGTTCAACACTGACAGAGTTATATCTATGAGAATTCAAGAGGATATTTTTTATTCGCATAAGGGTGCAGGAATTGAACCTTTAAAAAAAAATAAGTTTCTTAAACAAGAAAAAGAAGAAATATACAAAGAGGCTGGAGGAATTTTTACAATTAAACGAGGAAAGATGTTTAGAGAAAGTAGAACAGATAGGAAGATTGGTCATATATGTCTTGATGAAAAAGCCTCGTTAGGTGTTTACACAAAATTTGATTGGAATTTAGCAAAACTTTATGCAAAAGATGTATTAAAAAATTATAAAAATGAAAAAAATTAACTTTAATAAACTTGATAAAACATTTATTGTTGCTGAAATTGGAGTTAATCATGAAGGGAATTTTGATCTTGCTTGCGATATGATTAAAAGAGCATCAGAATGTAAAGTAGATGCCGTAAAATTTCAGACTTTTAAAACGGAAAATTATATATCATCAACGCAAATTGAAAGAAAAAGAAGAATAAAAAGTTTTGAGTTGAGCTATGAACAGTTTAAGGAACTAAAGAAAATTGCTGACAAAAATGATGTCATATTTTTTTCTACACCACTTCACATAACTGATATAGATCTTTTAGTAGACATTTCCGACATAATAAAAATTTCTTCAGGTGATTTAACATATCATGAATTGATTGATTATGCGGCAAAAACAAACAAAGCAATTATCATTTCAACAGGATTAGGAACCATTAATGAAATTTCTGATGCTGTAAAAGTTATAAAAAAAAGAAGGCCCAATATTGTGGAAGATGGAAACCTTGCCATTTTGCACTGTGTGGCATCATACCCAACACCAATTGAACAAACCAACTTAAATAACATCAGGTTTTTAATTGATAAGTTCAAATGCCCAGTTGGATATTCTGATCATACCGTTGACTTGAAAACTTGTGAGTTGGCTGTGGCAAGTGGAGCTAAAATAATTGAAAAACATTTTACTTACAGAAAAGAAAATCAAGATTTTCATGATCATGCTATTTCTGCAGATCCAACTGAAATGAAAAGTCTTGTAAAAAATATAAGAAAAGTTGAATTAATATGCGGTAAATACCAAAGAAATAGAGTTGAATCGGAAAAAAAATTTTATAATCATATAAGACGTTCATTTGCAGTTAATAGAAAAAAAAACAAAGGAGAAATTATAAATAATAAGGACCTTATTCTACTTCGACCTGCACTTGGATTCTCCCCTGATTTAAAGAAAAAGATTTTGGGAAGAAAATTAAAAAAAGAACTCAAAGAAGGTAGTATTATTTTTGAAAAGGACTTAGATTAATTTGCAAATTGGATTGCTAATTTTTTCAAGACTTGATTCAAAAAGATTGCCAAAAAAAGCTTTTAAGTTAATAGGGGAAAGAACTTTGATAGGTCGAGTTTTAGATAGAGCTAAGCTGGTAAAAGGAAACTATAAAATAGTTTTAGTTACTTCTAATAGAACTGTTGATGATCCACTAATTGAATTTGCAAATGAAGAGAAAATTAAATACTTTAGGGGAAGTTTAAATGATGTTGTTTCAAGAGCTATTGACTGTTGTGAATATTTTGGTTTTTCAGCCTTTGCTCGAATTTGCGGGGACAGACCATTTCATTGTCCTGAAATTTTAGAAAAACTTATTTCTATTTACAAAAAAAAAAAATACGATCTTGTTACTAATTGTATGGTTAAAACTTTTCCACGAGGATTGGCAGTTGAAATTATTTCTTTAAAAATGTTGAAAGAAATTTCATGTTTGACAAAAGATCCTTTTGATTTAGAACATATTACTAATTATTTTTATAGGAATTCCAAAAGATTCAAAATTTTTAATTTTAGATACAAATTAGAGAATTTGAAAAAGTATAACTTATCTGTTGATACTTATTATGATTTAATGAGAGCTAAGTGGATTGTATCAAATTTAGATTCTTCATCTGCAAAAATAGACAAAGTTTTTTCTTTGATGAAGATTTGGAGGAAAAAAAGATTATGAAATTTAATCAATTGAATGAAATATGAAAATTTTAAGTATAGGTTTTGGTTATTTATCAACAGCAGCTCTTATGATTGATTCAAAGATTGTGAGCGTGGTTTCAGAGGAGAGGTTTACAAAAAATAAAAACGAAGAAGGCTATCCTATGCAAGCAATAAACTATTGTCTGAAAAAAAATAAAATTAAAGGGAACGATTTAGATGCCATTGTAATTGCCTCTAATCGCCTTAGTCCAATTCCATGGATAACAAAGAATTATTCTTCTTTTTCAATAAAAGATCATGTTACTGCTCAACAAAAATATTGGTACCCCAGGTTAAATGAAGGAAAAAATACTAATTGGTTTAATATATTTAAAGAGAAAGCAGATTTTAATATTTATCCTGGTGGATGGAAAAAAATATTTAATAGAAATTCTAATCATCATGGCAAGGATATATGGCCAAGTGTGAAAAAAAATATATATTTTGGAATTCAAAATCACCTTAAAATTTCAGAGGACATAATATATCACATAGAACATCATCAATGCCATGCAGCATATGCTTATTGGGCAAGTCCTTTCAGAGATAAGAAGTGTTTAATTTTTACAGCCGATGCTTATGGAGATGACTTGAGTGCAACAATATCTATTGCATTAAATAATAAGATATCCAGAGTTAAGGCAATTAAACATAATTTATTTTTTTTAGGAAGAATTTATAGATACACTACTTTGTTGCTTGGAATGAAGCCAGCTGAACATGAGTATAAAGTAATGGGTCTGGCTCCTTATGCAAAAAAAAAATATTACAATGAAGCACTCAAAATTTTTGAAAACCTTTTAGATGTCGATGGTATTAATTTTAAGTGGAAATACAAACCTAACAATATTTATGAGTTTTTAAGAAAAGAATTTGAAGGCCATAGATTTGATAATATTGCTGGTGCACTTCAAGAATATACTGAAACCTTACTTTCAAAATGGATAAAGAACTCAATAAATAAATACAAGATTGACCGTATAGTTTTTTCAGGTGGTGTTTCAATGAACATAAAAGCAAATATGAAAATTCATGAACTTAAAGAAGTCAAAGAGTTTTTTGTGTGTGGAAGCGGCGGCGATGAATCGTTACCAATAGGAGCAGCATACGAATTTAACTATAAAAATAATAAAAATAATAAAATAAATTTTGAAATGACACCTTATCTTGGAAAATCGTATACAAATGAAGAAATTTACGAGTGGGTCGAAAAAAATAATTTTAAAAAAAAATACAAAGTTATTAATAAATTAAATTACGAAAAAATTGCAGATTTTCTCGCCAAGGGAATGATTTTAGGCAGACATAGTGGCCCTATGGAGTTTGGTGCAAGATCACTAGGAAATAGAGCTATACTGGCTAATCCGCAAAATAGATCAACAATTGAAATAATAAATAAGAAAATCAAAAATAGAGACTTTTGGATGCCTTTCGCCCCGTCGATTATTTCAGAAGATTTTAAAAAATACGTTGTAAATCCAAAGAAAATTTATTCACCTTATATGACAATGGGTTTTGAAAGCACTGAGTTAGCAAAAAAACATCTTATTGCAGCTTTACATCCGGCGGACTACACATTGAGGCCTCAAGAACAACAATTGAAATAATAAATAAGAAAATCAAAAATAGAGACTTTTGGATGCCTTTCGCCCCGTCGATTATTTCAGAAGATTTTAAAAAATACGTTGTAAATCCAAAGAAAATTTATTCACC
>JBJKUQ010000002.1:0-55552 GCA_045563015.1 Alphaproteobacteria bacterium | reverse complement strand
TAACGTAATAAAAGTATGAAATACCAATTCGTTACTAGAAAATTCCTCAATTAATTTTAGAAAAACATTTTTTGGGCTTGGGAGTAATTCAACACTTAATAAAAAACTTGCCAATTGCCAGATAAGAAAAAACAATAAAACCGAGGCAATTCTCAAAATTGCATTAAATTTTATGTCTTGCATTATTAGTTACCCCAAAAAGTTCCTGGAGATAGTACTTTGGCATTTCCGACTAAATCTTTACCACCTATTTCTGCTAATATGGAGTAAAGTTTTTCTGTTCCTTTGAGTTGCTCTTTAGTAAACTCTTTTTTGGGGATGCCTTCTCTATAGATATCACGAAGATTAACAAAAATTTGATCATTTTCAGCATTCATGAATGGCCTGATTTTTTTCCAAATATCATTAGACTCTAGCATCATTTTTTTTGCTAAATCAGATGTATCCAAGAATTTATTTAAAATCTTTCCATTTTTATTGGCCCATTTTTCTTTAAAAACCCATCCTATTACAGGCATTCCGTTAGGTATTCCGAGTTCTCCTAAAATATCATTAATACTGATTACTTTTTCAAATTCATTGTTTGTTAGTAATTTAGCTTGGTATGGCCAATATGTTAAAATTGCGTCAAAAGCTTTTTGCTCAATTTTTTTATTTAAAAGAGGTGGTGCTCCAAAAATTTGATCACTCATCTTGATTAAATCAGTTCCGTATTTCTTTTTATAAAAAGCTCTAAAAATCAACCAACCTTTGTCTACTTGACCACCTGCAATTCCAATTTTTTTTTCTTTTAAATCTAAATCATTTGATATTTTAGAGTCTTTAGAAGCGATTAGTCCACCAGCTGCCATTGAATGCGGAACAAATGCAAACAATCTTTTTTCATTTCGTTGCCGAGAGACCCAAAACCAGTCTGTTACAATCAAGTCAACTGCACCACCTTGAAGAGCAACTGCAGCAGCGTTTTTGCTAGCAAGTTCAATAATTTCTAAACTAAAGCCGTTCTGTTCATCTAAACCTAAATCTTTTATAAGTTTAAGCTCCCAGTTTACACTTCCATATTGTAGTGATCCAACCTTTATCTTCTCAGCAGAAACACCAGAAAATAATAGACAGAGTAAAAGAAAAAATATTGATTTAAATTTAAGTTTCATATCTTTTGATAAAATTTAAAATAATTCTAATTAACAATAAAAATGTTATCAATTGTTTTTAAAAAATATATAATCATTTTTTGAAAAAGAACTATGACAAAAAAAATAAATTTTTTGGATCTTAGAGGATTAAAATGTCCAATACCCGTTTTAAAAATTGCAAGAAAAATTAAGACAATATCAAAAGGGGACACAATTGAGGTCAATGTTGATGACCCTAATGCTGAAAATGACATTGAAGAGTTAACGAAAAATATTAACATTGAAATACTAAAAAAAGAAAAAAGTAAGAATGCTTTATTTTTTAAAATTAAAAAAATGAGTGACTAATGGATTTATTTGATAAAAAAATTGATAAACTTTCTTTTGAGGAAGCGTTTGAAAGATTAAAAAAAATTGTTGAATTAATGGAAGATGGAAAAATAAGTTTGGATGATTCAATAAAATATTATGAAATTGGAAGTTTATTAAAAAATCATTGTGAGAAAAAACTTAAAAACGCTGAAATTCAAATAAAAAAAGTAATTGATAAAAAAGCTATTGATGAGTAAAGAATCTGAAGCTATTGAAAAGAAAATCTCATCATTTTCATTGGAATTTGACAAAAAGCTAATTAACTTAATACCGGATTCATCTCATTTTTCTAAAAGATTGTTTTCTGCAATGAAATACGTCATTAATGTTGGTGGAAAAAGACTACGACCGTTGTTTTTAATAGAAATAGCCAAAATGTTTAAGGTTAATAATATTTCATCGTTCAGAACTGCAGCTAGTATAGAATTAATTCATTGTTATTCTTTGGTACATGATGATCTCCCAGCAATGGATAATGATGATTTAAGAAGAGGGCATCCCACTTGTCATAAAAAGTTTGACGACGCGACAGCAATTTTGGTTGGGGACGCATTTCAAGCTCTTGCATTTCAAATATTATCAGATAGCAAAACACATAATGATCCTACAGTTAGGTGTTCTTTAATATCTGAACTAGCAAAATCTTCTGGTTTTGAGGGTATGGTAGGTGGACAAATGTTAGACTTAGAAGCAGAGAAAGTTTCACTAGATCTGGATAAAATATTACAATTGCAAAGTTTAAAAACCGGTGAACTTTTTAGATTTTCTTGCATTGCTTCATGCATATTAGCAAATGAAATAAAACACATTAAATTATTTGAAGAATTTTCATCAAAATTGGGCTTAGCTTTTCAAATAAAGGATGATCTTTTAGATATTGAAGGAAATGAGAAAGAACTTGGTAAAAAGACGCAAAAAGATAGTGAAAGAGGAAAAGAGACTTTTATTTCGTTGATGGGCAAAGAGAATGCTAGACTTAAATCTAAGGAATTAATTAATGATTCAATTAAAATTCTTGAGAAATTTGGAGATAAATCAAAAAATTTGATTGCATTATCAAAGTTTATTATTTCTAGAAAAAAATAAAGTTAATGTTTAATTCATTTATTATCCAACGAAAATTTAAAAATATGCGTCTAGATCAAATTTTAACTGAGACTGTGAAATTTGTTAAAACCAAGCAAAGAGCTGTTGCTTTAATAATGAGTGGTAATGTTTTTCTTGGTGAGAAAAAAATTGATAAGCCTGGAAAAATTATGAAACAAAATCAAATAATAAGAATCAAAGATAATAATAATCCCTGGGTATCAAGAGGAGGAATAAAATTACAAAAGGCTATTAGTTTTTTTGGAGTAAATGTAGAAGATAAGATTTGTTTGGATATTGGTTGTTCTACAGGGGGATTTACTGAAGTGCTTTTTAAAAAAAAGGCAAAGAAGATTTATGCCGTTGATGTTGGTTATGGTCAATTTGATTGGAAATTGAGAAACTCAAAAAATATAATTCTTATTGAAAAAACGAATGCAAGGTTTTTAGATAAAAATATTATTAAAGATTCTCTTGATTTGATCGTTTGCGATGTTAGTTTTATTTCACTTAAAAAAGTAATATTGCCTTGTAAAAAACTTTTGAAAGAAGAATTTCAAATTATAACTTTAATAAAACCTCAATTTGAAGTTGAAAGGAAATTAGTTGGTAAAGGTGGTATAGTTAAAAACAATTCAATTCATAAAAAAGTTTGTGAAGATATTTTTCAGTGGTTTTCAGAAATTTTTTCTCCTGATTATATAAAAATAATTGAAAGTCCAATTAGCGGTCAAAAAGGAAATAAAGAATTTCTAATTTACGTTAAAAAGAATTAATTTTTTTGTTAATAAGAAACAGGTCTGCCAAAACTAGGGCAACCATAGCCTCTCCAATAGGAACTGCTCTAATACCAACGCATGGATCATGCCTTCCTTTAGTAATAATTTTTGTATTATTTCCCTTAGTGTCAATAGTTTCTCTTTGGTTTAATATTGAACTCGTTGGTTTTACTACAAACTTAAGGACCAAATCTTGTCCCGATGTAATTCCACCAAGCGTTCCACCTGAATTATTTGACTTGAAAAAAATTTTTTTATTTTTTGAATACATTTCATCTGCATTTTCTTCACCAGTAAGTTCTGCAGCTAAGAAACCTTTCCCTATTTCAAACCCTTTTACAGCTGGAATACTCATGATTGCTTTTGCTAACAATGCATCCACTTTATCAAAGACTGGTTCACCTAATCCGATTGGAACTCCACTTGCGGTTACTTGAATAATAGCACCAACAGAAGATCCTTTTTTCCTTATTTTTTGCAGATAATCACCCCATTTTTTAACTATTTGTTTGTCAGGCGAAAAAAAATCATTTTTATCTATTTCTTTCCAATTCCAATTATCAGGATTAATTTTATGTTTGCCCATTTGAATAAGAGCACCTCTAACTTTTATTGTTTTACCTAAAATTTTTCTTGCTATGGCACCAGCAGCAACTCTCATTGCTGTTTCTCTGGCAGATGCTCTTCCACCACCTCTGTAATCTCTAATTCCGTATTTCATTTGATAGGTGTAATCTGCATGTCCGGGCCTAAATTTTTCCTTTATATCTTTATAGTCCTTGCTTTTGACATCAATATTGGTAATTATTAAAGATATTGGTGTACCTGTTGTTAAACCATTGAAAACGCCAGAGAGTATGCGTATTTTATCATCTTCTTTTCTTTGAGTAGTAAACTTCGATTGACCTGGTTTTCTTTTATCTAAAAATTTTTGCAAGTAATCTTCATCAATATTTATATTTGATGGCACTCCTTCTATAACGCAACCCAATGCCTCACCATGACTTTCTCCCCAGGTTGTGACTTTGAAAATTTTTCCGAAACTACTTCCAGTCATCTTAATCAACCGATATATCTGGTGCATCTACAGCTTTCATACCAACAATATGATAGCC
The DNA here is from genome assembly GCA_045563015.1 of Alphaproteobacteria bacterium. GTDB lineage: Bacteria > Pseudomonadota > Alphaproteobacteria > Methylaequorales > Methylaequoraceae. Next base: position 51,064 of record JBJKUQ010000002.1, on the reverse strand, counting down.
ACAATCAACATGAATTATTTCTCCAGTTACGCCTGAAGACATATCTGATAATAAATATATGGAGTTTTTTCCAACCTCCTCAATGGTTGTACTTCTTCGTAAGGGAGAATTATATTCATTCCATTTTAGAATGTATCTGAAGTCTGAGATACCCGATGCAGCAAGAGTTTTGATAGGTCCAGCTGATATTCCATTCACTCTTATATTTTCCTTACCCAAATCTTCAGCTAAATATTTTACACTTGTTTCCAAGGCAGATTTAGCAACACCCATAATGTTATAGTGAGGCATAACTCTCTCTGCTCCTAGGTATGATAAAGTAAGAATCTGTCCTCCATTTTTCATCAAACTTCTTACTCTTTTGCATAGTGCTGTCAGAGAATAGCAGGATACATTCATTGTGTTAGAAAAATTCTCTCTGGAGGTTTGAATATACTCCCCTTTAAGCTCATTTTTGTCGGAGAAAGCTACTGAGTGTACTAAAAAATCACACGAATCCCAATGGTTTGAGATAGATTTAAAAAAGTTATCAATGCTATTATCACTTGTAACATCGCATTCATAAAATAATTTTGAGTTACATTTTTCTGCTAAGGGTATTACTCTTTTTTTGATTGAATCATTAGCATATGAAAAAGCAAGTTCAGCACCCATTTTACTAAGTTTGTCAGCTATTCCCCAAGCAATCGAGCGGTCATTTGCAATTCCAAATATAATTCCTTTTTTTCCTTCTAAATTAAATGATGATCCCATAATTATTAATACCCATTGAATTGATTTACTTGTTAAACTATTTTTATATTATATTTCAACCTAAAAAGAAATAATGAATCCTAATACTAAATTTAAACGTTGGTTAAGAATAGCAAAAAATAAATACGAGTTTGATGCTACAGCATTTGCCTTATCAACTTGCGAAAATAATATTCCATCAGTTAGAATGGTACTTTTAAAGAAGCTATTACCTGATGGCCTTGTGTTTTTTACAAATTTGAATAGTAAAAAAGGACAACATTTTAAAAAAAATAAAAACTTGTCTATGTGCTTTTATTGGGAAAGTCTTCAAAAACAAGTTCGAATTTCGGGGGAAGGTGTTTTAATTAAAGATGAAGAATCAGATGAATATTTTTCATCACGGTCGCGAGGAAGTCAAATCGGAGCGTGGGCATCAAAACAATCAAATGAAATAAAGAAAAGAGATACGTTAATAAAAAAATTTAATTATCTCACAAAGAAATATGAGAACAAGCCTGTTCCTAGGCCTTCTTATTGGGTTGGTATTAAAGTTAAGCCAAATGATTTTGAATTTTGGCAAGGAGGAAAATATAGGTTACATAAAAGAGAGTTTTTTTATTTAAAAAATAAAAAGTGGCATAAGAAATTACTCTCTCCTTAATTATTTTATGCGGCTAGTTTTATCTTGAGATCTTCGAAAATCACTTTAAGAGCGTTTGCTAAATCTTTAATCATCTTTTGGTCATGATTTGGTGAACAAGTTATTCGCAATCTTTCTGTTCCTTTTGGAACAGTTGGATAATTAATAGGTTGAACATAAATTTTAAAATCATCTAAGAGTATTTGACTTGCTTTTTTGCATAGTTTTGGGTCACCAATTATTACTGGTATGATGTGACTATTGTTATCTAAAAACGGTATATTTTTTTTTTTGAGTAAAAGTTTTGTACTCTTAACAACATCAAACATTGCCTTTCTCTCTTCATCAGAAAATTTTAAGTGTCTAATAGAAGTATATGCGCCTGCAGCAATACAAGGAGGTAGAGATGTGGTAAAAATAAAACCAGAAGCAAAACTTCTTATGAAATCAATCAAAAATCTATTGCCTGTAACATAGCCACCGATAACTCCAAATGCTTTTGCAAGAGTTCCTTGTATAATGTCAATTCTATCCATAACTTTTTTTTCTTCTGCAACCCCGGCACCCCGTTCACCATAAATACCTACAGCATGAACTTCATCTAAAAATGTAAGAGCATTATATTTATCTGCTAAATCACAAATTTCCTTTACAGGTGCAAAATCCCCATCCATTGAGTAAACAGATTCGAAAACTATTACTTTTGTTTGAGTTTTAGGGTATTTTTTTAATTTTTCTTCAAGATCTTTAACACTGTTATGTTTGAATATAATTTTTCTAGCTCCAGAGTTTTTAATACCTTGAATCATTGAAGCATGATTTTTTTCGTCAGAAAAAAAAATACAATTTTTCATTTTTTTTCCCAAAGTTGATAAAGTTGCTTGATTTGCAAGATATCCGGAGTTAAATAGAAGAGCTGATTCTTTTTGGTGAAGATAGCACAATTCTCTTTCTAAAAGTACATGATAGTGATTGGTGCCTGATATGTTTCTAGTTCCTCCGGACCCAGCTCCAACTTTCTTTATAGCTTCAATCATACTTTTAATAACATTTTCTTTTTGACTCATTCCTAGATAGTCATTACTACACCAAACAGTCACTTCTGATACAGTATCTTTACTGTAGTTTAAGGCTTGAGGAAAATTCCCGGCTATTTTTTCGAGATCAGCAAAGATTCTGTAATTTCCGTCATTTTTTAACCGATCTAGTTCATTTTTAAAAAACTTATTATAATCCATTTTTTTTAAAACTCATTGAAACTGAATTAATACAATATCTTTTTTTTGATGGTTTTGGACCATCATCAAAAAGGTGGCCTAAATGAGCATCACAGTTATTACATTTTACTTCAATTCTTTTCATTCCATAAGAATTATCTTCAATATACTCAATTGAATTAACTAAAGCTTTAGAAAAACTTGGCCAACCGCTTAACGATTTGAATTTATCTTTGGATTCGAAAAGTTTAAACCCACAACATATACAATGATAGATTCCATTTTCAAAAAAATCATAAAACTTGCCACTAAATGCTTTTTCAGTATCAGAATTTTGAGTAACATTAAATTCTAATTCACTAAGTTTTTTTTTTAACTCTTTTTTGTTTATCATTTAATTATATTAGTTTATTCAAACTGATATAGTAAATTACTATTAATTTTTAAATAAAAAAATAAATTATATTTTAAATGATTGTAATTTTTGGATCTGGTATTATTGGTTTGTTCATAGCAAATAACCTTTTAAACGAGGGTTTAAAGGTGAAAATAATAGATGTAAAAATGTCAGGAAGTGCAACTGAAGCATCTGTTGGAATGTTAGCCCCACTTTTAGAGGCGAAGCCTTACGAAAATGAATTATTTAACTTAATGTTGAATTCTAAAAAAATTTGGGATTCTTACTTAGAGAATGATATATTAAAGAGAAAAACAGGATTAAAAGAAAATTCATCTTTACTAGTTGCGATGAATGAGGATGAAGAAGCTTCAATTTATAAGAAAAAAGAATTTATTAAAAAAATAGGCTTTGAAACTTTGTTATGCAATTCATCAAAAACTTTAGAAATTGAACCGAACCTTAATTCTAATGTAAGGTGCTCGCTATTTTTAAAAAATAATAATCAAGTAGAACCAAAATTGTTAAAAAATTTTTTATTAAGTGAAATAAAAAAAAAAGGTGGAGAAATATTGAGATGTAGCGAATTTAAAAGAGTTTCTTTTTTCAATAATAATGTTTCTTTTCTAAAAAAAACAATTAAGGCCGAAAAAATTATTATTGCTTGTGGAGTGTGGAGTAATGAATTGCTTAAAAAGTCTTTTAATATTGAATTTCCAATGAGACCTATAAAAGGAGTTTCAGTTTTATTGAATGCAAAAAAAAAATATTTCTCCAATAACATCTGGTTCAAAAATATTTATTTAGCCCCCAGAGACGGAAATAAATTAGCTATTGGAGCTACAGAGGATGAAAAAAGTTTTGAAACAACTGTAAATGTCGATGAAATCTTTTATTTGAGCAAAAAATTGTGGGAATATTTACCAGAGGTTGAAATGCTTAGTTTATTAAATTTTTTTTCTGGTTTGCGTTCAACAATCATTGACGGTAATCCTATAATTGGAAGTTTAAAAAAAAACAAAAATATTATTTGTGCCTTTGGTCATTATAGAAACGGCATACTTTTAGCACCAATTACAGCACAAATTGTTTGTAAACTAGTTTTAGAAAAAAAAATTAATGAAAAATTTCTTTTTTTTTCTCCTAATAGATTTAATTTATAGTTTTTTAGTTTATTTTATTAATAATGATAAAAAATTATTGTTTAATAAATGGGAAATCATTCAAGATTTCTGGCTCGGAAAATTATTTAGATAAAATAATTATTGAATTTCTAGGAAAAATGAAAATGAAAAAGTCAATAGCAGTTGCTGTAAATGATGAATTAATATTAAGATCAGATTGGGATAGAAAAATCATAGCAAAAGGTGATAAGATTGAAATTGTGAATCCTTTTTTTGGTGGTTAAATTATGAAAAATACTTCAATCTTGATAGATGGAAAAAAATTTAGTTCTAGACTGATAATGGGAACAGCTCTTTACCCTAACTTAAAAGTTTTGAATGAATCACTGCAAGTGTCAGGTGCTGAAATTATTACAATCTCTATGAGAAGATTGAATATTAGTAAAGAAAACTTTTTTTTTGATCAAATAAACAAAGATTATACATTACTTCCAAATACTGCAGGTTGCTATACAAGAAAAGAAGCAATATTAACAGCGGAGTTAGCTAGAGAAGCACTTAAAACTGATTGGATAAAAATTGAAATTATTAGTGAAGATGAGATGCTTCTTCCTGATCCTATTGAGTTATTTGCTACATGTGAGGAATTAAAAAAAAAAAAATTTAAAATTTTTGCTTATTGCTCAGATGATCCAATTCTTTGCAAGCGGCTTGAGGATTTGGGTTGTGAGGTTGTAATGCCTCTAGTTTCACCAATTGGATCCGGACTAGGAATTAGAAATCTTCATAATTTAGAAATTATAAGAAATTTGTGTAAAGGACTTATATTTGTTGACGCTGGAATTGGGAGTCCTAGTGATGCATGTAAAATTATGGAAATTGGTTTTGATGGTGTTTTATTAAATTCCTCAGTAGCTCGATCACATGACCCTATTAATATGGCAAAAGCTATGAAACTTGCTACAGAAAGTGGAAGAATAAGTTTTCTATCTGGTGTTATTGAAAAAACAAAAAAAGCAGTAAAGTCAACACCATTTAAAGGAAAGATCTCAAATTTTTAACATTTATTGATTTTAAAAATTTTATAAGTTCGTTTATTTCTTTTTTAGCTCTTAATTTTTTTTTAATCATCAAATCTAAAATATCCTTCCAAGTTGCAAGTGAAATTATTTTAATTTTTTTTCCTTTGGATTCTAGGAATTCTTGATTAATGCCGTAGTTAAATATTACAAAAATTGCTATAACTTTTGCATCTATATTATTAATTGCATCAATAAACTTAATCTTACTCCCACCATCAGTCATTAAATCCTCAACAAGTAAGACATTATCTTTAGTATTTATTATGCCTTCAATTTGAGATGTTTTTCCAAACTTTTTCTTTTCTTTTCTCACATAACTTAGTGGGAGATTTAATTTTTGTGATATAAGTGATGCATAGGGTATACCTGCAGATTCACCTCCAGCAATATTATTAATTTTATCAAAGTTCTTCAAAGATTTTATTTTATTTAATGCAAGCTTTATTAATATATTTCTTTCTTTTGGGAAAGAAATAAGTTTTCTACAATCACAGTAAACAGGACTTGTTTTACCTGAGGTAAGTTTAAATTTTTTTTTTAAGTTAAACTCCACACATTTTTTATAAAGTAAAATTTCAGCAGATTTACTAAAAGATTTGGTATCATTTTTTGTCATAAGAATTAATAATGGATATTAACTTATTGTTAAAATTAATAGTAGAGGAATTTAAATTATTATAAAAAATGTTATTAAATGATGTTGTTGAATTTATTCTGGACTTAATTACGTTAAATACAGTTTATGATGCAAGTATTTATAATTTACCTATAACTAAACTATCAATAAATGAGTTACAAAAAAAAGAATGCAGGGGGAAATGTCCAACACTTGCTATTTTTGATAGTATGAATGTAGTACTAATTTCTAAATTAGATTTTAATAATTTATCTGGAAACTCGATGCTTTTGCATTAGTTAATTCATAGCCTTAAATACATCTTGAATTCGGATTTATCTCTAGAATTTAGAGAAAAGAAAGCTCATAAAATACAAAATAAATTTTTACAAGAATTGTTGAGAAAAAAATATTTTAACAATTTATTGAATGTAAAAAAATGTAGATCAATACAATTAAATGATTTAAGATAATCTTTATGGTTGATTTTAAATCTGATTTAGAAATTGCAAGAGAAGCAAAAAAAATAGCAATACTTGATCTTGCAAAAGACAAATTATCTATGGATAGTTCAAATCTAATTCCATATGGTCATTATAAAGCTAAAATTAATGCAGAGTATTTAGAAAAGATTGAAAAAAAAGATAATGGTAAATTAATTTTAGTCACTGCGATGACTCCAACAACTGCAGGTGAAGGTAAAACAACGACATCCGTGGGATTAAATGACGGACTTAATTACATTGGGAAAAGGTCAATGGTTGCTTTGAGAGAACCAAGTCTTGGGCCTTGTTTTGGAATGAAGGGTGGAGCTGCAGGAGGCGGTTATGCACAGGTGGTTCCAATGGAAGATATAAACCTTCACTTTACAGGGGATTTTCATGCAATAACATCGGCCCATATGCTTTTGTCAGCCATGGTTGATAATCATGTTTACTGGAATTTATCTCCTAAAATTGATCCAAGAAGAATAACTTGGAGAAGAGTTGTTGATATGAATGATAGAGCACTAAGATCAATTGTTAATTCTTTGGGTGGAGTTGCTAATGGTTTTCCAAGGGATGATGGTTTTGATATAACTGTTGCATCAGAAATAATGGCAATATTGTGTTTGTCAAAAAACTTTGATGATTTAACAGAGCGATTAGGAAAAATTATCATTGGATATACAAGAGATTTAGAACCAGTATTTTGTAAAGACATCAAAGCTGATGGAGCAATGTCTGTTTTGTTAAAAGACGCTTTGCAACCTAACTTAGTTCAAACATTGGAAAATAATCCAGCATTTATCCATGGTGGACCATTCGCAAACATAGCTCATGGTTGTAATACTGTTATTGCCACAAAAACTGCTCTTAAACTATCCGATTATGTTGTGACTGAGGCAGGTTTTGGTGCGGATTTAGGGGCAGAAAAATTTCTTAATATTAAATGCAGAAAAACTGGATTAAAACCATCATGTGCTGTGGTTGTGGCAACAGTGAGAGCTTTAAAACTTCACGGTAATGCTGATGCCAAGAATCTTGGTGCTGAGAATTTAATGGCAGTCGAAAAAGGTTTACCAAATTTATTAAGACACATTGAAAATTTAAAAAAATTTGGTCTTCCAACAGTAGTTGCAATTAATAGGTTTCCTACCGATACTGAAAAAGAAATTTCTAAGGTTCAAGAGGTGTGTAAAGATTCAGGTGTAAACGCTATATTAGCTGAGCATTGGGCTCATGGAGGAAAAGGAGCACAAAAATTGGCTGAATCTGTGGTACAAATAATTGATAATAATAAAAACTCACTTAAATTTTTATACGAAGATTCTGATAAACCAGAATTAAAAATCAATAAAGTGGTAAAAGAAATTTATAGAGCAACTGATGTATCATTTTCTCCTCAAGCAAAAAAAAAGCTAAAAGAAATTTCAGACCTTGGCTATGATCATTTTCCTGTTTGCATGGCAAAAACCCAATATAGTTTTAGTACTGATCCAACAAATAAATGTGCTCCCGAAGGACATAGTATTCAGGTTAGAGAAATTAGATTATCAGCAGGAGCAGAATTTATTGTGGCCATAGCAGGAGATATAATGACTATGCCTGGTTTACCAAAAAAACCTGCGGCTTATCAGGTGGGAATTGATTCTAGTGGAAATATAAAAGGCTTATTTTAGAAATTCCTTATAAACCTTTTTGAATTGATTTGAAACGATCTGATTACTAAATCTTTTCTTTACAAGAATTCGACTATTCTTACCAAATTTATCAATAAGATCTTTGTTAAAAACTAATTTTTTTATGGCTTTTGAAAGTGATATCGGATCTTTTGGATTAGCCAAATACCCATTGTAGTTTTCAATACAAATTTCTTTACAACCAGTTACATTAGTTGAAATTATAGGTAACTCACAACTTGCTGCTTCCAATAAACTTTTTGGAAGACCTTCTCTGTATGACGGAAGTATTGCTATTTTTGACTCATGAAGAAATTTTAGAACATTCGTAACCTTAGGTTTCCAAATTATAAGCTTTTTTTCCATCCAGAAAAGTAAATCTTTTTTTTTTAATGATGATCTATTGAAAGGGTCAGGGCTACCTAGAATTAAAGTTTTAAAAAAAATATTTTGTTTTTGTAAAATTTCTATTGCTTCTACAAGTTCGTAAATACCTTTATCTTTTAAAACTCTTGAATGAAAAATTAAATCATATTTTTTAATAGTTTTTCTGTTTCTAAATTTAGTTAAGTCAACTCCAGATCCTTTTATAATTTTTGAACTAGATATTTTTAGCACCCCATTAGTTTTAAAAATTTCTAAATCATCTTTATTTTGAAATATATATTTTACTTTTTTTTTACTTAAGAGCTTAATTAATAAAAAATATATTTTTTTAATTATTTGGGAAGTCAAACCTTTATTAATAAACAAGTAACCTAAACCAACAACACAACAAATAATTTTCACTCTTTTATTAAAAAATATAGAAGCTAAAATTGTCAATATAATAGGTTTTAGAGCAATACATTGTATTATATCTGGCTTAAAATTATTTGAAATTTTTATGAGTTTGAATAGAGTAATTAGATTAGAAAGTGGATTGAGAGATCTTCGATTTAGTTTAATATCATATGTATCAAAGCCAGCGGATTTAATTTTTTTTTCGTTCTTATTAAAGTTACTTACAATTAATACTTTCATATCATTTAGTGCATCTTTGGCTTGATGAAATTTATGTGTTAAGAAATAATCATCTTCACTAACGAAATATAAAAGTTTATATTTTTTCATAAGGAAATAAAAATGCTATACTATATTATTATTGCAATTCTTTTAATCTCTATTTTAATTCATTTTTTTATAGAATTCATACACTTACCTGAAAAAAAATTTAAAAAATATCTTAGATTTCTTTCTTTAATATTAATACTTACTTTAGTTGTTTATTTAATGAGATTTTTTCCCGCAGTTATTTCCTCAATTCCAGCAATATTTATTATTCTTTTTAAATGGCGAAATTTAATTTCTTTTATTTCCTCAATTCTTCTAAAAAAAGAGAATTATAAAAAAACAAACAAAAGTTCGATGAGTAAAAAAGAAGCCTATGACATACTAGGGTTGAAAGAAGGAGCTTCAAGGGATGAAATAATTAATAGTTATCAAATTCTAATAAAAAAAAATCATCCTGATGTCGGGGGTTCCGATTGGATTACTAAAAGATTAAATCAGGCAAGAGATATTCTTTTAGGTTGAGATTTTTTTTTTTATTAGTAACCTTAAATTTTTATGCAAAGTCAAATAACCAAAGCAATATTTCCAATAGCTGGATTAGGCACAAGATTTTTACCCGCAACTAAATCTGTACCTAAGGAAATGATTACCATTCTTGATAGACCCGTAATCGAATGGGCAGTTATTGAGGCAGCAAATGCAGGAATAAAAGAAATGATTTTTGTGACTTCATCAAGAAAAAATATTATTCTTGAGCACTTTGAAAAATCAGAACTATTAGAATTGACCCTAAAAAAAAAAAATAAAAATGAAAAATTAAATCTTATTAGTTCTCAAAATCAACTTGGAAATTTTACTTTAGTTATACAAGATGAACCTAAGGGATTGGGTCACGCGATTAATTGTACAAATAAACTTTTTTCTAAAGATGAAGATTTTGCAGTTATATTACCCGATGATATAATTCTGTCTAAAACTCCGGCTATTAAGCAATTAATGATAGCGCATAAAAAAAAAAATGGGGGTTCAGTTATTGGCCTTGAAAAAGTTCCTATTCAAAAAATTTCTAATTATGGAGTTGTTGAATTTAAAAATAAATCATCTGGAATCTACTCAATTACAGGATTGGTAGAAAAACCAACAAAAGACAAAGCACCATCTAATTTATCAGTTGTAGGGAGGTACATACTAAATTCTAAAGTATTCAATTACCTCAAATTAGGTAAAAAAGGTACTGGTAACGAAATTCAACTTACAGACAGTTTAAATTTACTGATTGATAGCCCCGGACTCTTCGGATTAGAGTTTGAGGGAAAAAGGTTTGATTGTGGTAATAAACTTGGATTCATTGAAGCAAATTTAAATTTTGGTTTAAAAGACAAAGAAATAAAAAATAATTTAAAAGCAATATTAAAAAATATATGAATATTACAATAGTTGGAACAGGTTATGTAGGGTTAGTTTCGGGAACATGTTTTGCTGAATTCGGAGTAAACGTTACATGTGTTGACAAAGATTTAGAAAAAATAAAAAAACTTCAAAAAGGAATTATTCCAATTTACGAGCCAGGTTTAGATGAACTAGTAAAGAAAAATATAAAAGAAAAAAGATTATTTTTTGATTCTAATCTTAAAAAATCACTTAATAAGTCAGAAGCAATTTTTATTGCAGTTGGAACGCCGACTCGAAAAAAAGATGGTCATGCGGACTTAACATATGTTTTTAATGTGGCTAAGGAAATAGCTCAAAATTTGGATAGATATGCAGTAATAATTAATAAATCAACAGTTCCAATTGGTACAGGAAAAAAAGTTGAAAAAATAATTAAAAAAATAAATCCTAAATTAAACTTTGATATAGCGTCTAACCCTGAATTTTTAAGGGAGGGCTCAGCTATCAATGATTTTATGCGACCAGACAGAGTTGTAATTGGTTGTGATAGCAAAAGAGCCAAATTAATATTGGAAGAGTTATACAGACCATTGTACTTACTTGAAACCCCAATAATATTTACAAAAAGAGAAACAGCAGAATTGATAAAATATGCAGCAAACTCATTTTTAGCAACAAAAATTAGTTTCATTAACGAAATTTCAGATCTTTGTGAAAAGGTTGGAGCAAATATTAGCGATGTTTCTACTGGTATTGGTCTAGATGGAAGAATTGGTAAAAAGTTTTTGCATCCAAGTCCTGGTTATGGGGGATCTTGTTTCCCAAAAGATACTCTTGCCTTAGTAAAAACTGCTCAAGATTTTAAATCACCATTGGGTATCATTGAACATGTTGTTGAGAGCAATAAAAAGAGAAAAAAAAATATGCATAAAAGAATTTTGAAAGCTTTAAATCATGTTAAAAAAAAAAGAAAAACAATATCTATTTTAGGTTTAACTTTTAAGCCTAATACTGATGATATGAGAGACAGTGCTAGTCTTGATATCATCCCAGCTCTTTTTGAAAGTGGATGTTTTTTGAACCTTTTTGATCCCGAAGGAATGAATGAGGCTAAAAAAATATTTTATAAATTTGAAAAGAGAATTAAGTGGTGTAAAGATTCATATGATGCATGTAAAAAATCAGATGCTTTAGTGATACTTACAGAATGGAACCAATTTAGAGCATTAGATCTAAAAAAAATAAAAATACTTCTTAATTATCCAATAATTATTGATTTGAGAAATATTTATAACCCCAAAGAAGTAAAAGGAATAGGTTTTAATTACTTTTCCTTGGGAAGAGATAATGCATCATAAAAACCACAGATTTGAAGATACTATCATTAGAGAATACGATATAAGAGGTATATATAATAATACACTTAAAGATAACGATGCAAAAATATTAGGTAATTTATTTGGTCTAGAATTAGGGGAAGATAAGGTTGTAAACGTAGCTTATGACGGAAGGATTTCTTCAAAAAACTTAAAAAAACACCTTATTGATGGTCTTGTGGAAGTTGGTGTTAATGTTAATGAGATAGGTTTGTCACCAACACCATTACTCTATTATTCATGTTATGATTTGAATGCAGATGGTGGAATTATCGTTACTGGATCACACAATCCGAAAGATCATAATGGATTTAAAATTGTAAAAAACAATAAACCTTTTTTTGGGAACGATTTGATTAAATTAAAAAAGAAAGCTCTTAAATTCAAGTTTAAAAAAAAGGAAGGGAAGGTTAAAACTATTAGCATAACTGAAAGATATATTTCCAGACTTCTGAAGAATTTTGATCAAAAAAAAGAAATTAATATTGTATGGGATTCGGGTAATGGTGCAGCGGGTAATATTGTTAAAAAACTTTCAACGAGGATTAATGGAAAAACACAACTTTTATTTTGTGAAATAGACGGAAATTTTCCAAATCATCACCCTGACCCTTCAGAAGAAAAAAACCTTATATTTTGTAGAGAAAAACTGTTGGAATTAAATTTTGATGTTGGTTTTGCATTTGATGGTGATGGAGATAGGTTAGGAGTTATTGATAATTTAGGAAGACCTGTATCAGGTGATAAGTTATTGTTAATTTTATCCAATGAACTTTTAAAAAATAAAAAAGCTAAAATAATTGCTGATGTTAAATGTAGCCAAGTTTTATTTGATGAAATTAAGAAAAATGGGGGGGATCCAATAATGTCAGCAACAGGGCATAGCCATGTTAAAAATAATTTGAAAAAATTTAACGCTGATTTAGCTGGTGAAATGAGTGGTCATATTTTTTTTGCTGATGAATATTACGGATTTGACGATGCATTTTATGCTGCGATAAAGGTTATTGAATTAATTATTAATAATAAAAAACAACTTTCTCAACTTGTAGATGAAATTCCTAAATCTTTTAACACTCCTGAAATAAGAATAGATTGTGACGATAAAAAAAAATTTGAAATTATCTCTAAGGTTGTTTTTAATCAAAAAAAGAAAAACAAAAAGATTATTGATATTGATGGCGTAAGAGTTAATGAAGATGATGGTTGGTGGCTTCTTAGAGCGTCAAATACACAGGCTGCACTCGTTCTAAGGTGTGAATCTAAGACTAAGGAGGGACTTGAAAGTCAAAAAAAAAAAGTTGTCAGAGAGTTATCATTAGTTGACTCTGATTTAAGTGAAAAAATATTTTCTTGAAAATTCAGTTTTTTTTAACTAATTTTATAATATATGAACGATTCTAGTAAAGACCCTTCAAGCCAACTTTTAGTTAAGCAAAAAACTAAAAAACAAAGACCAAAACTCTTCAAAGTTATTCTTCTTAATGATGATTATACACCAATGGAGTATGTTGTTTCAATTTTGAAAATGGTTTTTAATAAATCTGAGACTGAGGCTATCAATATTATGCTAATGGTTCATAATAAAGGTTCGGGAATCTGTGGGATATTTACCAAAGAACTTGCGGAAACAAAGGTATTTACTGTTATGAAAATGGCTAAAAGTGATCAACACCCTCTTAAATGTATTATGGAACCAGAATAATGATATCAGATGAATTAGAAAAAACATTACAAAGAGCAAAAGAATGTGCATCAAATTTAAAGCACGAATACATGACTATTGAGCATCTTTTATATTCATTAATTGAGGATGAAGATGCCTCAGAAGTATTTAAGTCATGTGATATAAATGTAAACTTACTAAAAAATGAACTGGAAAATTTTTTAAATGATAATTTAAATGAGCTAGTTAATAATTCCTCAGAAGAGGTGAAGCCTACACTGGGTTTTCAAAGAGTGATTCAAAGAGCTGTCATTCATGTTCAATCCTCTGGAAAAGATGAAGCAAGTGCAAAAAATGTTTTGGTTTCAATTTTTAGTGAAAGAGAATCTCACGCTGTGTATTTCCTTCAAAAACAAAATTTAACCAGATTAGATGTTATTGATTATATTTCCCACGGAATTAAAAAAAATGATGAACCCGTATTTGCTAATAACAGTGAAAATGAATCAGATGAAAAAGTTGATACAAAAGACTTTATAAGCCAGTATTGTGTAAATCTAAATGAAAAAGCAGAAAACAATAAAATTGACCCAATTATTGGACGAAGCAAGGAGATTTTGCGAACAATTCATGTTTTGTCAAGAAGGAACAAAAACAACCCTATTTTTGTTGGAGATCCAGGAGTTGGTAAAACTGCATTGGCTGAGGGATTAGCTTTAAAAATTGTAAAAAAGGAAGTCCCACTCCCACTTCAAAATATGAAAATATTTTCATTGGATCTGGGAGGCTTAGTAGCTGGTACAAGGTTTAGGGGTGATTTTGAAGAAAGATTAAAAAAGTTAATAAATTTTTTTGAGAGTCATGATGACTCAATACTTTTTATAGATGAGATTCATACAATAATCGGTGCAGGAGGGACAAGTTCTGGATCAATAGATGCATCTAATATTCTAAAACCAGCATTAACTCGTGGTAATTTGAAGTGTATTGGATCAACCACTTACAGTGAATACAGAAATTATTTTGAGAAAGATAGAGCATTATGCAGGAGATTTCAAAAAATTGATATCAATGAACCATCTTTGGATGATTCAATAAAAATACTTGAAGGACTTAAAAAGTTTTATGAAAAGTTTCACTCTGTTACTTTTGAGGATGAATGTGCTACTGAGGCAGTTAAATTATCAAAAAAATATTTACTCAATACAAAGCTTCCCGATAAAGCAATAGATCTTTTGGATGAAACAGCTGCTTCGGTTAAGATTGATGAAAAAAGAAAAGTAAAAAATATTAAAACAAGTGATATTCAAGAGACCCTGTCAAAGATTGCTAATATACCGCCAAATTCAATTAAATCAGATGAAAAAATCAAACTTAAAAATCTTGAAAGAGATCTTAAAACACTTATTTTTGGGCAAGACAAAGCTATATCTGCTTTATCTTCAGCTATGAAATTATCTAAAACAGGACTCAGAAACAAAGATAAAACAATTGGTTCATTCTTGTTCACAGGACCAACTGGTGTAGGTAAGACAGAGCTTTCAAAACAATTAGCGAATGTAATGAAAATAAACTTTGTAAGATTTGATATGTCTGAATATATGGAAAGACATAGTGTATCTAAGCTTATTGGTGCACCTCCAGGATATGTTGGTTATGATCAAGGTGGTTTACTTACAGATTCTATTGATAAAAACCCTTTTTCAGTAATTTTATTAGATGAGATAGAAAAAGCTCATCCAGATGTTTTTAATATCCTTCTTCAAGTTATGGATTATGGAAGACTTACTGATCACATGGGTAAAAGTATAGATTTTACTAATGTTATATTAATCATGACAAGTAACATAGGTGCTAATGAAATTATAAAAGAAAAAATTGGCTTTCTTGGGGATTTTTCAAACAATGATAATGAGAAAGCTATTAGTAGTTTTTTCAGTCCTGAGTTTAGAAACAGAATAGATGCAATTATTAATTTTCAAATGTTAGGTAGAAAAGAATCAATGAAGATAGTTGATAAGCTACTTATGGAATTAGAAACACTTTTAGTTGATAAAGATTTAACTTTAAATGTTAGTGAAAAAGTTAAAAAGAAGGTTCAGGATTTAGGTTTTGATAAGAATAATGGTGCAAGACCAATGGCTAAAGTTATTCAAGAAAAAATTAAAGTTCCATTATCGGAAATTATTCTTAAATCAAAACAATCATCTGGCACAGTTTTTATTGATCTCAATAGAGATAACTCCTTTAAAATAACAATTAAGAAAAATGAAAAAAATAATATTTCAATTAATCCATAAACGGTACAAAAGATTCCAGATAATTGATTGATTCCATCACTTTATTTCTCTCTTGAAGAAAAAAGTCATTGATTAACCCACTTAATTTATTATTAACAAACCAGTGATTGCTATAAGTTATTTTAGGAACATAACCTCTTGAGATTTTATGTTCTCCTTGGGCTCCAGCTTCGATTTTTTTTATTTTTTTTTTTATGGCAAACTCAATAGCTTGATAATAACATAATTCAAAATGTAAATAAGGGACCTCATATAATGCTCCCCAATATCTTCCATATATAGTATCGTCTCCTAAAAAATGAAGTGCACAACCCAGAAAATCATTACCTTTATAAGCCTGAACTAATATAAGATCGTTTGTTATGTTTGAATTTAGCAGGTCATTAAAAAAGGAATTATTTAGATATGCAACACTCCATTTTTTTCTGATCGTATGTTGATAGCATTGATAGAACAGATCTATATCTTTTTTTTTAATTTCTAAACCTTTTTTGACAAAAAATTCAATTTTATTTTCTTTAAAATAATTCCTTTCTTTTAAGATATTTTTTCTTTTTTTTCTTTTTAATTTAGATAAAAAAGATTCAAAATTTTCATATGAATCATTATACCAGTAATATTGAATACCTAATCTTTGAAAAAAACCAAAACTCTTTAAAGTTTCAGAAACCTCTTTTTCAACAAAATTAATGTGAAATGATGAAATTTTCTTTTTAATAAAAAGTTTGATTAGATTTTTATAAAGTAAATTATCGTTTATGGATTTAGAGCCATAAATAAATTTTTTTCTGTTCACTGGTGTAAATGGAATAGCTGATAAGTATTTTGGGTAATATTCTATCCCAACACTATTATATGCATTAGCAAAAATGTGATCAAAAACATACTCACCATTTGAGTTAAGTTTTCTAAAATTAGGAATCATTCCAACAACTTTTTTATTTTCTTCAATTATAATATGTTCGGGTATCCACCCTTTATCAATATTTGTACATTTGTTTGATTCTAGTTTTTCAAAAAATTCTGAAGAGATAAAAGGTGAACTATCAGATAGGTTTTTATCACAAAAATCTTTTTGTTTGTTAATAGATGGAATTGTATAGATGTTCACAGAAAAAAATATCAGTATTTAAGACCAAAAATAGCATCAATTTCAATTGGAGATTCTTTTGGTAATGAATTCACTCCAATAACACTTCTTGAATGACTTCCATTTTTTTTACCTAAAACATTAATAATTAAATCTGATGCTAGGTTAAAAAGAATAGAATGATTTTTGAAAGATTTTGAGGTATTCAAATAACCTTTAAGATTTATACACTTGATTTCTTTTATTTTATTTTGTGAGTTATCAATAGCATCACTTAGTGTCCATAGTAGGTTAGTTGTAGTTAAAACAATAGATTCCGACTGTTCAATTGTATTCATATCAGTATCAATTTTTCCCTGAAATTTAAGTTGATCATTTTCAATTGGTAATTGTCCTGAAATAAAAAGTAAATTCTCGTAAATATAAAATGGCACATAATTAGCCAATGCAGCAAGTTTATTTCTTCTTCCAAGGTTTAATTCAATTAATTTTTTTGATAAAAAATTACTCATCAAATTTATGAAGACAAGTTAGACATTTAAAAAGGTTATCTTCTTTATAGACTGTAAAGTTTCCGCATTTATCACAAGGGTCTCCTTGAAAATTCTTAATATTTTTAATTTTTTCTGTTTCATTCCTAGAGTTTTCTGAGCTAATTAGTGTAAAGTTACCATCAAATACTTTTTTCCTCATAAAGCCTTTACTTGTAAATTTTTTTAAGACAGTTTCTGCACTTTTATCTTTATTTTTTTTATTGTTATATTCTGGAAGAATTTCAGTTGTTTGATTACTTTTTTCGTTACTTAAGTCGTCTCTTCCAAGGTATGAGATCGCCAATTCTTTAAAAATATAGTCTAATATAGAGGTTGAAAATTTTATTTCTGCATTTCCCTTTACTTCTCCACTGGGTTCAAATTTTGTGAAGGTAAAAGCTTCAACGAATTCTTCTAAAGGAACACCGTATTGTAGACCAATAGAGATAGCAATAGCGAAGTTGTTCATTAAACTTCTAAATGCTGCACCTTCTTTATGCATATCAATGAATATCTCACCCAAAGATCCGTCCATATATTCGCCAGTTCTTAAGTATACTTTATGGCTATTAATAGAAGCTTTTTGTGTGTAGCCTTTTCTCCGATGAGGCAACTTATTTCTTTCATTAGATTGTTGTATTTTTAATTTTTTAATTTCAACAATAAATTCAGATAAAAATTGCTTTAAAATTTTATTACTATCAACGGTATCAATTTTAGAATTTTTGTTAAATTTTTGCTTGTAGGATTCAAGAAAACGATCAGTGAAGTTTTTTATTTCTTTGAAATTCATGATAGTGTAAGTTATTAATTTAATATTATATATAATGAGATTATCTTACAATTCTATTTTTTTTAAAATATATTGTCATCTTTTTACAAAAAAAGTTGGAACTGATGATTATGGAAATTTTTATTTCAAAAAAAAAAGTTTATCACGAAAAAATAATTATAGAGAAAGAAGATTTGTTGTTTATAAAGGTATAGTAGAAGCCAGCAAAGTTCCACAACAATGGAATGCGTGGCTTCATCATGTTTTAGATAATCCACCAAAAAAAAAAGAAAAAAAGCCTACTTGGCTTAAGGATCATACTCCTAATTTTACTGGTACAAACTATGCATATGAATATAAACAAAAAAAAGAAAATGTTAAAATTAAGAAAAGTTATACAAGATGGTCACCAGATGAATAGTTCTTTTTCTAAATTCTTTTTGGGCTTTTTTGTAGTAGTCATTCTATTTGACTTAATGCTTATTGATAGAAATAGTGAAGATGAAAATATGATTGATATTTTTGCTACATTTAATAAAACAGATGGACTTAACGAAGGTGCATCTGTAATGATATCTGGTATCAAAATTGGGTTTGTTGATAAGATTTTTTTAAAAAAAAATCATCCAACTGTCATAATGAAAATTAATAAAGATGTTGAAATTACAAGTGATTCGTCTATTTCAATTCAAACTGACGGTTTGTTTGGGTCAAAATTTCTTTTGATTGAACTAGGTGGACTCGATGATTACATGGAAAAAGGTGATTCATTTTCTTTTGCAGAGGATTCAATTCTTCTTCAAGATCTATTAAATAATATAATTAAAATAGGAGAAAAAAATAAATTATGAAAAAAAATTATATAGAATCAATATTAGGTCTTTTAACGCTTGTACTGGCAATATCATTTCTACTAAAATTTATTGACGTCAATACTGATAATAAATCAACATATAATTTAAGAGCTAAATTTTTAAAAGCTGGAGGAATAAATATTGGTAATGATGTTAAAATGAGAGGTGTAAAAATTGGTGTAATTAGTGGTGTTTCGTTGGATAAAGATTATTTTGCAGTTGTTGATTTTAAAGTTTATGAGAATATAAAAATTCCTAAAGAAAGTACTGTTAAGGTAGCAAGTGATGGAATATTAGGAAATAAATACTTGTCAATATCACCAAATGGAGATTTTATTGATTTGCTAAGTGTTAATGAAGAAATAAAAAATGTTGAAGACTATGAATCAATAGAAGATCAAGTTAGTAAAATTATATTTCTTGCTACACAATAAACAATGTCAAAAAAAGTAGAAAAACTTTTATGGTATTCTAAAGAAAAAAAAATTATTTCCTGTGATGAAACCAATAAAGTTTTAAATGAAAATTTTACAGAGATAGAAACTACGATACAAAATGCGTTTGATGATGCAGTTCTTATAGGTTGCGATGAAAAAGATTTTAAGAAAAAAATAATTGAACTTATAGATCTTTTGGAATTTTCATTAGGAAAAAAATAAATTGAAATCTTATTTGTTTCTCATAATCATTGTTTTTGGCACATTATCATTCGCAAAAAAAAATACTATGCAATGCCAAGGCGCTAAATTAAGAATCATAAATAAAATTACAACTGAGCAAATTACTTATGATATACCATTATCTCAAACTTTGGAACTTGATAATGCTAAGGTTAAAATTTTAAAATGCCTTATCGTTGAAGATTCTGGTGTTCAGGATCAAATTGCTTTATTAAGTCATAAAATTTCAGATCAAAAAAATAAAAATTTTTTAGGTTGGATTTTTAAATCTAGCCAATACGTTAATTCTCCTGTAAACCCTATTTTTGATATAAAATTAGAAAAATGTTTACTTGAAGATCCAATTTTTTTAAAGAAACAATCAACTAAAATATTCTAATATATACTTTGAAATATGTATTGGAAAATTAGTCTTATAACTCCCATCTTTTTTTATTATCTGACGATATTCATTTTTACTTATTTTTTTTGTTCCAAATTGTTTAAGGTGGTCAGAATAAAATTGAGTATCAATATATTTAAACCCACCTTCTTTTAAATGTGCTGCTAAATATGCAAGTGATACTTTACTTGAATTTTTTTTAAGACTAAACATACTTTCACCACAAAAAATTTTACCCAGAACTATTCCGTACAAACCACCGACAAGCTTGCCTTTTTCATAACAACCAATTGATTTAGCAATACCTTTTCTATTAAGCTCAACGTAATTTTCAATTATTTGGTCATTAATCCATGTTGAGTTGCGTTTAAAGTTTATTGCACACGATTTAATAATTTTTTCAAAATTTTGATTAACCTTTATTTCAAATAAATTTTTCTTAAGAATTTTTTTTAGACTTTTTGTAATTCTAAATTCATCTAAATAAATTATACCTCTTTCTTTTGGTTCCACCCAGTAAATGAAAGGGTCATAATGTGAATCAGACATTGGGAACAATCCCATGTTATATTTTTTTATTATAATCTCTGGTGAAAGAAACATTATTTTAATATTGTGTGTCCATCCAGTTAATGTCAAATTGACCATTTATAAAGTCTTTGGTGCTAATTATTTTTTTTAGCAAAGGAATATTAGTTTGAACACCTTCAATTACATACTCATTTAATGCCCTTTTTAGCTTCATTATACATTCATGTCTACTATTACCAGTAGCAATTAACTTAGAAATTAACCCATCATAAAAGGAACTAATATTGCAACCTGTATATAAAGCAGAATCAATTCTTATACCAGGCCCTCCAGGTGGATGATAAGTTTTTATTTTACCTGTTGATGGAAGGAATGTAATAGGATTTTCTGCATTAACTCTACATTCAATTGAATGTCCTTTTTGTTTAATATCACTTTGATTTATTGAAAGTCTATTATGACTTGAAATACTTATTTGCTCTTTAACAATATCTACTTTATAGACCTCTTCAGTTACTGTATGCTCTACTTGTAACCTTGTATTCATTTCCATAAAAAAAAAATCACCTTTACTGTATAAAAATTCGACAGTTCCAATATTAAAGTAATTGATTTTCTGTAGTGCCTTTGTTGTAACTTCACAAATTCGTTTTCTTTCTGTCTCATTTATTGCTGGGCTAGGACACTCTTCAATTATTTTTTGATTTCTTCTTTGTATTGAACATTCTCTTTCACCAAGGTGGACAATGTTACCGGACTCATCACCAATAATTTGTATTTCAATATGACGAGGGTTTTCTACAAATTTTTCTATATAAAGGTCACCATTTCCAAAGCTTTGTTCGGCTTCTTTTTTTGCAAGGAGAAAGTTATTTTTTAGATCCTTTTCTTTTTTAACAACCTTAATTCCTCTTCCACCACCACCGTTTGTTGATTTTATAATTATGGGATAACCTAATTCTTTGGCTATATTTTTTGCTTCTGATATATCCTTTACATTGTCTTTGCTCCCAGGAATTGTTGGGAGACCAATACTTTTTGCCAGAGCTTTTGCTTGAATTTTATTAGCCATATTAGCAATATGTTCATGCTTTGGTCCAATAAACTTAAAACCATGATCACTTACAATTTTTGCAAAATTTGAGTTTTCTGCAAGCATCCCAATACCTGGATGGATTGCGTCTGCATTCGCAATTGTTGCCGCAGAGATAATTGAAGGAATATTTAAGTATGAATTTTTAACATGTGCTGGGCCAATACAAACGCTTTCGTCAGCAAGTCTTACAAACATTTCTTTTTCGTCAGCAGTTGAATGAACTACAACAGTCTTGATATCTAATTCTTTACATGCTCTAAGAATTCTGAGTGCTATTTCCCCTCTATTAGCTACGAGAATTTTTTTTAACATCACTCAATTAAAACTAGTGGTTCACCGAACTCTACTGGAGATTCATTTTTCACAAAAATATTTTTTATTTTTCCATTTTTATCAGCCGTAATTTCATTCATAGTTTTCATTGCCTCAATTATAAGTAAAACTTGACCTATTTTTACATTTTGACCAATTTCTATGAATTGTTTTGCACCAGGTTCAGGGGTTAGATAAGCAGTACCAACTAAGGGAGATTTAAGTGCTTTCTCTGAGGGATTTATTACTACTTCATCTTTTTTTAATTTTTGATCCTTTAAAATGTTAGATTCCAGTGTATTTTTTAATGCAAAGTTTTTTTTGAGTTTAAAGCTAGAGGATTCATCTTTGTATTCAATTTCTGAAAGATTGTTTTTATCCATAGTGTTAGATAAAGTTTCAATATCCTCAAGAATTTTTTTTGTGATTTTATTCATTTTTAATTAACATTTTTACAGAGTTTAAAGCCATTATATAAACATGAGTTCCAAAGCCAGCAATAATACCATCTACAACTGAACTTATGAAAGAGTTTTTTCTAAAATTTTCTCTGGAATAGATATTAGAAATATGAATCTCAATTTTTGAAATTTTTAAAGTCTTTAATGCATCATGTATTGCAATTGATGTATGTGTTAAAGCGCCTGCATTAATTATAAGACCATCAAATGAGGTGCTTTTCTGAATTTTATCAATTAATTCACCTTCGTGATTACTTTGAAAAAAAGATATCTCTATACCAAGGTCTTTGGATTCTTTTATACATTTATCTTCTATATTTTTAAGTGTATCTTTACCATAAAATTCTGGTTCTCTTTTTCCTAGCATGTTTAAGTTTGGACCATTTATAATTATAACTTTTTTCATTTAGATTCTCTTTTAATTATTTCCTTTTCTAAATCGGAGATTTTATTGATTAAAACTGGGTCATTAGAAATTCTTTTTGCTCTTTGAATATGTATCTTAGCATTATTTAATTCATTAACTAATAAATATTTTTCGGCAAGAGCATAGGATGAATAATCGTGTTTTTTTAATTTACCATAATTTAATCCTAAATAGTGCCATGCATCATAAGGAAAATCATCATCTTTAATGTATGACCAAAGTAGTTTAATGGATTCTTGACGTAACTCCTTTTGCTTGGAGTGATACAAAGATTTTGCTAAAAATAAATTAAAACTTTTTTCATCAGGTTTAAGTTCTTTTGCTTTTCTGAAAGCTACTATTGATTTGTTTATCATTCCATTTTCAAATAAAATCTGTCCTTTTAATTCGTAGAAATATGGGTTTTTTTTATCTAAGTTTATACATTTTTGTATGGATAATAGCGCATCTTTAATTTTTCCAATTTTGTAGTATCTTAATGAGTAAGCATAAAGACTTTGAATACTTTCTTTTTTTGGGTAAAGAAATTGCAAATCTCTATCATTTAAGAAAAATCCGTGAACTTTCGCTTTAACTAACAAAAATTTATTTTCTAGGTTTTTAAAATTTTTAAGTTTTTGATCTTTTAAATTAAACTCTACATATTTTTTTCTTTCACTTGATAATGGGTGAGTTAAAAGATAAGGGTTAATTTTTTTTAGACTTTCATTTTTTTCTAAAACTTTAAAAACATTTAGAATACCTTGTAATGAGAACCCTGACTTTTTTAAAAGTCTTATAGCATTCTGATCTGCTAATGATTCTTGCGTTCTCGAGAAAGATAAAAAACTAGCTGAACCTAACTTCTGCCCTCCAAGAAGGATTGCTGTTCCTGCTTGTCCAGCACCGGCAGCAATTGCTCCTGCAGCTAAGATTGAAGAAATTATATTTATCATTGATGACTTTTCCATAGCCTTCATTTTATTAGAAAAATGTCCACCTACAATATGACCAATTTCATGTGCAATAACACCAGCAATATCCTCTAACCCTTTACTTTCAATTATTAAGCCTTTTGTTATGAATATTTTCTGTCCTGGAATTACAAAAGCATTAACATATTCTTTGTTATCAATGAAAAAGTTAATTTCACCTAAATTTAAGTTATTATCTTTTATTAGTTGACGAGATATTTCCTTAAAAAGGTTTTCAGTTTCTGCATCTCTCATTATATTTAGTTCACTTGAATGTGAAACAGAAAGAGAGAAGGCCGTAAGTAAAAAAATTATAAATGACCTCATATTAATGTTATAGTAATTTTTTTTTATATTTATAAAAATGAATAATAATTTTTTTTTTCCATCAAATAGATCTAAAGTAGATGCATTTGCAGTAATGCAAATGCTATCCAAAGCAAATGATATAGAGAAAACAGGAAAAATCATATATCACCTTGAATTAGGAGAACCTCAAGTATCAACACCAATAGAAGTAAAAAATAAAATAAAAGAACTTCTTAATCATAATTTACCTGGATACACTCCTTCTAATGGCATTGTTGATTTAAGACTAAAAATTTCAGAATATTATAAATTAAAATACAAATTAAATATAAATCCAGATAATATTTTTATTACTACGGGTTCCTCTGGTGCTTTTCTACTCAGTTTCTTGTCATGTTTTGATGCAAAAAAGAAAGTTGGTATATTCAATCCAGCTTACCCAGCTTATAGAAATATTTTAAGATCTTTAGATCTAGATGTAATTGAAATTGAACCAAACAAAGATAATATTTGTAAAATTGATATAAAAAAAGTTGAAAGCTATAAATTTTTAGATGGCTTAATTATTTCTAACCCTAATAACCCAAATGGTCAGATTTTCTCAGATAAGGAGCTTGAATATATATATAAATTTTGCGAAAGTAATAATATTACTCTTATTTCGGATGAAATCTATCATGGTATTGAATACGATAAACAATATTCAAAATCAGTATTAAATTTTGGATCTGATTCAATTATAATAAATAGCTTTTCAAAATATTTTTGTATGCCTGGTTGGAGGTTAGGTTGGACTATTATCCCGGATTATTTAAAAGAAAATTTTTTGAAACTTTCTCAAAATATTTTTATTTCATCTGGTAGTATTTCTCAATACTCAGCAATAAAGGTTTTTGACTGTTTGGACAGTCTTGATAAAATTGTTTCTAAATACTCTGTAAATAAAAATGTAGTGTCACAGAATTTATCCAAATTTAAGAGATTGAAGTTTTTTAAACCAAGTGGAGCTTTTTATTACTACCTTGATGTGAGTGATTTTCACGATGATTCAAGTAAGCTAGTTAGCAGGATACTTCGAGAAACAGGGGTTGTTTTGACACCCGGAACAGATTTTGACAAAATAAATGGTCACAAAACAATGAGGCTAGCATTTTCATGTAAAAAAAATATTGTTGAAAAAGCAACAGAGAAGCTTACCAATTGGTTTTTAAAAAATTACTGACTCCACCACCCTTGCCTTTTTTCAGTTTTTTCTTGTTCTTTTAACACTTCAATATTTTGATCTTGTCTTTCCTTAGACCTTTTAGATGATATGTTTTTGGAGTTTCTTTTACCTTTTAAGTCTGTAACTTTCTTTCTATAACTTTTTCGCTTTAGCTTCATTACTTCTTCATTAGCTTCATTATTTTTTTCATCAGATTTTGTTAATTTATTTTCTAGAGGAATTATTTTTTCATTTATTTTTTTTGTGTTATCATAAGTTTTTTCATTTTTTTTGCTACTTTTGTCATTTTTTTTAATTTTTAGCACTTTGTTTAATAATTCTAAGTCTACATCAGAATTAAAATTTTTATAAAGAACCTCATTATATTTACAAATTATAAAGTCAAAATTATTGAGTTTATTAAAGACTTGAATTTTTATATTTTGCTTATTGGAGATTCTTTTTAGATTACACTCATTTAGTTTTTCACCAAGTATTTCATTGCATAAAACAGATATTTTATCTTGAGGTTTTTCCAAACAAATTTCATTGTAAACTCTTAAAATTTGATTTGATAAAAAATCATATGAAGGACTGCTACCATAGCCATTGCAATGACTACATTTTTGTGAAATTTTTGAATCTTCTGTTACTTTTAATCTTTGTCTAGATAGTTCTAATAATCCAAAACTACTAATTCTTCCAATTTGAATCCTTGCTCGATCATTTTTTAAGAAATCTTTTAACCTTTTTTCAACTTTAAAATTATGATTTCTTTCTAACATATCAATAAAATCTATAACAACTAGTCCTGCTAAATCTCTTATTTTAATTTGTCGACTAATTTCTTCTGCAGCCTCAAGATTAGTTTGGAATGCAGTATCTTCAATATTTCTATTCTTTGTAAATTTCCCAGAATTAATGTCAATTGCAACTAAGGCTTCCGTTTGATTTATTACCAAGTAGCCACCAGATTTCAGATTGACAACAGGATTGTTAATATCAACAATTTTTTTTTCAATTCCTTGGTTAAAAAATAAAGGCTTTTTATCCTTATAAAACTTTATCTGTTTAACTGATTGAGGCATAAATTGTTTTACAATCTCTTTACATTTAATTAAAGTTTGCTTGTTGTTTACATAGATACTTTCATAAGTTGCGTCAAAATAATCTCTTAAGCATCTCGTAATTAGATTATCTTCTTCATGAATCAGACAAGGTGCATTAGATTTAATTGTTTTTGAAGTTATTTCTTTCCACAATTTTATCATGGTATTGTAGTCTCTCTTTATTTCTTTTAAACCCATAGACTCTCCTGCAGTTCTAATTATAACCCCCATGCCTGCTTTAATTTTTAATTTACTAACAACTTCTTTTAATCTTTTTCTTAATTTTAGATCCGCTATTTTTCTTGAAATACCTCCACCTTTATTAGTATTAGGCATCAGAACACAATATTTTCCAGCTAATGAGAGTCTAGTTGTAACTGCAGCACCCTTATTACCTCTTTCTTCTTTTACAACTTGAATTAAAATTACCTGATTACTTTTAATGACTTCTTGAATGGTATACTTTCGGTGAAAAATTATGGGTTTATTTTTTTTTGAAGGTTTAAAACTTCTCTTTCTTTTTACTCTAGTTGTGGAAAAATCATCAAGTGGTTTATAATTAAAAAAATCAAAAATTCTTGACAAAAAACCTTCATTACCTGTTAAGTTTTTATCAATTGGTGAATTTGCATTTTGATTTTCTTGAAAGCTTTCATTAACAAAAGGTTCACTTTCTTCTTCCTCATTGATGTTTATGTTTTGTGAGGCTTGGAGTTCTTGTTCTAATAATTTTTTTTTATCAGCCGTTGGAATTTTGAAATAATCTGGATGTATTTCATTATATGCAAGAAAGCCATGTTTATTTCCCCCGTAATCAACAAAAGCTGCTTGAAGTGATGGTTCGACTCTTACAATTTTTGCTAAATAAATATTACCTTTTATTCTTTCATTCTTAACTTTTTCAGATTCATAGTCTATAAGATTATTACCTTCAACAATTGCAACCCTTACCTCATTTTCAAGGTTTGCATCGATTAACATTTTCTTCATTTTTTCATTTTCCTTTTAAATCATTGATATCAATTATTATGTATTTTCTAACAAATTACAAAAAAAAAGAAGATATTGTTTTTTTTTGTAAAAAAACCACTATATTTAGTATAATCCAATCAATAACAAAATTGAAAGTTACCAATAACATTATTCTATATTTATTATTATTATTTTATAGCACTGAATTATTCTCAATTGAAATTAAAAATATAAGATACGGTTCTAATGGTGAGATTAGCAGATTAGTTTTTGATTTAACTGATGACATTACATTTAAAAGCCAAACTGAATCAAAACAAATAAAAATTTTTTTTGATAATAAAGTTTTTTTGAAGAAAAAATTAAATAAAAACAAGGATTTAGAAAATATTTTATTTGATATCACTAAGAATGTTATCACTATAAATTTTAAGCAAAAAATATATGAACCAAATATTTATATTTTAAAAAAAAAGAACAATTCTTATTCTAGAATTGTAGTAGACTACTTAAAAAAGAAAAAAAAAAGAAGAACTATAATTATTGATCCTGGTCATGGTGGTAAGGATTCAGGTGCAGTTGGAATAAGAAAACAACTTGAAAAGAATATAACTTTAAAAGTAGGTATTTTATTAAAAAAAAAGTTTGAGAGTTTAACGGATTATAATGTCATTTTAACTAGAAAAGAAGATATTTATCTGAAACTTAGGGAAAGAACTGACATTGCTAAAAAATTTAACGCCGATATATTTATATCTTTACATGCAGATTCAAATAAAAATAAAAGAACAAGAGGAATATCTTTGTACACATTATCAGAAAAAGCATCAGATAAGGAAGCAGGAGCTCTAGCTAAAAGAGAAAATAGTTCAGACTTTTTGGGTAATGTTGATTTGTCATTAGAGAGTTCTGAAGTCACTAATATTTTGATAGATCTTACCAAAAGAGAAACACTTAATCAGTCCAGTCATCTTGTAAACTTTTTAATCAAAGAATTTAAAAATGATATGAACCTTCTTAGAAGAGCCCATAGATTTGCAGGTTTTACAGTTTTAAAATCACTTGATATTCCTTCAGTTTTAATTGAAATGGGTTATTTATCTAATTTAGAAGATTCTAGACTCTTGATAGATAAGTCATATCAAAATAAAATCACTGATGATATTGTAAAAGCAATAAAAAATTATTTTAAATGGAAAAATAAGTATGATAATTAAGGTTCTATATGGTTAAAAAGTTTATTAATTTATTGAGTTTAATTCTAATAGGTTTTTTTAGTTTCTTCTTTGTTGCAGTTTTTATTCTATATTTTTTTGGTAAAGATCTTCCAAGTTTTGACAAATTATCTTCCTATAACCCAAGGTTGGTATCAAAAATTTACACATCTAGTGGAAATTTTTTGGAGGATTATTCCAATGAAAATAGAGTTTTTATTAGTTTTGATGACATTCCTAAAGAACTTATAGATTGTTTTCTAGTTACAGAAGATATTAATTTTTTTAATCACATAGGTATTGATTATAGAGGAATAGTCAGAGCATTCTTAAAAAATATTTCTAATACATTTACCAACAAGAGATTGGAAGGGGCATCGACAATAACGCAGCAGGTTGCCAAAAATTTTCTTTTAACAAACGAAATTTCATATACAAGAAAAATCAAGGAAATTATTATTGCTTTGAGAATGGAAAAGGTTTTAACAAAGGAGCAAATAATGGAGCTATATCTTAACGAAATTTATTTAGGTAATGGATCATATGGAATTGCATCAGCGTCATTAAATTACTTTAACAAATCAGTTTCAGATCTAGACTTACATGAAATGGCAATTTTGGCAGCTCTTCCCAAGGCCCCGTCAAGTTACAATCCATATAGGAATTCAATTCGTGCATTGAAAAGAAGGAATTGGGTTTTAAAAAGATTGTTGGATGAAAGATTTATTGATATAGAGAAATATTCAATCTATCTAGATAAAAAAATTAAATTATCAAAAAGTAAAAAGATATTAAATAATAATGCATCTTTTTTTAAAGAAGAAATTAGAAGAGAAATAATTCAAAGATTTAATGAAGAAAAATTATATGATGGAGGACTAACTATTATGACTACCTTAAATGAAATCTTTCAAGTCGAAGCAGAGGAAGTTTTTAAGAAGGGCTTGATGGATTATACTAATAGGTCTGGTTGGAAAGGACCTTTGAAAAATATTACTACAGAAAAAATTAAGGATTTTAGTAAAATTATCCAAAATGAAAAGGATCCTGATGGTCTGTTTGGCGATGAGCTCGCAATTATTAAAACTGTAAGGGACAACGAGATTGAAGTCGCAACAAAAAAAAACAAATCAATCAGAGTTTTAAAAAAAAATATGAGTATTATTAGGTCAAAAAAAAAAATTTTGAAAAATTTTTTTAAAGAAGGTGATATAATTATTATTTCTTATGATGAGAAACTTGATGATTACAAATTAAGTCAAATTCCTGATGTAAATGGTGGTATGGTTGTAATTGAAAATAACACCGGAAAAGTTTTAGCAATGGTTGGAGGATATGACTCAAGCTCATCATTTAATAGAGCTACACAAGCTAGAAGACAATTAGGATCATCTTTCAAGCCTTTTGTATATATATCAGCTTTAGAAAATGGTTATTCGCCTGTAAGTAAGATTCTTGACGCTCCATTCGTTATTGATGACCACTCAAAAGATGGTGTTTGGCGACCAACTAATTATGGTGAAAAGTTCTATGGTTTGAGTACACTTAGACTTGGTATTGAAAAATCAAGAAATTTGATGACGATAAGACTTTCCGATCAATTGGGTCTTGAAAAGATTGCTAATCTATCAAAAAAATTAGAGATTTATGAAGAATTCCCTCCACTCATTTCAAGTTCACTAGGATCTCTTGAGAGTTCATTGATCAATATTACCTCAGCATACTCTGCAATTGCAAATGGAGGTTATCGTTTTGAACCAAGGTTAATTGACGTCATATACGATAATTCTGGTAAGATAATTTATAAAGGTGATAATAGAAGTTGTGAAAATTGTTTATTTGACTTTGAAGAACAAATTGATCAATCTTCAATAGAAAAAATTCCTCTTCCAGAAATTATAAATAATTCTGAAAAAATTTTTTCAGAAGAATCAGCTTATCAAATGATATCATTTCTTATGGGTGTTATTAAAAGGGGAACAGCAAAAAATATTAATAAGTTCGATTATCAAGTTGCTGGTAAAACTGGAACGACGAATGATAACCAAGATGCTTGGTTTATTGGGTTTAGTTCAGAAATCACCGTAGGTGTTTTTGTTGGTTATGATGTTCCAAAATCATTAGGAAGGTATGAGACAGGATCAAAGGTGGCTGCACCAATTTTTGAGAGTTTTTTAAAAAAGGTTTATAAAGAAAATAAACCTAAACCTTTTAATATTCCTAAATCAATCAAGTTTATTAATATTGATATTCAATCTGGAATACCAAGTAGTAATGATCCTATAACAGAATCCTTTAAAAGTAATTTTAAATTTGATAATTATGATCCAAAGAAGAGTGTTGAAGAAGATTTTCAATTTAAAGGATTTTATTAATGAAATATGAATTAGTTGAAATAATAAATAATATAAAGGTTTTATTAGAAAACCTGAGGGGGTTTGTTTGAAAAGAAAGAATTAAAGAAGGAGCTTGATAGTCTAAAATTAAAGACTGAGGACGAGACTAATTGGGCGGATTTTGATAAGCTTAATAAAGATTTAAAAAAACAAAACTTTATAATTAACTTTCTTGAATCTATTGATTACCTGAGTAAAAATTTTAAAGATACAGTTGAACTTTTAGAAATAACTGATGAAAGTACTAACAATGAAATGTTTGAAGAACTTGAAGGTGAACTAAAAAATATTGGACAAAAAGTAAATCTTCTTCATATAGAAACAATCATGTCTGGTAAAGCTGATTCAAGAAACGTTTTGCTAGAAATTCATTCTGGTGCAGGTGGAGTTGAATCTCAAGATTGGGTTGAAATGCTATTAAGAATGTATTCAAGATGGGCTGAATCAAAAAATTTTAAAATTCAAATAGTTGATAAAAATATTGGAGATGAAGCAGGACTAAAATCTGTAACAATTAAAATTAATGGAGATAAAGCATATGGTTGGTTAAAGCTTGAAAATGGTGTTCATAGATTAGTAAGAATTTCACCTTTTGACTCACAGTCTAGAAGACATACAAGTTTTGCATCAGTGTTTTGTTACCCTGAAGTTGACAGTACGGTTAATATTCAAATCTTAGATAAAGATTTGAAAATTGACACTTTTAGAGCTTCAGGGGCAGGTGGGCAACATGTCAATACTACAGATAGTGCTGTAAGAATAACACATTCACCAACAAAAATTGTTGTTCAGTGTCAAAGTGATCGATCACAACATAGAAATAAAGCTATTGCCTTAGATATGTTAAAATCAAAGATTTATGAGTTAGAATTAGCTAAGGAAGAAGAGGAAGGAAAGAAAACTAGATCTCAAAAAAGTGAAATAAGTTGGGGTAATCAAATAAGATCTTACATTATGCAACCGTATACCATGGTTAAGGATCATAGAACTAAGATAGAAATTTCTGATGTATCTTCAATTTTAAACGGCAATTTGGATAAATTATTAGAAGCTCAACTAATATTATTGAATTAAATATCATTTAAGGAATTAAGAACTTCTTCAACATGGCCCTTTACTTTAACTTTTCGCCATATCTTTATTAGCTCTTTTTTTTCATTAAATAAAAAAGTTGCACGTTCAATTCCCATGTACTTTTTACCATACATTGATTTTTCAACCCATACTTTGAAGTGGTTACAAATAGAACCATCTTCATCGGATGCGAGATCTATAGTTAAGTTGTATTTATTTTTAAATTTCTCATGTTTATCAATTGAATCTTTTGAAATACCAATCACATGTACATTATTTTTTTCAAAATCTTTCTTAAACTTTGTAAAATCTATAGCTTCAACTGTACAACCCGGGGTGTCATCTTTTGGATAGAAGTAAATTATGATTCTTTTATTCATAATTGCTTTCAAATCCAAATTTGTTTCAGCACCAATTTTTAAATTCAAATTATCTAATTTATCGCCAAGTTGCATATACTTATGTTATTTTAATTTACAATTGTTATAGTTGCTTAATATAATTATGAAATCAAAATATTTAAAGAATTTTTCTATATTTTTATCTTTTTTATTACTTGTTATTCTAACTTTTCTTATTTTTTTTACTGTTATAATAAGTATCAAACCTCTAAAACTAAACTTTTTAGATTATTTTGATAGAGAAAGTATAATTTTAAAAAAAACAGAGATCGATGAAGTTGGGGATATATTTTTAACTTTTAATAAGGTTTCTAAAAATTTTGAACTTATAGTTGAAGATATTATAGTTGATGATTTTTTTTCTCCTAGTATTTTATTAAGTCTCGATCTAAGCTTATTTTCTGAAAAATTTCTAAAAACATCACTTAAAATTTTTGATGGTGACTTCTCCTACAGACTAAAAAAAAAAAATAAAGAAACAGACTATTCTAATTTTTTTGAAGAAGACTTAAAACAAATATCTTTTATAAATTACTTTTCTGAAATTGAGATTATAAATAATAAATTTTCATTTTTTGATGGGAAAAAGCAGTATTCTTTTATTATTGATCTAAATTATAAAGAGAATCAAATGTTTGGATTAGTTAGTGAATACAAAAATCCGGAAAATAAAATTAGTTTTGTAGTAAATAACCAAAACAGTCCCTTTGTTAATTTAGAAGCAAATAATTTCAAAATAGATTTTATTGAGTCTTTTTTAGGTGATAGTAAAATCCAATTAAGTGATTTAAAAATTTCAGGATTATCAAAGTTTAGTACTAAAGATATTCAAGATATTCGGAATGTTGACTTTGATTTAAGTTTAACAGGTGATATTTCCTATCCAACCTACCAAAAGAACAAAACCTTTAGTTTTAAGAATGATAATTTGTTGGGTTTTTATTCTGAAAATAATTTTGATTTTTCAGTAAAATTTGAAGATAAAAATTCTAAAATATCAATTGGATTTGAAAAAAAAGATCAAAACTCATTGCCAAAACTTTATTTTAAAATAGATGAAATTCTAATTTCTAATCTATTGGATATTTGGCCAAATAAATTAAAAGAAAATGTTTTTGAATGGATGAAATTGAATGCAAATGGGAAAATTTCAAATGTATTACTTAAAGTTGAAACTGAAATTTTAGGACTGAACTTAGTTACAAAAAATATTTCAGGTGAATTTAATTGCGAAGACATAGAGATTAGATACATGGATATTATGCCTAAAGTTAAGAAAATTAATGGCAATGCAAAAATTTCAAATTCAAGTGTAAAATTTTATTTAACTTCAGGTAAATCAGAGAAACTTTCAATTAAATCAGGTTTTGTTGATTTGTATGACCTTAACACTGATCAAGAGAAAGCTACTATTAATTTAAAATTAAGTTCTTTAAATAGTCATGTCGTTGATTATTTGAATTTAACTACAATCGAGAAGAAGAATTATTCAAAACTTGAGAAAATTATTGGAAATGTAGATTTGGATTTAACTCTAAAGTTCCCACTTCTTGTTGATTTAAATTCTAATGAAATCAAATACATGGCAGATGCCAAAATCGTGGATGGTAAATTTAAAGACATATACAAAAATCATTCAATAGATAATTTGGATATTGAAATCAAAATTAACAATCAATTAGTTGAATTTATTGGGAAAGGTTTTTTGCATCAATCAGAAATTAATTTTCAAGGAGAACAAACTTATGTAAAGAATCAAGTTAGAGATTTAATTAAGGGTAAGTATTATTTTGATGGTTCAAATATTCAAGAATTTTTTCCAGAATTTATAGAAAAAACTGGAGGAAATATAGAGATTGATTTCATTTTAAAGGATAATCATGAGGGTTTAAACATTGAAGGTATTGGAAAAATTGATGATTTTTTTGCAGACTCTAATTTTTTGGGTCCTGGTTTAGTATTTAGAAATGGAAAACTTAGATTTTTAATAAGGCCTTATGATAAAAAATTTTCAGGTTTTTTTGATATCAAGACAGACAATATTAACATTGAATTAAATTCTATTTTTTCTGATTCAGAATTTATTTCCATTGAAGTAGATAATTTTCTTTCACCCAATCAGAATTTTTCACTCTCATATAATATGAGTAAGATTCCAAAATTAGATATTCTTGGTGATAAAATTTACGTACCAAAAATAAATTTGGATGACGAATCTTTTTTATCAGTAATGGATGACTTTGAATTAAAAATAGATGTTGAAAACTTATTCATTGGAAAAAATAGGTTTAAAGATTCTCAGATATACTATTTAAAAAAAAATAATGAATATACAGATTTTGATTTTGATCTAATTGGTGAAAAAGATTTTCATAAAATAAAAATTAAAGAAGAGGGAAACAAAAGAAAATTTTTTTTAGAATCTAATTATGTACCTGGCCTTCTTAATATCTTAGATATTGATTTAGCTGTTAATACAGGGAGTTTAAAAGTTGAAGGAGAAAAAACTAATGAATCTAAATTTTATAAAGGAAAAATTGCTGGAAATAACTTTGTTTTTTTAGATGCGCCTTTTTTTGCAGATTTTATAACCCTTTTTTCATTAAAAGGACTAGCTCAAAAACTTAAAGATGGTGGAATAATTTTTGAATCCCTTGAAGGAAATTATGAGTTTTCAAAAGAAAAATTAAGAATCATTGATAGCCTTATTAAAGGAAGTGAATTGGGTTTACATTTTGATACCATCGTTGGTTTTGAAAATGATTTTTTCTTAACCACAGGAACAATTATTCCTGCATACACTATAAATACTTTACTCACTAAATTTCCTATTGTAGGTGATATTATAACAGCTGGTTCTCCAGAAGAAGGTTTAATTGGAGCAAGTTTTAAAATTGAGAAATCTGATGGTGAATATGATATTTCTTATAATCCAATTTCTGTATTTGTCCCGAATTTAATAAAGAATTTCTTAACTGACTAATTCGACAATTCCATATTTTTTTTTCCCAACAAATATTATTAAGTAAAATTTGTCCATATTCTTAATTTTTTGTGTAAAAAGATCTTTTGTAATGAAGAAATCTTTGTCTTTAGTTATTTTTTCACCAATTTTTACTGCGCCCTGTGTTATTAATCTTTTTGCTTCAGCATTAGAGGTGCAAATTTTTAGTTGAACTAGAATTTCCTTTAAACCAACTTTTAAAGTATTAGAATTGGTAATTGAAATTTTATTTTCACAGTTTTCAAATGACTTTTCATCAAGATTTTTATTTATAAATATTTTTTTTGCTTCGTATTCTGCTTTTTTGGATTTTTCTTCTCCATGACAAAGTTTAGTAACCTCGTTAGCTAAAGTTATTTTAATTTTGTTTATATCTATTGATTTTTCTCTGAGGTTTTTAATTTCATCAAAATTTAGTTCAGTGAAAAAGTTTAGAAATTTAAATGTGTCTTCATCTGCAGTATTTCTCCAGTATTGCCAAAAAGTACCTACGTTTAATTTTTTTTCTGATAACCATATTGCACCATCAACAGTCTTCCCCATTTTTTTTCCATCTGTAGTTGTTACAAGAGGTGAGGTGAGTCCATATGTTTCTTTTTTATTAATTTTTTTTATCAAATCAATTCCTGAAATAATATTTCCCCACTGATCTGAACCACCAAATTGAACTTCACAATTATACTCTTTGTTAAGCTCAAGAAAATCATAAGCCTGAAGTATTGAATAATTAAATTCTAAAAAACTTAAATTTTGTTCGCGACTTAGTCGCTGTTTAGTTGACTCGAGTGATAACATTTTATTCACTGAAAATTTGCTACCATAGTCTCTCAAAAAATTTATATAGTTTAAGTTAGCTAACCATTCGTAGTTATCAACTAAAAGTGCACAATTTTTTTTTGAAGAATCAAATGAAATAAATTTTTCAAAAATTTTCTTTAAACTTTTTTTATTTAAATTTATATCTTTTTCATCAAGAATTTTTCTTGTTTCATCTTTTCCTGATGGGTCTCCTACTAATGTTGTTCCACCACCTAAAAGTATGATTGGTTTGTTTCCAAAATTTTGAAAATGTCTTAATATCATCAATGGTAAAAGAGACCCAACATGAAGACTGTCTGATGTGCAATCAAATCCAATGTATCCCGATGTTAGTTTTTCTAAAGTTCTTTTTAAGCCTTCTTTATCTGTGCATTGACTCAAAAGTCCTCTTTTTTCAATAAAATTTAAAAAATCATCCTTCATAGTTTATATACTGTGGTTATAATATTAAAAAATGAAAAGAAAAGATATTTATGTATTAGGAATAATGAGTGGTACATCATTAGATGGGCTAGATTTTTCTTTAATTAAAACAGATGCCAAGCAAAATATTGCCTTTGTTCATGAGAAATATTTTAAATTTGATCCTAAATTAAGAAAAGAAATAAAACAAACAATTTCTTTTTTTCAAAACAATAATTTTAATATTGCATGTAAAAGTAATTTGTATCAAAGTTTTAATTTAAAATTTAGTGAACATTTATTAAAAAAAATAAATTTTTTTTTGGACTTATTTTCTTTTAAAAAAAGTAATCTTAATATTCTTGGTTTACATGGTAATACTCTAATTCACAACCCGAAAAAAGGTATATCTTTGCAACTTGGTGATGCAAAATTTTTATCAAAAAAAATTGGTAAACCAGTGGTTGTTAATTTTAGAAATAAAGATATTTCTATGGGTGGTCAAGGTGCTCCATTGGTACCAATTTTTCATAAAGCTATTTTTTCAAAAAAAAAAAAGAATATAATGATTGTTAATATTGGAGGTATTTCTAATTTTACTTTTCTGATTGGAAAAAAAAAAATGGTTGCATCTGATATTGGCCCCGGTAATTCTTTAATAGACAAGTTTTGTAAAAAAAAATTTAATAAAAATTATGATAATCATGGCTTTTTAGCCGCCAAAGGAGAAATAAGAAATAAAATTGTTAATAAGTGGATTAAAAGTAGTAGTTTCAAAAGAAGATTTCCAAAATCATTTGATATAATGGAATTTAATATTGATGATTACATAATCAGTGATAAGACAAGTGACTTTGATAATTTAAGGTCTATAACCTATTTATCTGCAAAACTTATTTCTAATTTAGAACATAATTTTAATAACAAAATTGATCAATGGATTTTTTCTGGGGGAGGGGTTTACAATAAAACTTTGATATCAGACCTTCGGAAAATGTTGAAACAAAAAGATTTCTTTTTGTCAGATGAACTTGGTTTTAATTCATTATTTATTGAATCTGCAGCTTTTGCATATATCTCTGCGCGAACCTTTTTTAATCTTCCTTCTGCTTTTCCTGAAACAACAGGTTGTAAAAAAAAAAACGTGTGTGGTGATATAATAATGCCTTAAACTTATTAACTTTTGTAATATTTTTTAACTTTATCTATAACTTTTTCTTCATTGTTACTAAAAAAATGATCGCCAGATTTTATCACTTCCTGTTTTACGTCAATAGATTTTTGTTGATTAAGTCTTTTAACAACATCTTTGACTGAACCAACATCTATTAACGCATCTTTATCAGCGTTTATAATCATTCCAGAAGCAGGGCATGGAGCTAGAAAGTTAAAATCATATTTACCAACGGGTGGGCTTATTAATACAAATTTTAATATTTCTGGTCTTCTCATTAATAATTGCATACCAACCCATGCTCCAAAGGAAATTCCGCAAATCCAATATTCTTTAGAGTCTTGATTTTGATTTTGCAACCAATCTAAAGCTATTGCAGAGTCTGCCAACTCTCCTTCACTTCCATCATGTTCGCCATCAGATTTTCCTACTCCTCTGAAATTAAACCTAAGACTAGAGAACCCAAGATCCGAAAATAGTTTATGGAGTTTTAAAGAAAGTGGGTTGTTCATATTTCCACCATGACCGGGATGAGCATGTAATATGAGTGCTGTTGGAGCGCTTGGTTTGTTATTATGGGTGTATTGGGCTTGAAGTCTACCCATCGGACCGTTTAAAAGAATTTCTGGCATTTATACTTGACTAAATTTGTAGGATATACTATTAATTTAAATATATATTATATTTAGAGAAAAATGTCAAAAAAAAACTTCTTTGAGCTAGTGGTAACCGATGTTAAAGCTGCTAAAAAGAGAGATCCTGCTGCGAGATCATATCTTGAGGTATGTCTGACTTATTCAGGATTTCATGCTTTGTTCTTCCACAGATTGTGTCACTTAATTTGGAACTTAGGTTTAAAAACTCTTTCCAGATTCGTAGCAAATATTTCTAGAATTTTAACTTCCATAGAAATTCACCCTGCAGTTAAAATCGGAGAAGGTTTTTTTATTGATCATGGAGCAGGGTTAGTAATAGGAGAGACTTCTGAAATAGGAAAAAATGTAACAATTTATCAGCAAGCGACTCTAGGTGGAATTTCTCCATCAATTAATTCTGAATCACAGAGAGACGTAAAAAGACACCCCACAATTGGAGACAATGTAATAATAGGCTCAGGTGCGCAGATACTTGGCCCCATATTTGTTGGAAATAATTCAAGAATTGGAACAAATGCAGTAGTATTGAAAAACGTTCCTAACAATCTTACTTTTGTTGGAATACCGGCAAGGAAGATTGAATCGGACACTAGTAAAGATTTTTTCAATGCTTATGGTATGTGTGACGGCAAAATTGATGATCCTAACAAAAAAAGTATATTAGCATTATTCAAAGAAATTCATGATTTAAACATAAAAAATATCCAATCTTGAAAATCAGTATGATAGTTTTAACGTTTCAAAAAATAAAATAACAGAAAACATTAAAAATCAAAAAAAAATCAAACAGAAAGTTGATAAATGAAATTAACATCAAAAGGAAGAATTGCTGTAACCTCATTGGTTGACATAGATATTAATTCACAAAGTGGGAAGCCTGTTAGTTTATCTGAAATTTCGTTGAGACAAAATATTTCTTTACCTTTTTTAGAACAAATTTTCTTATCATTAAAAAAGAATGGAATTGTCAAAAGTGTTAGAGGTCCAACTGGTGGTTATCTTTTTGCAAAAAACCCTCAACATGTAAAAGTTTATGAAGTTATCAAAGCGATAGACGAAGAATTGAAAATTACCAAGTGTAATGGTATTGATTTTGGTTGTCTTTCGAAAAAAAAGTCAAAATGTCTTACTCATAATCTGTGGAAAAATTTGACTAATCACATTTCCTTTTTTTTAAACTCTATATCTATTAAAGATGTTTCTGAAAACTCGTATGACTCTATATTATCATTAAACAGTAAATTTCAAATAGAAGAAAACATTGAAATTACTAAAAGAATTTAAATATGTAGAATATGGGAAAAAAAATTAAAAATATATACTTTGACTATCAAGCTACAACACCTGTTGATCCTCGTGTACTAGAAAAAATGATTCCATACTTTAATGAATTTTATGGTAACCCTCATTCAAGAAATCATTCTTTTGGATGGCAAGCTGAAGAAGCTGTCGAAGTTGCCAGAGAAAATATTGCCTCCATTATTGGTGCAAATGCAAAAGAAATTATTTTTACATCTGGAGCTACGGAGTCAAATAATCTTGCAATAAAAGGTCTAGCCGAATTTTATGGTGATAAAAAAAAATCATATAATTTCATGTGTAACTGAGCATAAATGTGTCCTTGAATCATGTAGGTACCTATCGGAAAAAAAAGGGTTTGAAGTTACGTATCTCCCAGTCAATCCAGACGGTCTGATTGATTTAGAAAAACTAAAAAGTTCAATTAAAAACAATACTCTCATGGTTTCAATAATGGGAGTTCACAATGAGATAGGAGTAATACAACCTCTCAAAGACATTGGACAAATTTGTAGAGACAATGGTGTTTTCTTCCATACTGACTGTGCACAAGCTATTGGAAAGATACCTCTTGACGTTAATGAAATGAATATTGATTTGATGAGTAAATCTGGACATAAAATATATGCCCCAAAAGGAGTAGGTGCTTTATACGTAAGAAGAAAACCTAGAGTGAGAATCTTAGCTACAATGAGTGGAGGTGGGCAAGAAAGAGGGATGCGATCTGGGACATTGTCTCCAGCACTTTGCGTTGGGTTAGGTGAAGCTTGTAGAATTTATTCTAAAGAAATGGAATCAGAAAATAAAAAAATAATCAAATTGAAAGATATGATGCTTAATGGTATCAGGGAAACTTGTTCAGACATTTATTTAAATGGATCAGAAGACAAAAGAGTTCCCGGAAACCTAAATTTAAGTTTTGCTTACATTGAAGGTGAGTCTTTAATGATGGGTATTAAAAATCTGGCTGTTTCGTCAGGTTCTGCTTGCACATCGGCATCACTAGAACCTTCTTATGTATTAAAAGCTTTGGGTGTTCAAGAAGAATTAGCTCATACAAGCTTAAGGATTGGTATTGGAAGATTTACTTCAGAAGAGGAAATAAAAGTAGCTGTCAAAATGATAGTTGACGAAGTAAAAAGACTTAGATCACTTAGCCCTTTATGGGAAATGGCTCAAGAGGGTGTTGATTTAAGTAAAATTGAGTGGGCAGCTCATTGACTCACATTAAAAAAAGGAGAGTAATATGGCTTACAGTAAAAAATTACTAGATCACTACGAAAACCCAAGAAACGTTGGGTCATTAAATAAGGAGTCCAAAGAAGTTGGAACTGGTCTCGTTGGTGCACCTGCTTGTGGTGATGTAATGAAACTACAAATTAAAGTAAATACTTCAGGTGTTATTGAAGACGCAAAATTTAAAACTTTTGGCTGTGGATCCGCCATTGCTTCAAGTTCATTAATTACTGAATGGGTAAAAGGTAAATCTGTTGATGATGCTTTTAAAATAAAAAATACCGAAATAGCTAATCACCTTGCCTTGCCACCAGTTAAAATTCACTGTTCCGTATTAGCGGAGGATGCGATAAAGGCAGCTATATCTGATTTTAAAGATAAAAATAAAAAATGATAAAACTGACGCCAAGTGCATTAGATCAAATGAAAATATTACTCTCTCAAAGAGAGGGTCAACTTCATGGTATTAGGGTTGGTATAAATACAAAAGGTTGCTCCGGGTTATCGTATACCCTTGAGTACGTAGAAAAGATAGATGAAAGCGATGAAGTAATCAAATTTGATGATTTAAATATATTTGTCGATCCTAAAGCCTCTCTGTTTATAATCGGTACTGAAGTTGATTACATTAAGGGAGAACTAGAATCTGGTTTTAAATTCTCAAACCCCAATGAAAAAGGCAGATGTGGGTGTGGTGAATCTTTTCATGTTTAAAAAAAACATCAATGAGCCAAACAAAAGACTGTAAGTTTTGTAAAAAGAAAATAGATATCTCAAGCTTCAATTGTACATACTGTTTAAAAATTCAGGATCCTTTTGAGATCAACCCATTCGATTTATTTAAATTAGAAAGAAAATTTGAAGTTAACTTAGAAAAATTAGAAGATAAATATATTGATTTGCAAAGCACTTTACATCCAGATAAATTTGTTCAATCTCCCAATGAACAAAAAAAATTAGCAGGAATCCACTCATCTTTTGTGAATGATTCTTATAATTTAATTAAAGATACTACGAGTAGAATAAAAATTTTATTAGACCTAAATGGATTTGTTATTCCAAATGAAAAATCATTTAATGACGTTACAATGCTTGAAGAAATTATGACAATCCAAAATAAATGTATGTCAGTTGAGAATGAAAAAGAGAAAAAAAAAATAAAGGATGAACTTAAAATTCAAATTAATAAAGAAAAAGACAAGGTTTCTAAATTTTTTAAATCTAAAGAATTGAAAAATGTTTATAAATCATCTGTAAAACTCTCGTACCTTGAAAAAATTAATAGTAATTTAAAGTAAGATTATGAATTTAATAAATATTACTGATAATGATAAAAAAGAAACAATTAATTGCCTTGGAATTGACTTTGGTACAACAAATTCAGTTTGTTCAATTAAGAAAGAAAATAAAATAGTTTTTGTAAAAGATAGTACAAAACAAAAAATTATTCCATCTATTGTTTATTATAACAAAGGTAATATTTTAGTTGGAAATGATATAAAAAAAGAAGTTGATTTTTCCAAAATAATTTTTTCAATTAAAAGACTTTTTACTGACAATCCAGATAAAAAATTAGATGTTAATCATCTAAGTGAACAAAAAAGTCCTATAGAAATATCCAAGGAAATTTTTTCTCACATTAAAGATAAATCTTCCCAGTTTTTTAATGAAGATATAAGTGATTGTGTTTTAACTGTTCCTGCATATTTTGATGAAAGAGCGCGATCAGGAATAATGAGAGCTGCATTTTTGGCTGGTTTGAATGTTAGGAGACTTATAAATGAACCTACTGCAGCAGCATTTGCTTATGGTCTTGAGAAAAAGAAGAGAGGAACTTTTTTAGTTTTTGATCTTGGAGGAGGTACATTTGATATCTCCTTATTAAAATTAAGAGACAAAATTTTTAAAGTTTTAGGAACTAGTGGCGATCCTAATCTTGGAGGCGATGATTTTGATTTATTATTTGCTGAAAAAATCCTAAAAGATTTTTTTGAAACTAATTTTCAAAATCTAAATAAAGATGAAAAGGTCCGTTTTTTAAAAGAGTGTAAATATTTTAAAGAAAAGTTACTAAAAGAGGAGAAAATTACCGAAGAAATTTCCATAAACAAAAAAATAAAAAC
Organism: Alphaproteobacteria bacterium; assembly: GCA_045563015.1. Classification (GTDB taxonomy): domain Bacteria; phylum Pseudomonadota; class Alphaproteobacteria; order Methylaequorales; family Methylaequoraceae. Next base: position 7,822 of record JBJKUQ010000002.1, on the reverse strand, counting down.
TGTTACTCTTAATGAAATAAACTTGAATGATTCGGTAAAAGAACTAGTTGAAAAAACTATTACTATTACAAGAAATTTAATTTCTGAGTGTGAAGTGGAACTTGATTCAATTGATGGTTTTATATTAGTTGGAGGCTCAACAAGACTCAAATTAATCAAGGAAAAAATAAAAGATAATTTTAAGAAAAAAATATTTGATGAACTCGACCCAGATTTAGTTGTGTCTCATGGAGCAGCGTTACATGGTTATGAATTATTAAATGGTTCTCAAAACCTATTGTTAGATGTAACTCCTTTATCATTGGGTATTGAAACAATGGGTGGTCTTATGGAAAAAATAATCCCCAGAAATACTGCAATTCCATGTATTAAAGAGCAAAGCTTTACCACTAATGAAAATGGCCAAACATCCATTAAAATAAAAATTATTCAAGGTGAAAGAGAAACTATTTCTGACAATACCATTCTTGGAGAATTCATTTTATCAGGACTTGAGCCAAAGTCTGCCGGAATACCTAGAATTAATGTTAGGTTTTCATTGGATGTTGATGGAATTTTGTTTGTTTCAGCTTTTGATGAATCATCCAGTCAAGAAAATAGCTTGGTAGTCAAAACCTCTAATGATTTATCGATAAATGAAATGAAAGAAATTGTTGAATCTAGTATTTCAAATGCTCAAAAAGATATTGATTTAAGATTATTAATTGAATCTAAAGTTAAAGCTACTAAATTTATGAATGAGGTTAATAGCGTTCAAAATGAAATTAAAGAGTTGTGTTCAAAAAATGAAGTTCAAAATATTAACAAAATTATAAAAATGATGAAAACTACATTAAAGAGTGATAATAAAAAAAAAATTGATATCCTAATTGAAGATTTAAACGAGTGTACAAAAAATTTTGCACAGCTAATGATTGATAGAAATTTTTCTAGTTTTGTTGGAAAAAAAGTTGATGAATTGGAGTAAAATTGACTAAAATTATCTTTATTGAACCAGATGGTAAAGAGAAAGAAGTTGAGGCCCAAAATGGATTATCTCTTCTAGAGGTTGCACACAATAATGGTATTTCACTTGAAGGTGCATGTGAAGGATCACTTGCTTGTTCAACTTGTCATGTAATAGTTGATAAAGAATATTTTGAAAGCTTACCTGAACCGTCCGAAGAGGAAGAAGATATGTTGGACCTTGCATTTGGTTTAACACATACATCTCGCTTAGGCTGTCAGATTATAATAAATGATACTTTAAACGGTATGAAAGTCAAAGTGCCTAGTGGTACAAGAAATATAAGTGTAGACTAAAATGAGTTTAAAATGGTCAGATTATAGAGAGATTGCTATTTACCTTGAGGATTTATATCCAGATAAGGATAACATTAACCTTAGATATACTGACCTTCATAAATGGATAATTGATTTGGATGATTTTAATGATGATCCAAATCTATCTAATGAAAAAATTTTAGAAGCTATACAAATGGCATGGATTGAAGAGAGAGATTAGTGAAAGTTGATTATAAGAATTTTGTAAAAGTTAATAATTTACCTCCTGAAGGATCAAAAATTGTTGTTGCTATGTCAGGTGGTGTTGACTCATCTGTAACCGCTGCTCTTTTAAATCAAGCAGGGTACGAAGTTGTGGGAGTTACTATGAAACTTTACGAATCTAAAAGTAAAAAAAAACCAAAAACTTGCTGTTCAGGTGTTGATATTGCAGATGCCAGAAATGTTTGTAAAAAGATTGGAATTAAACATTATATTTTAAATTTTGAAAAGAAATTTAAGGATTCAGTTATTAATGAATTTGCTACAAGTTATATTAATGGTGAAACACCCATACCTTGTATAAGGTGTAATCAAACTGTAAAATTTACAGATTTAATTAGTTTTACAAAATCGATTAATTATTCTGTTTTAGCAACTGGACATTACATTAAAAGAATTGAAACTTCTGATGGTATAAATCTATTTTGTGCTAATGATAATCAAAAAGATCAAAGTTATTTTTTATTTGCTACTACTCAAGAGCAATTAAAAGTTCTTAGGTTTCCTCTAGGTTATTTTACTAAAAATGAAATTAGAGAATTAGCTAGTAATTTTGGTTTATCTGTAGCTAATAAAAGTGATAGCCAAGATATTTGTTTTATACCAGACGGAAATTATAGAGAATTTCTAAAAAAGAATAAATTTATTGAGCCAAATGAAGGGGCTATTGAAAATGTTGATGGCAAAATTTTGGGAACTCATAATGGAATCACTAATTATACTATTGGTCAAAGGAAAGGGATAGGTATTGGTGGTATAAATGGAATAAATCAGAATCAGCCTTATTATGTTTTAAAAATTAATAAAAAAGAAAATAAAATAATTGTTGGTCCCAAAGAAAAGTTAGCAAAATATTTAATATATTTAAAAGAAATTAATTTTGTCTCTAAAAAAAATCCAAAAAAAATTTTTGATGCATATATTAAGGTTAGGTCAAGAAGGAATCTCATATCTGCTAAAGTTAAAATACTTTCCAATAAAAATAAAATTGCAACAGTTGAACTTTCGAAACCAGAGTTTGGTATAGCTCCTGGTCAGGCTTGTGTATTTTATAATTCAAATGATAAAGTTATAGGTGGTGGTTGGATAACCTCTGGAGAGAAAAAATAATCTGTTAAATTTTTTTTTTTAAAAAACTAATTATACAATCAGCTAGATAATTGACTTGTGTTAATGTGTTGTAATAGTGAAAAGATATTCTTAAAACCTTTTTTTTCTTGATTCTATTGAAGTAAAGTGTTGAAGTTTGTGTTGAGGATATAGACGTTAATATTCCTTTTTTTAGTAGGTAGGTATGTAAATTTTCAATATCAATTTTTTTTAATACCATAGTATTAATTCCAGATAAATACTCAGAATCTTCCAGAAAACACACATCATGATTTTCAAGTCTTTTTCTTAATCTCTTGCTCAAACCAATATTTTTTTTTTCAATTCTTCTTAACCCAAATTTAGTAATATTATTTATAGATTTCGATAAACCAATTTTTAATGCAGGTGAAAATTCAAAAACTTCAAATATCTTATGATTTTTATTAATCTCAATTTTTTTATTTTTGATTCTTGCACTACTTAAGTCAAGAAATTTTGGTGATATTTTTTTACGAAAATATTGGTTTAAATATATAAAACCTGTGCCTCTTGGGCCTCTAAGGTATTTTCTTCCAGACGTAATTAAGGCATCACAATGATTTTTTTTAACATCTAAATTTATATGTCCAGCTGATTGACAAGCATCAATAACGAAAAAGGTCTTAGGGTAATTTTTTTTTATAAATATTCCTAATGAATTTATATCTAAAACATTTCCACATTGAGATGCAATGTGACAAGCATTAATTAGAATCGTATTCTTATTTATTTTTTTTTTTAAATCATGTAAACAAAATTGTCCATTAGATTTCAACTTTGAAATCCTTATTTCTATTTTTTTCTTTATTAAGCTTATAAGATTGCTTCCATATTCATTATCAAAAATTACAATATTTGAGTTTTTCTTAAAATTTATTGATTCTAATAAAAAATTCCAACCTAACGTTGTGTTTTGAATAAATGATATATTATTTGGTTTACAGTTAATTAGGTATGCAGCATTTTTATAGAATTTACTAATTTTATTCTCAAAAATATCTTGCGTATAATAGCCACCATACTTATTTTCATTTTTTATATAATTATTAATTGCATTGATTGTGTTTGATTGCAAAAAACTTGAACCAGCATTGTTGAAATTGATATATTTCAATTTTTAAAATACCTTCAGAAAAAATACACCAAAATATTTTTTTTCATCACTTAAAAAATCAATAGTTTCAAACCCACATGAATATGTAAGATTCTTGAACTCATCAATAGAATATTTATGAGAATTCTCTGTATGAATTGATTCTCCCTTTTGTAAAATTATTTGTTTATCTTTTATTGAAAAGTTTTGATTAATCTTACTAATTAAGTGCATTTCAATTCTTTTTTTTTCTTCATTAAAATAGGCTTTATGATCAAAATTTTCTACTTTAAAATTAGTTCCAATTTTTTTGTTTATACCATGTAAAATATTTTTGTTGAATTTTGCAGTAACACCTTTTGAATCATTATAGGCTTTTTCCATAACATTGATATTTTTTCTTAAATCAATACCAATAATTAGATAATTATTTTTTCCTAAAATTGATGCAAAATTTTTTAGAAGTTTTTTTGCATCTCCTCGTGTAAAATTACCAATTGTTGAACCAGGAAAGAAGCCAATCTTTTGTTGTTTTTTATATTTAAATAATTTACTTAATTCATTTATTTGATAAAGATCAGCACAAACAGCTTTAACATCGATCTGAGGAAAATTTTTTGCTATTTCTTTAGCATTTAATATCAGGAAGTCATAACTTATATCAATTGAAATATACTCTTTTGGATTTTTAAGTGCTTTAAGTAATTTTTTTATCTTTTTATTTGAACCACTACCAAATTCTATAATCACAGCATCTGATGGCAAATTTTCTTGAAAAGATCTGGTTTTTTTTTCTAAAATTTCAATTTCTGTTCGAGTTGGATAATATTCAGGAAGTTCTGTAATTTTATCAAATAGTTTTGAACCTTCTTCATCATAAAAATGTTTTGAATTAATTTTTTTTTGTTCAGTATTTTCCAATCCTGAAATTATCTCAGTATTATCCTCAATAATATTTTCCTTAAGATTATAGATATCAAAATTATCAACCATTATGAAATATTGGATACTGTCCTTAAACCAGAAAAAAGCCACCTATCAGATGGATAATAAAAATTTCTGTAGGATGATCTTACATGGTCTTTTGGAGTTGCAAATGAACCACCCTTTAATACAAATTGATTGCACATAAACTTTTGGTTGTACTCAGATAATTCACCTTCAAATGATTTAAATCCTTGGTATGGCAAATAATAACTACTAGTCCAAGACCATAAATTACCGTACGCATTCTCCTTTTGATTTTTTTTATTAATTGTTATCTCTTCGAAATTTTTATTTTCAAGAAAATTTCCTTTTAATGGATTGTTTTTTAAAAAATATTCATATTCAAATTCTGTTGGAAGTCTTTTTTTTTTAAAACGACAATATGCATTTGCCTCATAAAAACTTATATGTGAAACGGGTTGATTATCATTAATTTTTTCAATTCCAAAAAGTGAAAATTTAAAATTATCTTCTAGCCAATAGAGAGGTTTAGTAATATTTTTTTTTTTAATATATTGCCAACCATCAGATAACCAAAATTCAGGTCTCTTATAACCATCACTTTCAATAAACTCTTTCCACTGCCCATTTGATATAAAGTCAACACTTAGTTTAAATGGAAAAATTTCATGAGTATTTGCTGGTGACTCATTGTCATAGTGAAATCGATTATCTTTATTCCCATATTCGAAAGTTGTTTTCTTTTCAACATTCCAGTCAATCTTTTCATATTTTATATTTTTCTTTTTTTTCTTTTTTAAAAATTCTGGTTTAAGAGGATTTTTAAAAAAATTATACTTAATATCCATAATTATAAGCTCTTGGTGTTGTTGTTCGTGATTAATTCCTAGATTTAAAAGATTAGATATTTCAGGATCAAGTTTTTTTTCTAAAATTTCATAGATATGTGTATTTACATATTCTCTATATTCAATTACCTCGGTTACTGAAGGTCTACTGACTATACCCCTATCTTTTTTTTGATTGAAGTTTCCAATTGAATTATAGTAAGAGTTAAAAATATAATCAAAAGATTTATTAAAAGGTTTGTATTTCTTTAATTTAGAGAGAATAAATTTTTCAAAAAACCAAGAAGTATGGGCTAGGTGCCATTTTACAGGACTTACAAAATCTGAAGCCTGAACAACCATATCTTCAGGATTTAAGCTTGAGATTAGTCTAAGTGTGTTATTTCTTACTTTTTTAAAATTTGCAATCAAGTTATAAGCCAAAAAAATTATTAAATATTTAAATTAATAATAATTTAGAGAAATGCAAACCATACTTACAGTTTTATGCATTAAAGTTATTAATGTAAAATTAAACATTAATACTTATAAAATTTAATTTTATTAGATAATTTAATTTTATTAATTAATTTTATAATAAGAAATTACAGCATGGACTTGAATATGATATTAATTTCAGTAACATTCAGGCATTTAATAAGGAACTTCAAAGATTTCTTAAATAATATGGCGGAGTAGCTCAGGTGGTTAGAGCAGCGGAATCATAATCCGCGTGTCGGGGGTTCAAGTCCCTCCTCCGCTACCATAAAACCCTCAGGTAGTAGGGGTTTCCGAAGTTCTCACAACAATAAGACTTAAAAAAAAGATTTAAGAGAATAGGGGATAGAATTGGATAATTTCAAACGAAATGTAACAATCAATCTAATTTATCTGTTTTTATGACATATAACTGATTTAATGTATGTCTAATTATATACAACTTATCGTAAAATATATTAACAAAACTGTCGATAGCAAATTTAGGGCTTTTTAAGAGATTTTTGTCTTTAGTTTTCCATAAGTAATCGTCAAAAATAATTATCCCATCCTGCTTCACTAATTTATAAGATAATATTGCATCAATTATTACGTTTTTAGAGTCATGAGCACCATCAACGTAGATTAAGTCAAAATAATTTTCTAAACCATCTGCAATAAATTTTGATAGTTGTTTGTATGATTCATTTTTATATTTATGAATCTTAATAAGTTTATTTTTTTTCTTAGCTAATTTAATATTATAATCAAATTTGCTTTCAACGTCAGAAAATTTTATATTATTTTTTTTGGGTTCACAATCTAACCAGTTATCAACACAATAAATGTCTCCATAAGACATCCTATTAGCAAGATAGCAAGCGCTTTGACCTTCATATGAACCTATTTCTAAAACCTTAGTAATATCAAAATTCCCTAATATTTCATCCCAAAACCCTTGAACAGTCTGGTGCCAATTATTTGTGTATTTGTATGACATTGATAATTAGCACTCAATATTCATGCCAAATAGATTCAATTTATTTAAATAACACCCTCTTTTTCCATAGCTTCAACTTTTTCAAAATCTACTCCTGCAGATTCAAGAACAAATCTTAAATTATTTTTTTTCTTTCCATTATTTAAAACAATATATTCATCAAGAAGGTTTCCAATGATATTTGTATTAATATTATCCTGAACTAATTTCATGAATATTGCGCCACCAATTTCATATTTCTCTTTAGTATTTACTCTTTCATAAAATTTATCCCATTCTTCTTTAAAATCATTGTTCACTAATGGATGTAAATGCTCCAAAAAGATATCTTTTCTTTCTATCACTACATCATCTCTGTAAGAAATCCATGAATGAAAATCATCTGCAAACAGGTGTTCAAGTTCAGGATGAAAAATATATCCAAGTTTTTCATATCTTTTTTTTGAGACAACTACTCCTTTGATAATATAATCTCTTTTTTCTTTATTTTCCGAACCATCTCTGGTATTAACAACAATTTCTTCTTCCCAGTTGATAGTTGTAATTAGTTTTTCATCCCAATTTCTCTCTGGAATTGTGTCATCTGTAGACATTACTATACAATTTGCATTAGCTTTTTTACCTAAATAGTTGATTTTTTTAACAATACCTATTGATGTAGGGTGAAAAAATTCCGTTGAATTATTATTTATCTCTTTTTTTCTGAAAAACAAAGATTTATCCTTGGTATCAAAGCAAGTAAGATATTCAATATTATCGGGGTGCTTGGCATTTAGAAACCACTTTTTTCGAATTTCTCTA
>JBJKUQ010000001.1:0-59097 GCA_045563015.1 Alphaproteobacteria bacterium | reverse complement strand
AGAGAAGCAGAAGAATTTTTTTCTAGCAAACAAAAAGGTTCATCTGGAATGCCACACAAAAGAAATCCAATATTAACTGAAAATTTAACAGGCTTAGCTAGGGTAATTCGAGCAAATCTGATTCCTGTCTTAGAAAATATATCTCTTTGGCATGAAAGGGATATTTCTCATTCTTCAGTGGAGAGATTGGTATTTCCTGATACACTTATTTTACTTGATTTTTCATTGAGTAGAATGAGCAATGTAATTGAAAACCTTGTTGTAAATGAAAAACAAATGTTAGAAAATATAAATAGAACTAAAGGGTTATACAATTCACAAAGAGTAATGTTAAAACTTATTGATAAGGGATTAACAAGAGAAAAATCTTACAAAATTGTTCAAAAAACTGCAATGAAATCATGGAATGAAAATAAAGATTTCAAACTACTTTTACAAAAAAATTCAGATGTAAACAAACTCTTAAGTTTAAAAGAAATTGATAAAATATTTGATCTTAACTACCATTTAAAAAACATAAATAGTATTTTCAAAAAGAACAAAATCTAATGATTAAAAAAAAAATTTACGAGGGAAAAGCAAAAGTAATCTACAAAGGAAAAGATGCAAATACACTCATACAGTATTTTAAGGATGATGCCACTGCATTTAACAACAAGAAAAAAGGAGTCATTCCAGGCAAAGGTGTAGTTAATAATTTTATTTCTGAACTTCTAATGACAAGACTAACAGACGTTAATATTCCTAATCATTTCATTAAAAGATTGAACATGCGAGAACAATTAATTCATAAACTTGAAATTATTCCAATTGAAGTGGTTGTTCGCAATATTGCAACTGGTTCCTTAGTAAAAAGACTTGGAATACAAGAAGGAAAAGTCCTATCAAGACCAATCATAGAGTTTTACCTAAAAGATGACAAATTGAATGACCCAATTGTTTCTGAAGAACATATCATTGTTTTTGAATGGGCAACTCATTCAGAATTAGAAGAAATCATATCTATGTCAGCTAGAATAAATGATTTTTTAACAGGTTTTTTTTACTCACAAAAAATTAGACTTGTGGATTTTAAACTTGAGTTTGGGAAATTCTGGTCGGAAGATGAAACATCAATAATGCTAGCCGACGAAATTAGTCCAGATAACTGTAGGTTATGGGACCTTCAAACTAACAAAAAACTTGATAAAGATAGGTTCAGAGAAGATCTTGGAGATGTTGATATTGCTTATAAAGAAGTTGCATATAGACTTGGTGTCTTGTCAGAAAAAGAATTCAAAAAAGTTTTAAAAGATGATTTTTAGAGTTTTTATCAATTTCAAGCCAGGAATCTTGGATCCAGAGGCCGAAGCAATAAAAAATACAATTAAAAATATGGGATACAAGTCCGTTAAAGAAATAACTAAAGGCAAATTCTTTGATATTCATGTTGATGATAAGAAGGATTATTTTAAAGAAATAGAAAAAATAAGTAAAAATCTACTGTCTAACCCTATAATAGAAAATTTTAAAATAGTTAAAAAGAAATAAACTGTGAAAAAAAAAGTTTCAATCATAGTATTTCCTGGGTCAAATTGTGATAGGGATCTAAGGGTAGCTATTAATAAATGTTTTGGGGTTGAACCTGAATTGGTTTGGCATAAAAGTCGTCATATAAAAAAGACTGATATTGTTTTTTTACCGGGTGGTTTTTCCTACGGTGATTATCTTAGAGCCGGTATAATTGCAACAAAGTCTCCAGCAATTCAGGAGGTTATAAGAATTTCAAAAAAAGGAATTCCAGTCATAGGAATTTGTAATGGTTTTCAAATACTAACAGAATGTAATTTATTAGAGGGTGCCTTAATAAAAAATACCAGTCAACTCTTTAAGTGTGAAGATGTATTTTTAAAAGTAACAAGTAAAAGTTATTTTTTAAATAAATGTAAAAAAAATGTTCTAAACTTTCCAATTGCACACTCACAAGGAAGGTATTTTGTTGAAGATAATTACTTAAAAAAAATGGAAGATAATGATCAAATAGTTTTTAAGTACTCATCAGATAAAGGTTTATTAAGTTCAGAGTTTAATCCAAATGGTTCAGTCGGAAATATTGCTGGAATTACAAATAAAAAAAAAAATGTTTTAGGGTTAATGCCTCATCCAGAAAGAGCAATTGAAAATTTTTCTAGTGGAGATGGTTTGATTTTTTTTAAATCAATACGTGAAATGTTATGACCACCTCAATAAATTTAAAAATTGTGAAAGAACACAATTTAACTGAAAAAGAATATGAATTAATTCTTAAGATACTAGGAAGAGAACCAAACATCCTTGAATTGGGTATCTTTTCAGTTATGTGGAGTGAACATTGTTCGTATAAATCTACAAAAAAATGGTTAAAAAAACTCCCTACAAAAGGAAGAAATGTCATTTGTGGTCCTGGTGAAAATGCTGGTATTATTGATATTGGTGATAATGATGCATTAGTTTTTAAAATGGAGAGTCATAATCACCCCTCCTACATTGAGCCATATCAAGGAGCTGCGACAGGAGTTGGTGGGATAATGAGAGATATCTTTACCATGGGTGCAAGACCAATAGCAAATCTTAATTCTCTTAGATTTGGTGAACCCCAGAATAAAAAAACAAAAAGTTTACTAAAAGGAGTTGTCAGAGGAATTGGTGATTATGGAAATTGTGTAGGAATTCCGACTGTAGGAGGTGAATGTTTTTTTCATAAAAGTTATAATTCAAATATTTTAGTTAATGCTATGTGTGTTGGTTTAATTGATAAAAGAAAAATTTTTTATTCTGTAGCTAAAGGGGTTGGAAACCCTGTTATTTATGTTGGAGCAAAAACTGGAAGAGATGGGATTCATGGTGCAACAATGGCCTCTGCAGAGTTTGATGATAATTCAGAAGATCAAAGACCTCAAGTCCAAGTTGGAGACCCTTTTATAGAAAAACTTCTTCTTGAATCCTGCTTAGAGCTTATGAAAGAAGACGCTATTATTGCAATTCAAGATATGGGTGCTGCAGGTTTAACATCTTCATCATTTGAAATGGCATCAAAAGGCAATTGTGGCGTTAAATTATTTTTAAATAAGGTTCCATGCAGAGAAAAAAAAATGACTCCATATGAAATGATGTTATCAGAAACACAAGAAAGAATGCTTTTAGTAATAAAACCTGATAAAAAAAAAATTACTCTTAAAATTTTCAAAAAATGGGGTCTTGATGCTGTTGAAGTTGGAAATTTAACAAATTCGGGAAAAATGGAATTATTTATGAAAAAAAAACTTGTTGGATCACTTCCAATAAAACCTCTAGCTGATGCTGCTCCAGAATACGACCGACCCGAAAAAAAACCAAAAAAAAAAGTTATTAAAAAGTTCAGTAGTTATAAATTTGATATAAAAAAAAGCTTAAATAAAATTTTATCTTCACCAAATCATTCATCAAAAAAATGGATTTTCCATCAATATGATTCTTCGGTTATGGGTGACACTATTTATACATCAGAAAAAGCTGACGCAGCAATCGTAAGGGTTCATAATACAAATAAAGCTATAGGAATAACCTCTGACTGTAATCCAATATACTGTAATTCAAACCCAAAAATAGGTGCAGAAATATCTGTTGCAGAGTCATGGAGAAATCTTATTTCTTGTGGAGCAAATCCCATAGCCATTACAGATAATTTAAATTTTGGTAACCCAGAAAAACATGAGATAATGTATGAAATAAAACAGGCATTATTAGGAATAAAAAATGCTTGTACAAAACTAAATTATCCTGTGGTTTCAGGAAATGTTTCCCTATACAATGAAACAAAAGGAAAAGCAATTATGCCTACTCCAGTAATTGGAGGAGTTGGACTTATTGAAGATTTAAAATATATTAAAGGTTTCAAGATGCAAGAAAAGGCTAATATATATCTTGTAGGAAAAACAAAAGGACACCTAGAACTCTCAGTATTTAATCAAATAAATGGAATTGATGAAGGAGAACCTCCTGATATTAACCTTGATGAAGAATTAAAAAATGGTTTATTTATAAAAAAATTAATTAGAAAAACAAAAAATGTTATTGGTTGTCACGATTTATCCGAGGGTGGGATAGCTTTGGCTATTTCAGAGCTTTGTATTACCAATAATATGGGAGTTGAAATTGAAATACCCAAAAAATTCACCAAAAGTCCAGAAAAATGGCTTTTTGGTGAGGATCAATCTAGATACTTATTGATTATTAAAAATGAAAAAGAAATCGATACTTTTGCTAAAAAAATGAATGTAACTATCAGCAAAATAGGAAAGGTTTCAGGAAATTCACTAAATTTTATAAATTATTTTGAAATTTCCATAAAAAACCTTGTAAGATTAAATAATAAATGGTTTAAGGATTACTTAAAATGACATTAAGTCCAGATCAAATAGTTAAAATGATAAAAGAAAAAATTCCTGATGCCGAAATTGAAATAGAGGACATCAGAGGAGACAATAACCATTACCATGCAAAAATCAAATCGTCAAAATTTAGTGGATTAACAAAGATTAAACAACATCAACTAGTATATGGAGCATTAGGAGAGCATATGGGATCAACTCTCCATGCTCTGATGCTAACAACAAAGGAGCCTTAAAATAACATGCAAGAAACTTATAATAAAATTGATCAAATGATTTCCAGTAATGATGTAGTATTGTTTATGAAAGGGTCACCTGACTTCCCACAATGTGGATTTTCTGCTCAAGTAGTTGAAATACTCAACTACTTAGGTATAAAATTTTCAAGTTTTAACGTCTTGGAAGATGATGAATTGCGTGATGGAATTAAGAAATTTTCAAATTGGCCAACAATTCCACAGATTTATGTAAAAAAAGAATTTATTGGAGGTTGTGATATTCTTAGAGAAATGCTTGAAAATAATGAAATAGAGGATTTTTTAAAAAACAATAAAGTCCCTTTTGAAATCAATTCAAATAATTAATTATTGTTTGTTGACTTTAAAGCAGATACATAAGGGTAGAGAGCAATTAAAATACTCACTAATATTCCAATACCCCCTGATTTATAACCTTTTCTAGTTAAATAACACTTTATAAATCTTGAAAAAATTTTCCTTATAGAGAATAGCTTCGATAATTGAGCATCTTTTTCTTTTAACTCTATAGAATACAATGACGAATTCCTATTAAATCTATCTATTAATTGAGATAAATTTTCAGACATGTAATGATCAATAGAGTTTTTAAAAGATGGTCCTTTTTCTCCAGCAAGTTGATAATTTGGATGGACTAATCCTTTGTCCCAATGTTTAGATTTTTTTTTGAACATACAGAACTTCCCATCCGGCGCAAGACATGCCATCCAGCCAAAATGAACTGGTTTGTTTGACACATAATTTAGAAGAGGAATATAATAGAAATCAAATGAATCATTTTTTTTTGATATTATTTCTTTAGACAGGTCATTACTTATAACTTCATCAGCATCGATTTCAAAAATCCATTCTGATTTACACTTTTTTATACCATAGTTTCTTCTTCTACCTTCACATCTCCATGAACCTTCAAAAATATTTCTTGTAAATTTTCTACAAATTTTTTTTGTATTATCTATCGATCTGTCTAAAATCACAACTATCTCATCTGCAAAGTCCAAAGATAAAAGAGTTTTTTCAATTTTATCCTGCTCGTTTCTTGCAATTATTAAAGCTGATATTGTCATACTATTATTATAATAATTTTAATAAGGGTGTAGACAAATTTTTTTTTTTAAGTTAGAAAAGTTCTAAATATTAATTAGAATTATTCTAAATAAAAAAAGGAGCAAAAATGATTAAAAATCTACCAAATGTAAATTTTAAAATACGTGTTAGAGATGAATCAATTGGGGGTGATAACCCTTTTAAATGGGAAGAAAAAAATACTAATGATTTTTTTAAAGGAAAAAAAACAATAATTTTTTCTCTTCCAGGGGCTTTTACTCCCACATGTTCAACTTTTCAATTACCTGACTTTAATAAACTTTATAACGAATTTAAATCTTTAGGTATAGATGACATTTATTGTATTTCTGTAAATGATTCATTTGTTATGAATGCATGGGCAAAATCTCACAATATAGATAACATTAAAGTTATTCCAGATGGTAATGGAGATTTTACTAGGCAAATGGGAATGTTGGTGAATAAAAACAATCTTGGTTTTGGCAAAAGATCATGGAGATATGCTGCAATTATTCAAGATTGTAAAATAATGGAGACTTTCATCGAACCGGGCTTCGAAGATAATTGCAATGAAGATCCATATGAAATGTCTTCTCCACAAAACATTCTAAAGTTTCTAAAGAATGAAAATAAAGAAGCTATATAATTTTATCTTGAATAGTATTCGATAACTAGATTAGGTTCCATAATAACTGGATATGGGACCTCATCTGGTTTTGGAGCTTTCACAAAAGTACCTTTCATTTTATCGTAATCTACAGACAAATATTCTGGGGCATCACGCTCAGTTGAACTAATTGCTTCCAGAACAATTGGCATTTCTCTGCTTTTTTCTTTTACTTCAATTATGTCACCATCTTTAAGACTATATGAAGGAACGCTAACTTTTTTGCCATTTACACGAACATGACCGTGACTAACAAATTGGCGAGCCGCGAAAATTGTGTTAACGAACTTCATTCTGTAAACTGCAGCATCTAATCTTCTTTCTAGCAATTCTATTAAGTTTTCACTCGTATTACCTTTAATCTTAGATGCTTTTGAGAAAGTGTTTCTGAATTGTTTTTCGGTTATGTAGCCATAATGACACTTAAGTTTCTGTTTTGCCATAAGTTGAATGCCATAATCTGATGGTTTCTTTCTTTTATTTTGTCCATTTATACCCGGTGGATAATCTCTTCTATTAAAAGGACTTTTTGGTCTACCCCATAGATTACAACGTAATCTTCTATCTATTTTATATTTTGATTTTAAAATTCTCGTCATTGTTAAGTGAATATACTCATATAAAAGTGTATGTCAATTTCAATAAAAAATTTTACTTTACAAATTTTTTAAAGATAGAAATTAATATTTTAACCTCGTCATGAGTTAATTTATTCTTAGAAAAAATATTCTTAATTTTTTCAAATAATATTTTTTTTCTTTCCTTAACATTAAAAAAATTTGAATTATCTAATGCTCTTTCTAAAATAGTATAAAATAAAATTAAGTTTTTTTTTTTTGCCAAAACCTCAAGATTTACCGATTTTTTGTTTTCTATAAAAAATAAATCAAATAAGTTATAACAAACAGTTGTTACTGCATGTGAGATGTTCATAGACGAAAAACTAGGGTTTGTTTCAATCCTTAATGTATAATCACAAAGAGATAAATCATCATTATTTAAACCTGATTTTTCTGGACCAAAAACAATGCCAATTTTATTCTTCTCTTGGCTCACAAGCCTTTTTAATTTTCTAAAAGTAATTTCATTTTTCTTTATTGCTCTCTGTCTATTACTTGTTCCAATTATTATATTTAAATCTTTTATAGAATCTTTAAAGCATTCATACATTTTAATTTTTTTTATAACACTTTTTGCTCCAGCACTTACTGGTATTATTTTTTCATTATCTATCTTAAACTCTGGTTTTACTAATCTAATTTTATCAAACTTAAAATTTAACATTCCCCTTGCAGTAGCTCCCAAATTTTCTGGAAGCTGCGTATTAACAAGAATTATTTCAGGAAGAAATTTTCTATTTAATTGCATTAAATTTTATGACTTTAATAAATGATATGTAATACTATCGTGAAGTGCAATGTATGATGCGTCAACAACATTGTAAGATACACCAATAGTTGACCATTTATACTTATGATTTGACGACTCTATTCTTACTCTCACAAGAGCATTAGTTCCATCTTGAGGAGTTAAAATCCTTACTTTATAATCTACAAGATTAAGTTTTATTAAACTTGGATAATATTTTATCAGAGCATTTCTAAGCGCATTGTCAAGTGCATGAATTGGTCCATTACCTTCAGAGGCACTATAAAAATCCTGATTACCTATAATAATTTTAATCCTTGCTTCTGAGAAGGGTAGAAATTCACCTTTATTATTTTTCCTTTTTTCATCTGAAACTTTAAAGCTTTCTAGTTTGTAAAACTCCTTAAATTTTGTGAACTTTCTCTTTGCCAATAATTCAAAACTTGCTTCAGCACCATCATATGCATAGCCCAAAAATTCTTGCTTTTTAATTGTTTCTAAAAAATTTTCAATAGCATCTTCCTTACCTTTGATATTAATTCTAAATTTTTTTAATTTATTTATTACATTGCTTTTTCCAGATTGATTTGACACTACCAAAACTCTTTCATTTCCAACACTTAAAGGGTTTATATGTTCATAACTACGTGGGTCTTTCTCAACTGCCGAAATATGAAGTCCACCTTTATGGGCAAAGGCAGCAGTGCCAACAAAAGGTGAGTTTCTTAATGACTGTCTATTAAGAGTTTCATCAATCATTCGACTAGCAGATGTTATTTTTTTTATATTTTTCTTTAATTTACAATCAAAACCCATTTTTAGAATTAAATTTGCAGCAACATTTACAAGATTTGAATTTCCACACCTTTCACCCAAACCATTGAATGTACCCTGAATTTGTTTTACACCCAGTCTAGCTGCTTCTAGAGAATTATAAGTTGAACAATCTGTATCATTATGAAAATGAACACCAAGATTATCATTAGGAATTATTCCTTTAACATCATCTATTATATTTTTTAGCTCGTGAGGTAAGGTACCACCATTAGTATCACATAATACTATCCATTTTGCTCCAGATTTAAATGCCTGAGAAATTATATCTAAGGAATACTTTTTGTTATTCTTATAACCATCAAAAAAGTGTTCTGCATCAAATATGACTTCATCAAGTCTTTTTGAAGCATACTCAATCGAATCAACAATCATATCTAAGTTTTCAGAAAAAGAAACTTTAAGTGCATTTTTAACATGAAAGTCCCAAGTCTTTCCAACTAAACAAACGCTAGATACTCCAGAATTAATAACAGCATTTAAGCCTGGATCATTTTGAGCACTTTTACCTGGCTTTCTCATCATTCCAAAAGCAGTAATTTTTGATGATATTTTTTTTGGTAGTTCTTTAAAGAATTTGTCGTCTGTAGGATTAGCACCTGGCCACCCTCCTTCAACATAATCAATACCAAGATCACATAATATATTTAAAATCTTTAATTTATCATCTAAACTAAAATTTATACCTTTTGTTTGAGCACCGTCTCTCAGGGTACTATCATAAAGTTTTATTGATTTAGATTTCACAATTACTTTTTATCCTTTTTAAAATTTCTTCACGATTAAACAATGCCAATAATTCATTCATACTAGGTCCATACTTTCTTCCAGTCAAAATTTGTCTTATTTTTAAATATAATTCTTTGGGCTTAAGATTTGTTTTTGATAATATACTTTGTGTCCACTTACTCCATGAATTAATATCAATTTTTGATGGTAAATTTAATGTAATTTGTTCCAATAATTTTTCATCTACTTTAACTTTTAAGTTATGGTTAGATTTGAATATTTCATACCATTCATCAACATCACTTAATTGATTAATATTTCCTTTAACTACATTCCAAAAATTTTGATCGTAATTTACATTAAAGTTATTTTTTAGATCCCTGAAACTTAAACTCTTTAAATGTTTAGCGTTTAACCTAATTAAATCATCTTCATTAAATAAAACTGAGTTCTTTGAAAATAATTTTAAATTAAAATTCTCAATTAATTTTGGAACTTCATTTATTTCTTCTATTGATATACTTGAGCCTATTTTATTTAAATAATTTAAAATAATTAAAGGGAAAAAATTTTTTTTTTTTAACTCTCTCAAAGAGAAAGAATTAAATCTCTTTGATAATCCTGCACCAGTTTTTGACCTCATTAATGGTAAATGTCCAAAACTTGGGACTTTAGCATCAAAATATTTAAAAAGTTTTATTTGTGCTGCTGTATTGGTTAGATGATCATCACCTCTTAAAATATTAGTTACCTGAAACTCAATATCATCAACAACTGACGTTATAGTAAAAAGAGGCATTTCATCGGACCTAAAAAGCACAGGGTCAGAAATAGATAAATTCTCATATCTAATTTTACCGTGTACTTCATCACTCCATTCAATTGGTTTATCATCTAATTTTAATCTCCAGTGAGGAATTTTTCCTGAAGAAATTAAAGAAGATATATCATTTTTACATAAATTTAATGATGATCTATCGTAAATAGGTGGTTTGCCCTGTTTTATAAGAATTTTTCTTTTCAATGAAAGTTCTTCACTAGTTTCGAAACAAGGATAAATATAGTTTTTTTTCTTTAAAAAATTAAATGCATCCTGATAGGATTTTTTTCTATTTGATTGCCTGATAATCTTTTTAAAATCAATACCTAGCCATGATAAATCTTCGAGAATAGCACTAACGAACTCTTCTTTGGAATCTCTCATTATCAGTATCATCTATTCTTAAAAAAAAATTTAATTCTTTTTTTTTTGAATATAGATAATTTAGTATGGCCACTCTTGCATTACCAATATGCAAGTAACCAGTTGGGCTTGGGGCAAATCTTAACATTTTATATCATAAACTTATTGGTTATTGGGAACCTTCTATCCTTATCGAAAGACATTTGCGATACTTTTGGGCCAATTGCACTTTGATATCTTTTAAATTCAGAGTTTTTCACTAGATTCCATACTTTCTTTATCAATCCTTCATTAAAACCATATTTTTTAATTGATTGTAAGTCATAATTTTTATCAATAATTAATTCTAATATTTTATCTAAAATTTTATAGTTTGGAAGTGAATCTATATCCTTTTGATTCATTTTAAGTTCTGCAGTTGGTTCCTTTGTAATTATATTTTTTGGAATTATATTTTTTTTTTTAAAATTACTAAAGGTTGGTATATTTAAATTTCTCCATTTAGCCAAACTATTGACCTGAGTTTTATAAATATCCTTTATCAAAGAAAAGCCTCCACACATGTCCCCGTATAAAGTTGAATAACCTACTGCTAACTCTGACTTATTTCCTGTTGTTATCAAAAGAGAGTTGAATTTATTTGAGATAGCCATTAAAATTAAACCTCTAAGTCTTGATTGTATATTCTCTTCAGTTATGTCAGAGGTTTTTTTTTTAAAAAAAGGAGTGAGTTCTAGTAAAATATTTTTTCTTAAATTCTCAATTGATATCTCGTTTAATTTGATATTTAGATTATTTGTTAAATCTATAGAATCTTTTATACTTTGATTAGAGTTGTAAATTGTTGGTAAGTAAAAACAATCTACATTTTTTTCTCCAATTGCATCTACAATTATTGCTAAACATAATGCTGAATCAATACCGCCTGAAAGACCAATAATTACTTTTTTGAAATTATTATTTTTCATATAAAATTTTAAACTATAAATTAGGGCAGAGTAAATATGTTCTAATTTATTTATTTTATTTTTTTTATCAGAAACATTAAGTTGTTTATTAGAATCAAAAATAAATTCTATTTCTTCAAAAAAAGACTGTTGGAAACAGACCTCTCCCCTTTTATTCATTATAAAAGATCCACCGTCAAAGATTAAATCATCTTGACAACCAACAGCATTTAAATAAATCAGATTTTTTGTTTTATTATTTATATTTTTTTTTGCATAAGATTTTCTTAATTTGTCTTTATCGATCTCAAATGGAGACGCATTCATTGAAATCACATAATCAGCATTCTCTGATTTGCTAACAGCCTTTTTTATCCACATTTCTTCACAAATCAAAAATTTAATTATTTTATTCTTATACCTAAAATAAGGGTTGATAAGTTTACCCTCTTCAAAATATCTTTTTTCGTCGAAAACTCCATAATTTGGAAGGTTAATTTTATTTTTTTGGTATATAACTGAACCATTCTTAAATAAAAATAAAGTACTGAAAACCTTATCACCTTTAAGTTCAGGAATATTTAAGACAAGTATTGACGATTTGTTTTTTGTCAAATTTAAGATCTTTTTCTTAAAAAAATTTACAGTTGATAAAAAATCATTTCTCATCAATAGATCCTGAGGTGGATAACCTGTTAAAAATAATTCAGAGGTAATAAAAAAGTCACATTTCCTTTTATTACTTTTTTCGTATGAATCTCTTATGATCTCATAATTTTTTTCAAGGTCTCCTAAAATTGAACTTTTTTGTAACAAAAAAAATTTAATTTCTTTCTCCCTGAAATTATTTCAAATTTTTTAAATGAGTGGCCATTGTAAATGCTAATTCAAGAGATTGAGAAGCATTTAATCTTGGGTCACAATGAGTATGATATCTGCTACTTAAATCCTTATCAGAAATTTTCTGAAGGCCTCCTATGCATTCAGTAACATTTTGTCCTGTCATCTCTATATGAATACCACCAGCATAAGTTCCTATTTTTTTGTGAATTTTGAAAAACGATTTTACTTCTTCAATTATATTTTTAAAATTTCTAGTTTTATAACCAGTTTTTGCTTTTTCTATATTTGCATGCATGGGATCACATGACCAAACTACATTTAAGTTCTCTTTTTTTACTTTTTGTAAAATAGGTGGCAATAGATTATCAATGTTTTTAGAGCCCATTCTTACAATTAAAACAATTTTACCTTTTTCATTATCTGGACTAAGCAATTTAATAACATTAATTAATTCATTCTTATCCGTCGAAGGACCAACTTTAATCCCTATTGGATTACTTATTCCTTTACAAAATTCTACGTGAGCTCCATCTAATTGCCTTGTTCTGTCTCCAATCCAAACCATGTGGGCAGAAACATCATACCAATCACCTGTGGTACTATCTATTCTAGCAAATGCAGCTTCATATGGGAGAAGCAGTGCTTCATGAGATATGTAAAAGTTTGTCTCAGATAGTTGTCTAACGTTTTTATTATTTATTCCACATGCGTCTATAAACTTTAGACATTCTGATATTCTATCAGCTATTAATTTGAAATTTGACCCTTGTTTTGATTTTTTAACAAAATCAAGATTCCAACTCTGAATAGTTGATAAATCTGCATAACCACCATTTGCAAAAGCTCTTAATAAATTTTGTGTTGAAGCTGCTTGATTGTAAGCCATTACCATCCTATTTGGATTAGGAATTCTGCTTTTTTCATTAAATTCTATTCCATTAATCATGTCACCAAGATAACTAGGTAATTTTTTACCTTTTTTTTCTTCTATTGGTGAAGATCTTGGTTTCGCAAACTGCCCTGCTAAGCGACCTACTTTGACAACAGGTACACCAGATGCAAAAGATAAAGTCACAGCCATTTGCATAATAACTCTAAAAGTATCACGAATGTAATTAGGATGAAATTCTGCAAAACTCTCTGCACAATCGCCTGCTTGAAGTAGAAATCCTTTTCCATCAACGCATTTTGCTAATTCTTTTTTTAAATTTCTTACTTCACCCGCAAAAACTAAAGGCGGTAACTTTTTCATCTTTGCTAAAACACTCTTGAGTATAGCTTTATTAGTGTATACTGGCTGGTGAAGTGCTTTTTTTTTTTTCCAGCTATTTGGGTTCCAAACTTTTTTCATAAATTACTTATAATAATTATAAACTAAAATACAAATTTTATTATTATGTTTTATTTTTTCATTGTTACAATTTCTTCTGCACTTGTTGGATGAATTCCAACAGTTTTGTCAAAAGCTTTTTTTGTAAGACCATTTACAATTGCAACAGAGAAACCTTGAACAATCTCAGCAGCATGTTCCCCTAAATAATGCAAACCTACTACTTTGTTATTTAAACTGTTCACTATAAGTTTAACAAACACCTTTTCTTTTTTTTTTGATAATGAAAATCTTAGTGGTCTAAAGTTACTGGAAAAAATTTCAATTTTCTTAAATTTTTTTTTGGCTTCAGTTTCTGTAAAACCAACATAAGCATAATTTGGATTTGAAAAAACAGCTGTTGGAACATTGTTATATTTGAACTTTTCTTTCTTTTTTTTAGTAAGATTATTCACAAGAATCATAGCCTCTGCAATAGCAACTGGTGTTAATTGAATTCTGTTAATTACATCTCCAATAGCATATATATTTTTACAAGATGTTTCAAAATAATCGTTGACAATTATAGATGAATTTTTTGATAGCTTTATTTTGATTTTTTCTAAATTTAATCTTTCAATATTAGGTGATCTTCCTGTTGCTTCCATCACTAGATCAAACTTTTCAGATTTATTTCTTTTATACTTAACATCAAAGAGGTTATTTTTTTTTGAAATTTCTTGAGGAAAATCATTGGAAATTATTTTTATTCCCTTTTCCTTCATTTGGTTGGTTAATTGACTTACTACGTCATCATCAAAACCTTTAAGAATTTTTTCTCTTCTGATACAAATAGTAGTGTTCACTCCCAATCCGTTAAAAATTGCTGCAAATTCAACAGCAATATACCCTCCTCCAAGAATTAGAATTTTTTTTGGAAGACTTTTAAGATCAAAAGCTTCGTCAGAGGTAACTATTTCTTTGGATGCGTTAAAATTTAATCTATTTGGTTGAGTTCCAACGGCTATTAAAAAATTTTTTGATTGAATAGTTTTTTTTCCGATTTTTATTGATTCAGAATCTAAAAATTCAGCAAAACCAGAAAAAATTTCAACACCAGAATTAGCCAGCAAAGAATTGTAAATTTGACTTAAGCGTTTAATTTCTTTTTTTTTATTTTGAACCAACTTGTTCCAAGAAAAATTTTTTTTCGAAATAGACCATCCAAAAGAACTCATTAATTCAATATCCTCACTAAAATGTGAAGAATATGAGTAAAGCTTTTTTGGAACGCAACCTCTATTAACACAAGTTCCACCAAGACTCCAGCCTTCAGCTAAACCAACTTTCATTCCTTTTGATGATGCAATTCTTGCGGCCCTTACCCCACCTGAACCTCCACCAATAACAAATAAATCAAATTTTTTAGTCATTATATCTCCAAGATACGAACTTTGTCTCCAAGAATGGGTCTAGACACTGAATTGATCCCTCTCTGCCAATTCCAGACTCTTTAAGACCTCCAAATGAATTTAAATATGTTGAAATTTTACCCGAATTTATTCCAAACATACCGTACTCTAAATTCTTGCATGTATTCCATATACGTGAAGAGTCTTTAGTATAAAAATATGCAGCTAACCCATAATTGGTATCATTAGATAAATCTATAACTTCTTTGTCACTTGAAAATTTTATGATAGGAATAATTGGACCAAAGTTTTCATTTCTAAAAACTTGCATATTTTTTTTTATACCCAAAATAATTGTTGGTTCATAAAAGAACCCCCCAAGTTTATGCATTTTACCACCCATTAAAATCTTTGCTCCTTTTTTTTTTGATTCGTTAACATGACTTTCAACTTTTTTTAGTGCTTCGTGAGATATTAAAGGTCCTAAATCATTATTTTGCATACCGTTACCAACTTTAATTTTTTTAATTTCAATGGATAATAAATCTATAAATTTCTCACTCACAGATTTATGAATAAATAATCTATTGGCAGAAATACAGGTTTGACCTGCATTTCTAAACTTAGCCATAATGAAACCATCAACTGCATTTTTAATATTTGCGTCTGCAAACACTATAAATGGGGCATTTCCTCCTAATTCCAATGATATATTTTTTACAGTTGATGACGATCTTTTCATTAATAGTTTTCCTACTTCAGTTGAACCTGTAAAGGTGATCTTACGTATATTTAAGTCTTTACAAAGGATTTTTCCAATCATATCAGGATTACCATTTAAAATATTAAATACACCTGGAGGAAAACCTGCCTTAATGGATAAACTTCCTAATTCCAGAGCAGTTATAGGTGTCAACTCAGAAGGCTTTAAAATAACAGTACAACCCGCAGCTACTGCAGCACTAACTTTTCTTGTAACCATCGCTAAGGGAAAATTCCATGGGGTTATTGCGACAACTACCCCAATGGGTTGTTTAACTGTAAACATCTTTTTTCCAACTTCTGGAGATTCAAATATATCTCCTTTTATTCTTAATGATTGTTCTGCTGCCCATTCAATGAAAGAGGCGCCATAATCTACTTCAACTTCTGACTCTTTCAAGGGCTTACCAGTTTCAAGTGTAATTATTTTAGATAGTTTTTTTCGATTTTTTATAATAAGTTGAAAGAAATTTTTTAAAATATCTGATCTTTTTTTTACACTTTCATTAGACCAAACTTGAAACGCCTTTGTTGAACTATCTATTGCATCAAGTACATTATTTTTATCTACAACAGAAATTTTTGAAATAACTTTATTGTTGAATGGATTAAAAACATTCAGTTTTCTTTTACTAAATTTCCATTTTCCATTGATTAGAAATCCATATTCTTCTTTCATTTTTCTCTTATACATTATCTGAGAAAAAAAAAAAGGGGTGTAAACACCCCTTTTTTGCAGTTAATGGAAAGCAAGCTTGCATAGTACTAACGACTGAACAAATTTTTTATTTAAATTTTATATAAATTTTTTTAAAAATTTAGTTAATATTTCCTTAAATTCGTTTTCTTCCAAATCTTTTTTTTTTGTTCTTATAATTGATTCATCCATTACTTTAGCACCAAGATAACCTAGTTGGAGAGTAAAACCCTTTATAAAATGCTTACCATTTCCTCCAGAGGAAGTGCAAATAAGAGAGTGTTTATCCTTAAAACCTTCTTTCCAATCAATCGTAGCTCTACTTATCCAAGCTATTACATTAGTTAATATTGGAGAAATTCCACCATTATATTCAGGACTACACCAAACAAATGCATCAGATTCTAAAAATAAATTTTTTATTCTTTCAATATCACCTGGAAATTCGTCTTTTCTCTTAAAATTTTCCTCTAAATCTGGTTTATAAAGAGGCAAGTCAAAATCCTCTAATGAAATAACATTACAATTAATCTCTTTATTATCACCAAAAAAATCTTTAATTTCTTTAGAAAGTTGAAAATTTGAGTTTTTTGTTGATGAAACTATTAATAAATTTTTCATGATTCGATGCATAATAATTTTAGTTAAGGTCTAATGCAAATCTTTTTAGAGTTTCTAAACTAATTTTCTGTAATACGTTTTGATTAGTTGAATTAAGATAAACCCTAGGAGCACATTTATCTTTTAAAGCTTCCAACCACCTATCCACACATAAACACCATTTATCCCCACTAACAAGTCCAGGAAAGTTTACTTCACTATTTTTACTTATTAAATCATTTCCTTTGGATAGAGAAAATTTTAAGAATTCCTCCGTAACCTTTGAGCAAATAATATGATTACCAATATCCTGACCTGAACTATTACAACATCCATCTCTAAAAAAACCTGTGAGCGGAATTTTTGAACAAATTTGTAATTTTTTCCCGAAAATATTTAATTGCTTTTTTTTATTAATCATAAGCGAAATTCTAATTTTTTATGTAGACCAATTTTTTTCACTAAAAAAAAATCTCCATATTCTTTAAAATCATTTTTTTTATAAAAGTTTATGGCTTTAATTCTAGCATTACACCATAAATGATTATTTTTTTTATTAAGAACGTTTTTTTTAACATATTTAATTAATTTTGAACCAAATCCCTTATTTATTTGATCTTTTACTGTAAACATCCCTCTAATTTGAAAAGAATTTTCATTCTTAATTAAAGTTAATCCTGAAACAAATTTATTATTTAAAAATAACGCTAAATGTAATGTTGATTTTAATATATCATCTTTATAAAAGGCTAATTTAGAGTCAATATTAGAATATAAACTCTCTAACCTATACTTTCTTATATTTTTTTTTGAAACTCTTTTAATTGTTATTTTGTAATTTTTTTCAATTGGATCATACTCACTTTTACAAAATGGATGACATTTCATTAATCTTTTGATTGTTAGTAAAAAACCTTTGAAAAATCCAAACTCATTAAAAGCTTGAATTGAGTACTCCGAACAAGTTGGGACAAATCTACAATTCACTCCTAAAATAGGAGAAATAGTGTACTGATATAATTTTAAAAAAAATACAATTACTAATTTAAATGGGTTTTTAATTATTTTTTTTCCACTTAGTTCCATCTTCAGAATCCTCTATTGATATATTTAACTCCTTAAGTTTATCTCTTATTTCATCAGCTTTTTCAAAATCTTTATTTTTTCGTGCATTGTCTCTATTTTCAATTAATTTTATAATTACTTCTTCTTCTGATTTATCTATTTTTTTATTTTTATATCTATCTTTATTTAGATTTATTCCTAAAATTTCTAGACACTTAATAAAAGAAATTATAGTTTCTTTGCTTTCAGATTTCTTTTTAATCTTATCAATCCATGAGTTCAAAGTTGCAAATGCTCTAGGAGTATTAAGGTCATCATAGAGATCATAAAGAAAATTATTTATATACTTTTCATCAGAATATTTACGAAAAATGTCTTTTTCAAGATTACAATCATCAATTATCTTTTTAAATTTTTCTAATGTTTTTTTAGATTGCTCTAGGATTGTTTTCGACCAATCAAGTGGCTGTCTGTAATGCGATGTCAACAGACTATATCTTACAACATCACCAGAATAATTTTTTAGTAATTCATTTACCAATGTAATATTACCAAGTGATTTTGACATTTTTTCTCCATTGACAGTTACAAACCCGTTATGAAACCAATACTTACTAAAAGTTTCTGGATCAGAGTTTATATTTTTTATTGAACAGGACTGAGCAATCTCATTTTCGTGATGTGGAAAAGTTAAATCTACGCCTCCACAATGAATATCAAAAGGGGAGCCTAAGCATTTTTCTGCCATTGCACTGCATTCAATATGCCACCCTGGACGACCCTTACCCCATGGTGAATCCCAACTAGGTTCATTTAATTTACTTGGTTTCCATAAAATAAAATCACCAGAATTTTTTTTAAATTCTGCAACCTCAATTCTATTTCCACCAATTTGCTGATCACTTAATCTTCCAGATAAACAACCATAAAATTTATATTTTTTTATATCAAAAATAACATGACTCTCAGTTACATAAGCACAATTATTTTCTAAAAGTTTTTGAATCATTGAAATCATTTCTTTTATATGTTGTGTTGCTTTTGGTTGATTATCTGGAGCTTGCACTCCAATTCTTTGCATATCATTATTATAAATTTTATGGAATTTTTCAGTTATTTCTTGAATTGATTTTTTTTGAAGTAACGATGCTTCAATAATTTTATCATCAATATCCGTAATATTAGAAACAAACTTTACGTTTGAAAACTTAGTTCTTAATACTCTAACAAGTAAATCAGTTACTACAGACATTCGAGCATTTCCTATATGAGCATAATCATATACAGTTGGACCACATGCATAAATTCTTACATCATCCTTTTTAATAGGAACAAACTCCCTTTTTTTTCTTGTTAGACTGTCATAAATATTAATTTCCATAGTTTGTTAATTTAAGTATCAAGATTAAATAAAAAATTTCTGAATTTATCATCAATAAAAAAATAAAAACCATTTTCTTCATGTATTGAAGATCCTGAGTTATGATACTCCTTAATATGTTTGATAAATTGTCTTAAATCTTTTACTAAATAAACATTATCATTCATATCTTTAATTTTTACGTTACTTCTCATTTTTTTTAAATATATACCTAAATCTTGAGCTTTTTCCATCTTTATTGGTATTGTTCTCACCCATATCTAAAACTCCAATTAACTCAAAACCTTCTTTACCATATTGAATATTGAGTAAGTTCTCAACATCAGAAGAATTATGATGTTGGATATTTATATAGTCTAAAACCTTATATACGAACTTACTTTTCATTTACTCTAATCCTTAAAATTAAATATTATTTTGAAATATAGCCTTTTGAAACTTTACATTTACCAAAAAGAGAGTGCAAAGTATTCATCTTGTTTTTAGAAATTTTGAATGCAGATGAATAAGAGAACTGGCCCTTGTAATTAAGGCTAAATAAATCCCTTTTTTCTTTTTGCTCAATACATTCAAAATTATTGTCGATAATCTTATCAAAATCTATTCTATGTCTCCATGAACAATGAAAAACCACTGGATATCCATTAGATTTCATTAAAATTAGTTCAATAAAATGAACATTTTTAATTCTTTTAATTTTTCCCTTTTCATTATTTTGCTTAAGTTGATTTTTGATTATATCATCTCTATTTCTTGATAACATTATTGAGAAATTGTCTAGCCCAAAATACTCAATAATTCTAAGGTAATCTTTTCCAATAAAACTTAGTCCACTCTGTCTATCGGTTTTACAATTCATTTTTTCATCACTTATTACATTGTTAAAAAAAAAGAGGATAACAAAAAAAAATGTAAGTTTTCTCATATTAAAATTTAATTACTTAACATCAGTATCATTTTTTTCTAAAATAATTTCTAGTATGAAAAAAATTATTATAATAATTACTTTTATTTGTATTCCCTTCCAAGCATACAGTTCCTGGTTCAAACTTTTTTCAACAAATACAAGTGATCTCTTCATCAATACAAATTCGATTAAAAAACGAGGTGATAGAATTTTTTTTTCTCAATTAGTTAATTATAAGAAAGAACAACAAAATAAAATGAAATCACTTGTAGTTTTTTCAGAAATAAATTGTAGTAATTTAAAAACAAGAGATATTTTCTATGAAGCATATAATATGAATATGGGTCAGGGAAAAAATATTGTAAAAAAAGCAGCTAACAAAAATTGGAAATCTTCACAAAAAGGCACAAGTATCTATTTTATAAATGAGATTCTATGTGACAGAGTAATTGCAAAAAAATAATATTTACTTTTCTTTACTTTGAAAAATTTGAGGGTACCTTTCAAGTTTGCTTTTATAATTAAAAAAAATACTAACTAAAATTGTAATCAATATCACAAAAAGAGAAGCAAACTTCTTATTCAGATATTTTTTCACAATATCCTCTTAATTCTGATGAAAAAAATATTTTCTCATCATCATCTAAATAATTTTTAACGAATCTAAAAAAACCATCTATTTTATCTAATATAATGAAATCATATGATTCTTTTATTCTCATTTTTTTAGTTTGGAATTTGAAAATTTTGAAAAAATAAAATTGATCATTCTCATTAAATAATGTTCTGAAATTATAACTAAAATACCCTTCCTTATTTTTTAATTTTTTTTCGAGTGAATCATAGAGCCATTTCTTTTTTTTATTTAAAAAAAGGAATAAAGGTCTTTCTAAATAAAGTTTCTTTGCTTGTTGGCTATTTTCTAATTCATCAATCACTCTACATTTAAATTTAATATCTTTTCCAAAAGTAACATTAAAAAATAGGGTAAAAAGAACAAAAATTATGAACTTACAAAACATTCAATTATAAATTAAATTTTTATATTTTATTAAACTTAGTTTTTTTATTTTTTATATCTATAATTCTTTTTTCAAGAATAATCCTGGGGTCAGTTGATGTTTTTGTACATTGTTTATTTCCAAATCTTAATGATTGTCTACTTATAACAAACTCAATATCGTTTCCCTTAAAAATATTTATATTTCTTAGATCAGTCCTATATGTTCTTTGATATTTATATATTTCATATAAAAATTTATCTAAAGAGAATAAAACTACTTTTCTATCAGATAAGAATCTCACTCCCCAGTCTTCAATACTATCTGAATTAGAAATACAAATGAGTCTTTTACCATCAAGATTATTATCGTAAGGGTCGTTAGAATTTACAATTTCAAACATTACCAAGCTTATGAAAAAAATAAAAAAATTATAGAATCTCATATCAAAATACTAAATATATTATTCACTAATATAACTTAACGAATATAATTAAGTTTTCAAACCTTAAACAACATCATCTTTTTTTTTTGGTATTTCAAATTCTTTCCAATTGTATTCATTAATATGTTTTTGAATTTCTTCATAAATATTCGTTATTGAAATAAACATATCACTAAAAAAATTGAATATCTGAAAAAATGATGTTGATAGAATAACTATAAAATAAACTATAAAACAAAAGAAGATTAAAAAGAAGGTTTTAAAAAAATTTACACCAAACCACCTTATTACTTTTACAAATTTTTTCATAAAAACTTCATACTAAACTTTACCTTTAAAAATATTAACAATTATTACTCCAATCACTATGAAAAATAATCCTAATATGACTTGCCAGTTTAATGATTGTTTATAAAAAAAATAACTTAAAATTGCTACAGAAAATATTCCTAAACCAGCCCATGAAGAATAAATTATTACAAGAGGAAGCTTATTAGTTATTAATGTAAGTAAGTAAAAAGACATCCCATAAGAAAAAATTAAAATTAGACTTGGAATTAATTTTGTAAAATTTTTTGATATCGGTAAAAGCATTGTTCCTGATACTTCCAATACAATGGCAAAAAAAAGAACTAAATAAGAATACATTTCTAATTAATATTTAAAAATTATAATTTTTCTTAAGATCATAGTATCCCAGTGTTATATTCATGAATTTCTTTGTTTAATCTCATTTTAAACTAAGCTTAGAGCGAACCCTCAGTAATATATTTTAATATTCTTACAACCTGGTGTTGATCTTTTGCAACAGCAGATGCAGAAGCATCTACTTCTTTTAAAGCATGTTGATTTTCTTCATTGTGTATAACTATAATTGATTTATTTAACGCTGAAGCATACCCAGCATCAAAGGCAGCATTCCATTGTTTATATTTTTCTCCAAACTTCACAATAACTACATCACTATCTTTAATTGATTTTTTTGTTTTAATAGAATTAATTTTAGCACCTTTACTATCTTTCCAAAAATTTTTCTCCTCTTCACCTAATATATCTACTCCACAATTATCCGAAGCTTCATGATTTGTAGTTGGAGACGAAAACTTAATACTCAAATTCTCATTTTTGCATAGTTTAATAATTTCATCTCTCCAATCAGTATGTATTTCACCTGACAAATATACATTTAACATTAAAAATTCCTTTCTCTTAATTAAATACAATTTTACTAAATATCGAAAAACTAAATAATTATCGTAATTTTAAAATTTTATATATTTTAAAAAAATTGATAAGTATTTTCTTTTTTTTCAGAAAAATAACAATATATAATTATTATGAATTACCATTTAAAAATTAAAAAAGCTTTAAAAATAATTCTTGTGTCTTCATGCTTTTTATTTTCATTTTCTTCAATTTCAAGAGACCTTGAAAACAAAAAAGAAGCAATTTTAGCAGAACAATGTAAAAATTCTTTGGAATGGTATCATGATCATCCAAGTTATAAAGGCGAATATGTTAGAGTCTTAGAATATTGCATTAAATATGCTAAAGATTTTAGTCCTGATGGCTACGAAATCAATCCAATTTTATCTGATTTTGGAAGTATGAGTGGAGTAAATACTCGACCTAGAGATAACATTCATCAAGGCATTGATATTATTGGTAAAAAAAACCAGTCAATAATTGCAATTGCAGATGGTAAAGTTTTGGAAACCACTATTGAGGACTGTTGGGGAGCTACATTGGTTGTTGATCACGGAAAAGCATTAGATGGGAAAAACCTTATTACCATTTATGGTCATGTTGGAGAATTCATGGTTAAAGAGAATGATTATGTTAAAAGAGGGGATATACTTGCAAAACTTCCAGAGAAAGTTAATTATCGATGTATGGCAAGAGTTAGACATTTGCATTTACAGATTGGTCAACGTTATTGTAAAAAAGAAGAAAAAGACAACTGGGGTTGCAAATACTTTATAAAAGACTTTTATAGTTCTCTAAACCCACATAATTATTGGTCAAATGGACCAAAAAATATTTCATGTTTCGAAAAAAATAAAAAATTTAAAAAAGGAACTATAACTTTCCCTTTTACATGTAAAAAAATTAAATGATTCTTTATTTTATCTCTAAAGGTATTTTCTCACTCCACTATAAAAAAATTTAAAGAATTTCTAAGTTGATTAATTCTTTTTATCTATTTTTTTTTAAAAATTGCAAATATAAATTCATCCATTCCTCTTCAGTTAAACCATTCAATTTTATATTTCCTTCTTCTTCAGATTCCCAATCTTCTAGTATGAAATCAGTAAAATCCATATTTATTTTTGAGAGATAATCACAAAATTTATCTAATCCAATTTTTTCTTTCATTATTGAATAGTAATCCAACTTTCCAAAGATTAGAATCTTGAGTTAACCGACCCCAACCATGAATCAATTTCATTTTCTGTTTTCATACAACATGAAGTAATTGGAAATTTATCTTTTTGTAATTTAGTTAACCTGTCATCTTCTGGGCTTGGTTGGACAAACATAACACAATTTATCTCGTGGATAACACCATTATCAGCAGATGTATTTTCATTCACAACTACCATATCCTTTACGTATAAACTTTCTCTTTTATAAAGTTGAATTGGTTTATCAGTAACAGTAATCTCTTCTGTAATTTTAGAGTTTAAGTTACTACTCGATTTTTGTCCTATTAAAATATGATCCATAATCAACATTTTTCTCAGAGAAGTATCTGATAAAATTTCATCATAAACCCTTTTAGGCAAAGCATCGAAAGCTTTATTATTAGGAACAAAAATTGTCCAATTCCATGGGAATTTTTGTTGTAAGGTTGCTTCAAGTTCTGTGTTGTTTATGTATGAGTAAAAAGTTGATAAATTCGGATTTTCTCTTATCATTGAGACAATACCCTCGGCCTTTAAGTCAAAATGAAATATTAAAAAGCAAAACAAAGAAAAAATTTTTAAATACAATTTATCTCCTTTCAATTCAAAACAAAACTTACTCGCAAACAAGTATTTCAATATCCTTTTTTGCAAATACGTTAATTATTATATAAGTTATAACAATAAATTTATCACCTTGATAGTAACAAATAAAATGACTATTCTACTGTAACGGATTTAGCTAGATTACTTGGTTGATCAACAACTGTTACCCTTAAAAACAGATACAAAATATGCATGGAGTTGAACCGTTGCCAAATTAAAATAGTAAGATTAATTCATTAAAAATATTCTTGTTTAACTGAATCATTTTTCTAAAATTAATTCCATCAAAACATTTAGTTGTTTGAGACAGAATTTTTAAAAAATCATATTCTATATTTTTTTCATTATTTTTTGATAAACAAGTAATACAAAAAAACCTTGAAATTGAATAAATTAAAATTGCTTTTCCTATCATCTCCTGAGAATCCAATGATTTTCTTGTGAAACAATGAAGTTTACCTAAGATTTCATTGATAAAATAGTTTTGTTCAAAATATGAATGTTTTTTTAATAATTTATCAAACAGAATTCTATTTTTTTTAAATTTTAATATAGATTTTTTGTTATTTACAAAAAAGTCTTTACAATTCTTTTCTAAAATTTTTTTTACAGGAAGGTGTAAATCATCTTGAATTATACTAGAGAAAAAATTTTTGAAAAATGATAACTGAAACTTGTCCTTATTTACTGAAAGAATATTCTCCTTTTTTAAGACTTCATAAATAAAAAAGAAGATCTCCTCTATTTGACTAGGTTTAGACTCCAAATATTCTCTGTCAATTGTCACTTGATTAACAACTCTTAATATTAGATGAATATTATTTTTATCTAAAAATAATTTATAAATTAGATTAATAATCTTTTGTCCATTGATAGCATATCTATCTAATTGTTTATCATGACCTTCATTTAAATTAAGGAAATTTATGCTCTCAGATTTTTTTTCTTTTCCGTCAATAACCACATCAAGTATTCTATTTTGAAATAAAGCCATTCGACTTATTTCAGGGCAACCAAATGATCCAGAATTAAATTCTGATTTAGGAAAATATATAAATCTTCTTGGGAATTGTTGACAACCAGTTGGTAAAATTGAATGGTGAAATTGCTTGTGAAGCGTGCATAGTTTATGTTTATCTAAAAACATGCATGTATTATTTTTATCTGCTAATATATAAACTTCATCATTAGAGCTCTTAAACTTTTTATATGCTTTAGAAAAATTGTCATATTTTTTTTTTGTGGATAATTTTTTAATTTTATTATTTATGTTATCCAAAGCCTCTTGCTGAGCATAAACTGACCATCCTCCGCAGCATGTATTTAAACAATCACTTCCCACACATTTGAATTTTTTTAAATAATCTAATTCAATTAACATACTTAATTAAAGCAATCAGTATGCCAAATTTATCAACTTGCATAAAGAAAATCATTTCACATTACCTGAGCGGTTGAATACGCATTTATTCAACAGTAACGGATTTAGCTAGATTTCTTGGTTGATCAACATCTGTTCCTTTACTTACAGCAACAAAATATGCAATTAATTGAACAGGAATAGAATATAATATTGGTTGCACAAATTCGTTTACATTTGGTAATACAATTTTCTTAATTGAATTATCATTAATTTCCTTTTTACCATTTTCATCTGTGATTAAGATAACATCACCTCCTCTTGCCATTATTTCTTGCATATTAGAGATATTTTTTTCAAACAAAAAATCTTTAGGTGCAATAATAATAACTGGAACTTTATCATCAACTAATGCAATTGGTCCATGCTTCATTTCTCCGGACGCATATCCTTCAGCATGAATATAAGAAATTTCTTTCAACTTCAGTGCACCTTCCATTGCAATCGGAAACATTAATCCACGTCCAAGGAATAAAGCACTTTTAGAATTTACGATTTTTTTTGTGACTTTATTAATTTTTTTATGAATCTCAAGAACACTTAACATATTAGAAGGTATTTCGAGTAAACTCTCAGTCAAAAGCAATTCTTTTTTTTTGGAGATTCTCTTTTTTTTTCTTGCCATTATCAAACATAAACATGCTAAGACACTTAATTGTGCCGAGAATGCTTTAGTCGAGGCCACACCAATTTCAGGACCAGCAGCTATAGAAATAACAAAATGTGATTCTCTTGCAATACTACTTTCCGAGGCGTTAACTAAACTTAAAGTTTTACTTTTATTATTCTTAGCATACTTTAGTGCAGCTAAAGTATCAGCAGTTTCACCAGATTGAGAAATAAATATTGATAAAACATTATCTGATTTTTCAACTATAGGTTTATACCTAAACTCTGATGCCAAATGAGCTGTTGAACTTACACCAACAATTTTTTCAATCCAATATGTTGCAACTTGACACGAATAAAAAGATGTACCGCAAGCAATTAAATTAATTTTAGAAATTTTTTTCCAATCAATTTTAATATCAGGCATTTGTATTATTTTGTTAACAGGATCTAAAAATCTAGACAAAGAATCGCCAATAATATGTGGTTGCTCATAAATTTCTTTTTGCATGTAATGATTAAAGTTTCCTTTATCTAAATTATCTTTAGTGTATGATGAAATACTTAGTTTTCTTTTAACCTTTTTAAAACTTTCACTGTAAACTTGGTAATTCATTCCATCAATAAAAACACTATCACCTTCTTCTAGAAATATAATCTTTTCCGTGAATGGAGCTAAAGCAACTGAATCAGATCCAAGAAAAATAGCATCTTCTGAAATACCAAGTGCAAGTGGACTTCCCTTACGTGCACCGGCTAAAATACCTAAATCTTTGAATAAAATTGCTAGTGCAAAAGCGCCTTCTAATTTTGATAAAGTCATTTTAATAGCAACTTCAGGTGAATGGTTTTTTAATTGATCATCTAATAAATGAGCAATAACCTCACTATCAGTTTGAGATTTAAACTTATATCCTTTTTTCGATAATATTTGTTTCAAGAAACTATAATTTTCTATGATTCCATTATGAACTATTGAAACGCTCTCTGATACATGTGGATGCGCGTTAATCGTTGAAGGAACTCCATGGGTTGCCCATCTGGTATGACCAATTCCAATATTTCCATCAAATTTGGTTTTTTTTAATTTCTCTTTTAAATTGTTAAGTTTACCTTTTGATCTAATTGTCTTAATTTGTTTTTTTTCATCTAATATAGATATCCCAGATGAGTCGTATCCTCTATATTCAAGTTTTGTTAAACCTTCAATGATTGAAGGTGTTACTGAATAGTTAGCAAATACTCCAAATATTCCGCACATTACTTTCTTTTATTTTTTTTAATTAATTGTGATTTTCTATATACCACTGTGCCCTCTTTAATATTTTTATCAACGACAGTGCCTGCACCTATCACCGAGTTTTTATTTATTTTCAATGGTGCTATAAGCGAAGTATTTGAACCAATAAAACAATTCTCTTCTATAATTGTTTTATTCTTTTTAATTCCATCGTAATTACATGTTATTGATCCTGCACCAATATTTGTATTTTTTTTCACAGTTGAGTCACCTAGATATGACAAGTGAGAAATTTTAACATTTTTAGCTATTTTTGATTTTTTAATCTCTACGAAATTTCCCACCTTTGTATCTTTATCAATAATTGTATTATCCCTTAACCGAGCAAATGGACCTATTGAAACATTTTCACCGATAATGGTATTTTCCAAATGACTAAAGCTTTTTATTTCAACACTATTTCCTATTTTTACACCAGGTCCAAAAACAACATTTGGATGAATAATCACGTCCTTACCGATTTTTGTGTCTTTACTAAAAAAAACAGATTCGGGATCAACCAAGGTTACTCCTTTTTTTAAAAAATTTTCTCTCTTATCTGACTGAAATTTTTTTTCTAAAATAGATAATTCTTTTTTATCATTTACTCCCATCGTCTCCCCTAATTTACAATTAAAATAAGAAACTTTACTTTCTTTTTTACTAAGTATTTCAACTAAGTCTGTTAAATAGAACTCCTTTTTCTTGTTTGAATTTTTTATTACTTTTAGACATTCAAATAATATATCTGTTTTTACCATCATAATACCTGAATTACATAACTTAATATTTTTTTGATCTTTATTTAATTCAGATTTTTCAACTATTTTTTTTAATTTTTTACCACTAACAATCAATCTGCCATATGAGTTATCAGTATTTTCAGCTAACATAGCTAAAATACATAAATCAAAATTATTTTTTTTAAAATTTTTCAGACAATTTCTAATGTTTTGTGCAGAAATTAATGGAGTATCTGCATACAAGATTAAAGTTTCATTTGATTGTAATATTTTTTTTTGACTAAACGCTGACATTACTGCATGAGCGGTTCCTAATTGTTTTTTTTGCTCAGCAAAATTTACCTTACTATTTTTATTTTTTATACTCTCTCTAATATTTTTCTAACGAATCAGATATTACCATCGTAATAAATTTAGGGTTTAGTTTTTCACTGGTATCCAAAACATGATAAAGCATTGGGTAATTTCCTATCCCATGAAAAACTTTGGGGAGACTTGATTTCATTCTTGAGCCTTTGCCAGCAGCTAAAATTATAACAGAGAGTGACATTTTTGTAATTTAAGAGATTTATTTAATTAAAGGTATTATAAATACTTTTTAAAAATATAAATTAAATTATGAAAAAAAATATTAAATGCGTAATATTTGATTTAGACGGAACACTTATTGATAGTGGACCTGACCTACTTGATACTTTAAATTTTATATTTGCAAAGGAAAGTTTAAAGAAAATTCCAAAGGAAATAATTGGTGATCTTGTAGGCTCTGGGGCTGAAGCAATGATAAGGAAGGGTCTTTTTTTTCTTAATCAAGAAATGAATGATCAGAAAATTAAAATTCTTGTTAATGATTTTATAGATTATTACTCAAAGAATTGCACAAATAAAACAACACTATATTCTGGTGCATTGGATGTTTTGAATCACCTGAAGAAAAATAATATAAAAATATGTTTGTGTACGAACAAAAAGAAATTTTTAGCAGAAAAAATTATTAATGATTTTAAACTGGATAATTATTTTGATTATATTGCGGGCTCAGATGGAAAAGTTGAACTTAAACCCCATACTGAAATGCTTATTTATTGTATTCAGGAATTACAAATAAAGGAAAATGAGACAATGTTCATAGGAGATAGTAACAACGACATAATTCCAGCTAATAAATTGGGTATGTATTCTGTTTATGTCAAATATGGATATGGGAAATTAAATGAGGGTGTGAAACCAAGTCTAACTATCAAAGAATTAAAAGATATCATTAATTAGATTTTAATTCGTTCAGTAAAAAAATTATTAATTTCACTTAATACTTCATAAATTGTAACAACTGCAATTACAAGGGCAAAAAATGCAATAATATACATTATCCTATAAAATTTTGGATCCACAAATTTATTATATAAAATTAAAAAAGAATATTCTCATTCATAATGTGAATTATATAGATTGTAATAATAAATTTGGTAAATAAATTTGCTTCAATATTTTAAAGTTAAAAAAGGAGAAATAATGAAAATAAAATATATGTATTAATATTAACTATTTTTGTATCAGAAGTTAGGTCAGGTTGTTTAGAAAATCTTGATAACGACTTACTTTCAACAAAAAAACAACTTGAAAAATATAATTGTAAAATTGGTGATAAAAAAATTGATACAAAGAGTTGTCTTTTACCGGCGCCCAACGGATGGGAAAAATATTACATTAATAAACTTAAAAAATTAAAGTTAAAGTCATGAAATGCTTAAAGTTAAAAAATTCATAATAAACATCAACCCTTTGAAGTTTTTTTATTTTCTCATATATTATGATTAATGAAAAATAATGTTTTAAGGGAATCTTCATATTCGATTAATAAAGCAGTGAAATACCTAAATAATGGCAAACTCATTGCTTTAAAAACTGAGACTGTTTATGGTGCGGCTTGCGACCCGTCTAACCCATCTGCAATAAAAAAATTATACCTACTAAAAAATAGACCGTATCATAACCCTTTAATCGTTCATGTGAATTCACTGGAAATGGCAGAAAAAATTGTAACCTTTTCAGATGAAGCAAAAAAAATAGCTAATCACTTTTGGCCAGGACCATTAACTTTAATTTTACCTAAAAAGAATAATGATTTAATTAACGGCTTAGCAGTGTCAGGTTTAAAAACAATGGCAGTCAGAATGCCTAACTCGAGTGTTTTTCAGAAAATTTTAAAAAAATTCAATAGACCCATTGCTGCACCAAGTGCTAATAAAAGTGGGTATATTTCATCTACAAGCGCTCTACATGTTCTGGATTCATTTGGAAAGGAAATTGATCTTATCGTTGATTCTGGTAAATCAAAAATTGGCTTAGAATCTACAATTCTAGACCTTTCTTGTAATCCTTATGCTTTAAGAAGACTTGGGGCATTATCAGAGGAAAATATTAAAAATAAACATAATTTAATTGTAAAAGATGAGTCTAGTGTTAAGAGTGAAAAAAAACCTAAATCACCCGGGCAACTTTATAAACATTACGCTCCATCAACACCACTAATAATGAATATTTCGAACCCTGAAAGAGGTGACGCATACTTAATATTTGGAAATGAAGATAAAATTAATTTTCAACCAAAATTGAATTTATCTGAAAAAGGAGATTTGAATGAAGCAGCACATAATTTATATGATCACATGAGAAAACTTGATAAATTATCAATGAAAAGAATTGTTGTATCACCAATTCCAAACTATGGCATTGGAAAAACAATTAATGAAAGGCTAACAAGAGCCCAAAATGGTTGATAAAAATATAAAAAAAATAATCAAAATATTGGATTCTTCTGAATATTCTATCGATCAACAGTTAATAAAAAATCACTGTATTGATTGGAGAGGACACTATATTGGAAATAGCGATTTGATAGTTTTCCCTAAAACATCCAAAAAAATTTCAGAAATAATTAAAATATGCGAAGAAACAAAAACCCCAATTGTACCTCAAGGTGGAAATACAAGTTTAGTTGGGGGATCAGTCCCTAGAAAAGATAAAAATGAAATTATTTTAAACCTAAAAAACCTAAATAAAATTAAGAAAGTAAATCTTATTGACAAAACTATTACTGTTGAAAGTGGTTGCATACTTCAAAGCCTAAAGGATAATTTAGAAAAATATGAAATGGACTTTCCATTATCAATGGGTTCAAAGGGAAGTTGTCAAATAGGAGGAAATATAGCAACCAATGCAGGTGGTTTAAATTATATCAAATATGGCTCAATTCGAGAGAATATTTTAGGTCTTGAAGTTATTACTACCAAAGGAAAATTTATATCTAACCTAAACTCCATTAAAAAAAATAATACAGGTACAGATTTAAAACAAATATTTATTGGTTCGGAGGGTACCTTAGGAATTATTACTGCAGCAACTTTTAAAATATACAAAAAACCAAAAGAAAAAATTGTTCTATGGGTTGGAAGTGATGAAATCATTAAGATTCTTGAACTTTATTCTTTTTTTACAAATACATTCTGTGATCAAATTTCAAGCTTTGAACTTATGAACAATAAGTCAGTAATGATTACAGATTTTAAAAAACTAAAAGTTAACACACAAAAAAATTTTTATTGTTTAATTGAACTTTCAAACTTTCTTGAACTAGAAAATTATCAAGAAATTATTTTTGATAAAATTAAAAATATTAAATTTGATTTTGAAGATATTATTATTGCAAAAAATGAGAATGAAAATAAAGTCTTCTGGAATATTAGAGAGTCTATTCCAATTGAGGAAAAAAATGCAGGTTTTAATATTAAACATGATGTTTCTATTCCATTAGAAAACATGGGGTCTTTTATTAAAACTACTGAGAAAGAAATTAATAAATTTGACTTCGCTGAAATAATTAACTTTGGTCATATTGGAGATAATAACCTACATTACAATGTACTTATAAAAAAAAAGAAAATAAGCCAAAAGCTCATAAAAGATATCAATAATATAGTCTTTACAAATGTTAAAAAAAATGGTGGTTCCATTAGTGCAGAACATGGTATTGGTCAGCTAAGAAAAGAAGATTTGATAGAATTTAAAACTAGCTTTGAGCTTGAGCAAATGAAATCTATTAAACGAATTTTTGACCCTTTTAATATTTTTAATCCTGGAAAGGTTTTTTAATCTAGATAATCTTCATATATTTTATTTGAAAGTTCACAGATTTTTTTTTCAAAAAATGGAAACCTGAGAAAACCAATCATATAATATAAAAACCACTTAGAAAAAAAACTTACCTTTGCAACCTTTTTTGAAAACCTCCATGCTCTTGCAGTTAATCTTCTTTGAGCAAAAATCTTATCAAAATAATTAAGATCATCATTTTCTTTAATAAAAAACTCAAGAGCTTTTGAAACTCTAAAAATTTGATTATTTTTTTTTTCAGAAATTTGTCCTGGCGCCTCTAAAGGTAAAATTGCAATTGGATGATTTAGTCTAATAAAACCACCTAACTTTGCGAGCCTTAATGTTAACGAATATTCTTGGCTAAAAATTATTCTCTCATCACACCCACCAACTATTTGACATGCCTGTCTTTTAGCTAAAAATTGTGATGGATTAAACATTGAATTTCTCATAGCCAAATTCATTGGTTTATTAATAACTGAAAAATTTTTTTGATCAAAAATTTCATGTAAATCTACTAATTTTATATCTTTTACTTTTCTTTGGAGTCCATATGCTAAAATTGTTTTTGGATTATTTTCTAGAATATTTACTAAAGCATTTGTTGAATCTTTTAAAATTACATCATCAGCATCAAGAAATTTTATGTATTTCATTTTTGCTAATTTTATTCCTATATTAGTTGCATTAGCTGATCCTTTATTTTTTTGACTTACTATTCTACAATTTTTCAGTACTTTAGTTTCTTTTTCTAGAATTTCTAGAGAATTATCTGTGGAGCCATCATTAATAAATATAAACTCTTTTTTAAATGAACCAGTCTGTTTAATTATAGACTTTATTGCAGTTTTTAAAAATAACGACTTATTGTATACTGTGATAACAAAAGTTACTGATGACATATTTATCTAAAATCTACTAGATGTTTACTAAGTTGCATATTTCCGAATGCTGAGGCATTAGTATTCTCTTGTCTTATTTGCTTAACAAGTCCAACATCAACACAAATCCATTCAGTATTAATAATTTCAACTTTTATAGGACCAGATCTTGTATCACCAATAAAACTTGTTTCTCCAGTACCTTTTACTTTTAAACAATCATTATATACCTTTCCATTTGCCTTGTAATTTTTAATTCTCTCTTTGATTTTATAGTTCATTTCGAACTGACTTCTTGGTTTCACATTGAGCAATGGTGGTTGGAAACCTCTTACCAAAAATAACTGTTCTTTTATTTTCCATTGTTTTTCTTTGAATTCAAAGTCTGGGTACACAAGCTTTTTTATAGGCTCGACTAAACCCTCATCAAAAGCTAATATAACTGAAGTACGAAAAACATTTTTCTTTTTTTTATCTATATTATATTTATAAAAACTCCCGTCTGAATGTAATCTTGATAGTTGATGAACTCCTTTGGAGTTTTTAGAATCCACATTTAATATCATCAATTTTTTGATATTTTCTTTTCCAGTATATGATGATTTAATCTTTATTGAATAAAACCACTTGATACCTTTTTTTATCGGAAAAAAGTTTTCTGTTTTTTTATCACAGGAAATTAAAAAAAATAATGAGATGAGAGAGATGTATTTCATTTTCATAATAATGGTGCCCAGGGGAGGAATTGAACCACCGACACAGCGATTTTCAGTCGCTTGCTCTACCAACTGAGCTACCTGGGCTTAATTTAATATTTCAATTTAATACAACAGAAGAGATAATATTTCAATTTTTAAATCCTATTCCTATGAGGATTTTATACAAATGATTTGTAGAAAGTCCAACTACATTTGTATACGACCCTCTAATTTTCCTTACAAACTTTCCTGCAATACCCTGAATAGCATATCCTCCTGCCTTACCTAAACCCTCATTTAATAACACATCATTATGTATTTCATCTTTTGGTATTTTGTCAAAATATACTTCCGTCTTGACCAATTTCTTTAATACAATGCCGTTAAAGTTTATTACACAAATTCCTCCAAATACATAATGTTTTTTCCCAGATAAATATAATAAATAATCCTTAACCTGCTCTTTACTCTTACATTTACTCAAAACCTTTCCACTTCGAAAAACTTCAGTATCTCCAGAAATAATTATTTTATCTTTTTGTTTTGTTTCATTGAGAATTGAATTGGCTTTAAAATATGAAAAATTAACAACTTTCTTAGAAACAGAATGATTATATTCATATTTATATTTATCTTCATCAAAATTTGGTTTTACAACTTCAAAATTGGAAACACCAAGTTGTTTTAAAAGATTTATTCTTCGCTCTGAAGTTGAAGCTAATATAATTTTCTTATTTGAAATCAAAATTACTTATGTCTGAAGGTTATTCTACCTTTGGTAAGGTCATAGGGAGTCATTTCCACTGTAACACGATCACCAGCAAGGACTCTTATTCTAAACTTTCTCATTTTTCCAGCAGTATGTGCTATTATCTCATGATTATTATCAAGAAGAACTCTAAACATAGCATTCGGTAATAGTTCTTTGACTATTCCATTAAATTCCATTAATTCTTCTTTTGCCATACTTTTAATAATTAATTTTTAATTCTGCATTCTATTGATAAAGCATGGGCTTGTAAACCCTCTTGATTAGCCAATATAATTGCTTGTTTGCCTATTATTTTAATATTCTTACTATTACAACTTACGACAGATGTTCTTTTAAAAAAATCTAAAACATTTAAGCCTGATGAAAATTTTGCTGTTCTATCAGTTGGCAGAACATGATTAGGACCTGCAACGTAATCTCCAATTGCCTCGGGTGTATATTTTCCCAAGAAAATCGCACCGGCGTTTTTAATTTTTTTTAAATATTTATTTGGATTCTGAACAGCAATTTCTAAATGCTCTGGTGCAATTTCGTTTATTAATTCAATTGTCTTTTCCATTTTTTCACAAATAATAATTGCCCCATATTTACCCCAACTTTCACTGGCAATTTCTTTTCTACTAAGAATTTTTAAAAAATTATTTACTTCTATAATTACCTTATCGGCAAAGCCTTTTTTAGTGGTAATAAGAATAGATTGAGCTAATTTATCATGTTCAGCCTGAGAAAGGAGGTCTATTGCAATATGTTTGGGACTATTTTTTTCATCTGCTACAATTAGAATTTCAGATGGCCCTGCTATCATGTCTATTCCAACTATTCCAAATAATTTTTTTTTTGCCATTGCTACGTAGGCATTTCCAGGTCCAACAATTTTATCTACTTTCTTAATACTTTTAGTTCCCAGAGCAAGTGCAGCTATTGCCTGTGCTCCCCCAACCTTAAATATTTCCTTAATACCAAGTAAATTTGCACAAGCTAAAATTAATGGATTTAATCTTCCTTTATTAGTTGGAACAGTAATGACAATTCTCTCAACTCCGGCTACTATTGCTGGCACTGCATTCATCACTAATGATGAAGGGTAAGCGGCCGTTCCTCCTGGGACATACAGTCCTACTGAATCTAGAGGATTCCAAAGTCCACCAAGAATAACTCCATATTTATCCTTAAATATTTCGTTTTTGGGTACTTGTCTCTTGTGATAGTTTTTTACTCTTGAAATAGCCATTTTAAGTGCTTTTAAGACCTTCTTATCAATCTTTTTGATTGAATCCTGAATTTCAGTTTCATCAACTCTTAAATCACTGATCTTTTTTACATTAAATTTGTCAAGTTTTCTTGTGAGTTCAAGAAGTGCCTTATCAGAACCAGTTTTGATTTTTTGAATTATTTTTTCGACAATTTTTTCAACTGATGAGTCGTGTTGATCTCTTTTCTCAAGTAACTTTTCAAATTTTTT
Source organism: Alphaproteobacteria bacterium (assembly GCA_045563015.1). Classification (GTDB taxonomy): domain Bacteria; phylum Pseudomonadota; class Alphaproteobacteria; order Methylaequorales; family Methylaequoraceae. Next base: position 22,204 of record JBJKUQ010000001.1, on the reverse strand, counting down.
TGAAAAGCCACTTTCCTTTTGAAACAACACTCTAACCATTAAATTACCTTCTTAATCTTGTTTAGTATTTTAGATATATCATCGTTCATAACTTTAAAAGCAATTTTATTAATTATTAATTTAGATGTAATTTGCATTAATACCTCATGCTCTTCCAGATTATTCTCTTTTAAAGTTTTTCCAGATGAAACAAGATCGACTATTGTCGAACAAATACCAAGTTTTGGAGCAAGTTCCACCGCACCGTTTAACTTAATACATTCAGCTCTTACACCTTTGTTAGCAAAATAATTTGTTACAGTATTTTTGTACTTTGTCGCAACAACCATGTGACCATGTTTTTCAAAAGTTTTTTTAATATTCTTTTTCTTTGCAACCGAAAGCCTACATTTCCCAATCTTTAAATCAAGTATATTATAAATTTCTTCGTAACCAAACTCATTGATCACATCATCGCCAGCTATTCCAATCTGAGCTGCCCCAAATGCAACGAAAGTAGCAACATCAAAGGATCTTACTTTAATTATCGAAACTCCATTAATATTTGTTCCAAATAATAATTTTCTTGAGCTTAGGTTATTAAAGTCACTCTCAGGTTTTATATTTGCCTTTTCAAATATCGGAACTAACTCTTTTAATATCCTTCCTTTGGGAACAGCAATTGTGAGTTTATTCATTATGAGATTCTCCTTATTTTTACTCCGCAATTTCTTAGTTTCTTTTCCAAGTTTTCATATCCTCTGTCCAGATGATATACTCTATTAATAATTGTTTTACCAGATGCCATTAATCCAGCAATGATTAATGATGAAGATGCTCTTAAATCTGTTGCCATAACTTCTGCTCCAAAAATCTCTTTTACGCCGTTAATTTTTAAGCTTGAACCATTCAAAAGTAAATCAGCACCCATTCTCTTTAACTCGCTAATATGCATAAATCTATTTTCAAAAATGTTTTCCCTTACGTATGAATTTCCTTTCGTTTTTAATAGTGCAGCTGTTAATTGAGCCTGCAAATCGGTTGGAAAACCTGGAAACTCTCTTGTCGTTATTTTAATAGGCTTAAATTTACTTTCTAATTTCTTTATTAATAACTTTTTTCCATCATCAATTTCTACACAATCTAAAGATTTAAGAGGCTTAAAAATTTGAGTTAAGTGTTCACAAATAAATTTATTAACATTTTCAAGAATAATTTTTCCCGAACAACCCATCACAGATAGTGCATATGTCCCAGCTTCAATGCGATCAGGCATAACATCGTACTCACAACTATGAAGCTCTTTTTCTCCTTCTATTGTGATTGTTCTTGTTCCATGCCCACTAATTTTTGCACCCATTTTTATTAAAAAATTTATTAGATCTACTACCTCCGGCTCCCTTGCCGCATTCTTAATTATTGTTTTACCCCTTGCAAGAACAGCAGCCATTACTAAATTTTCAGTTGCTCCAACAGAAACTTTATTTAATTTAATTTCACAACCATTCAACTTGCCTTTAACTTTTCCCATTACATAACCATCTTTAACAATAAATTTTGCACCCATCTTACTTAAGCCTTCAATATGAAGATCTATTGGTCTTGTACCGATAGCACAACCGCCAGGCATTGAGATTTCAGCATATCCATACTTCGCTAACAAAGGACCAATTACGAGAAAAGAAGCTCTCATTTTTCGAACAAGTTCATATGAAACTTTTAAACTTTTAGGTTTGCTATTTTTAATTTTACATCGGCTATTTTTAAATTCAATCTTAGAGCTAAGTGATTCTAAAATTTTAATCATAAAAGAAACATCTGTTAAATTTGGAACATTTTTAATTATTAACGGTTCATCAACTAACAAAGTCGAAGCAAGTATTGGTAAAGAAGAGTTTTTTGATCCGCTTATGGCAATATTACCATTTAGACTTTTAATTCCCTCAATCTCAATTTTATCCATATTAAAGCTTTGGAAGTGTTACACCTTTTTGGTACATGTACTTGCCTTTTCTATCTGCATACGACAAGTCACAAACTTCAGTTCCTTGAAGAAACAAAAATTGAGCTGCGCCTTCATTTGCATAAATTTTTGCAGGTAATGGAGTTGTATTTGAAAACTCAAGCGTTACATGTCCTTCCCACTCTGGTTCCAAAGGAGTTACATTAACAATGATTCCACATCTAGCATATGTTGATTTTCCAACACAAATTACAAGTGTCTCTTTAGGAATTTTGAAATATTCTACAGTTTTTGCTAATGCAAAACTATTTGGAGGAATAATACAATAATCAACTTCTCTGTCTACAAAACTACTTTCAGAAAAATCTTTTGGATCCACTGTAGCTGAATTAACATTGGTAAAAATTTTAAAATTTTTTGAAACTCTTGCATCATATCCATATGATGACAACCCATATGACAAAACATTATCTTTTACAAGATTTTCAACAAAAGGGTCAATCATTTTTTTTTCTAAAGCCATCTTTTTAATCCATAAATCAGGCATTATTCCCATTGTACTTAACCTTTCGTTTTTGAATATTTCGTTTCAAAGCTTTTGATAAATTATCTTCTTTTTTTTGGTTTTTATTTTTCATTAAAGATACCTAATTTTATTGGAGTTTGTTATATTTTGTCGATTTACCTTTACTCAAAACAATTGGATATTTTTTTTCATTTTTTTTTATTTTATTTATACAACTTTTTTCAATATTTATTCCTGCAATATCAGAGAACCTTAATATATAAAGTATAATATCCGCAACTTCATCAGAAATATTTTTTTTAAAATCATTTTTCTTTATTTGACTATTAATTTTTTTGTCATCTTCCCATTGAAAAATTTCCAACAGTTCTGATGCCTCCAAATTTATAGAGATTGCTAAATTTTTTAGGCTATGGAACTGTTCCCAATCTCTTTTCTTTGCAAAGTCTCTTAAAATTTTTTGAATCTTTTTAGTGTCCATAGACTGTCAGTTAGATATAAAATAAATAATTAATATACTTTCATATTTTAGTAATTGCTAATTTAAAAAATTAAACTTTTTTAACTTCAACATATTCATTCTTTTCTTTTTCTAGAAAATTGTTATAAATTATTATATGAGAGAAATAATTTGGGGAAGATATTCACTTCTAGTTTATACTGCAATAATTTCGACATTTTCGCTTTTTTTATCATTTTATATAAATATATTCCTACTAATATTTTTTCCTTCACTTGTTCTTTTTTTAATATCGCTCAAAGACTTTCTTCAAAAGAAAAGGTCAATCCTTTCAAACTTTCCACTTCTAGGAAGGTTTAGATTTTTTTTAGAGAGTATTAGACCTGAATTAAGACAATATTATTGGGAATCTGACGATGATGAGGTACCCTACTCCAGAAATCAGCGATCTATGGTTTATCAAAGGTCAAAAAATGAAGGTGGAGTTAGGCCCTTTGGGTCCCTTGAAAAATTTTATGAAAATGACTTTGTTTGGTTAAACCATTCAATAACGCCGTCTCATATTGAAAATAATGATTTCAGAGTAAAGGTTGGTTCTGGAAAAAAAAATTATGAAATGTCTGTGCTAAATATTTCTGGAACATCTTTCGGTGCAATATCTCCACCTGCAATTACAGCACTTAATCAAGCTGCAAAAATGGGTCGATTTGCACATAATACAGGTGAGGGTTCATTATCTCCTTATCATGAGAAAGGAAATGGAGATGCAATCTGGCAAATATCAACTGGATATTTTGGATGTAGAGATAAAAACGGCAACTTTTGTCCTAAAACATTCGCTTCTAAATCTCAGAAAAAGCAAGTTAAGATGATTGAAATTAAACTTAGTCAAGGCGCAAAACCAGGACATGGTGGTATGCTTTTAGCTCCAAAGGTGACTAATGAAATCGCAATGACAAGAGGAATTGAAGCTGGGAAAGATTGTATCTCTCCTGCCAAACATAAAGAGTTTTCAAACCCAACCCAATTACTTAAGTTTGTTGAAAAGCTAAGAAAATTATCAGGCGGAAAACCTGTTGGTATCAAGCTCTGTGTGGGTCACCCTTGGGAACTAATATCAATTGTCAAGACTATGGTAGAAGAAAAAAAATATATAGATTTTATAACAGTTGATGGATCAGAGGGAGGAACAGGTGCAGCACCTGTTGAATTTACCGATCATATAGGTTGTCCTCTAAAAGATGCATTAATTTTTGTTGATAATGCATTAGTAGGTTCAAATTTAAGGAAAAGAATTAAAATTGGTGCGTCCGGAAAAGTTGTTTCTGCATTTGATATAGCTCATATGTGTGCACTTGGTGCAGATTGGATAAATATGGCTAGACCATTTATGTTTGCGATTGGTTGTATTCAATGCAGATCTTGTCATACCGGGGAATGTCCAACTGGTATAGCAACAATGGACCCAATGAGATATAGAGCAATTGATATTGATGACAGAGCGAAGAGAGCGTTAAACTTTCATCAAAATACATTATTTGTTCTCAAAGAATTACTGGAGTCCGTTGGAGTAAACCACCCAGAACAACTTAATAGACGTCATATAGTTAGAAGACTTTCAGAAAGTGAAATAAGACTTGCTGATCAAATTTATCCAAGAGCCGAAAAAGGAGAACTACTTAAAAAAGGAAAAAAAGAAATAGCTGACCCAAGACTTGATGTTTACTGGAATAAAGTTTCGTCTAAAAGTTTTAATTATATTCCAGGATCTATTTAACCTATTTAACCCTAGGTCAGGGTTAATTAATTGATTTATGGTTTTTTTTAATTATAAATATTGTAGAAATTTTTGTCCTCTTAGTTTAATAGTAAAACAGGGTCTTGGTAAGACTCAGCCACTGGAGCGTAACCAGTAGAGGGCACCATTATATATGAAGAATGATTTAACAAAAAAAATCTTTTTAAGTTTCTTTTTCGGAATAATTTTTGGAATTTCACTTAATTTATTATCAAACTTACTACCTAATTTTTTTGATACATCAACTATAATTTTAGAGTTTGGAGGTAATATTTTTCTTAAAATCATAAAGATGCTTGTTGTTCCAATAGTTTTCTCTGTTAACAGGTGTTGCCAATCTAAACGATATATCCTCAATTGGAAGGATTGGAATTAAAACTATATGCTTATATTTAATAACAACTTTATTTGCCATAACTCTGTCTCTTTTTATTGGATATATAATAAACCCAGGGGAGGAAATAAATATTTCAATAAGCAATGAATCAATAAATATAAAAGAGGCACCCACTTTCTTAGAGGTAATTTTGAATATTATCCCTGACAACCCATTTAAATCTCTCACTGAAGGAAATATGTTACAAGTGATATTTTTTGCACTTTTATTAGGCACTTGTTTATCTGGTTTAGAAAAGAAAACTTTTCTACTTAACTTTTTTGAAGGTATGAATGCTCTTGTTTTAAAAATGTTATCAGCTTTAATGATTATCGCACCTATAGGAATTTTTTGTCTTATTTCTAAGACATTCGCAACTCAGGGAATATCATCAATAATAGAACTTTTAAAATATTTTTTTGGCGTTGTAACAGTTATTCTGATTCAACTAAGTTTTGTATATTTACCATTTGTTAAAATTTTCGGAGGTATTAGTATTTTAAAATTTTTAAATGGGGTTAAAGAAATAGTATTATTTGCTTTTTCAACATCAAGTAGTAGTGCAACAATTCCTGTAACTCTGGAAAACCTCAATAAAAATTTTAGGGTTAAAAAAAAAGTCTCATCGTTTACTGTTCCATTAGGTGCCACAATCAATATGGATGGAACAGCTATTATGCAAGGAATGGCAACAATTTTTATAGCAAATATTTATAATATTGAATTACTCTTGACCGATTTTCTTTCAATAATTTTGACCGCTACTCTGGCATCAATTGGAACTGCAGGTGTTCCAGGTGTTGGGATTATTATGCTAGGAATGGTCTTAACACAAGTTGGTCTACCTTTAGAGGGAATTGCTATTGTTATGGGTGTTGATAGAATTTTAGATATGATAAGAACAGCTTTAAATGTTACTGGAGATGCAATGGTAACACTTGTTATTAATAAAAAAGAAAAATAATGTTTTGGTATTTGGTTGAATTAGAAATATCAATCTATGGAAAAGATAGCGAATATATATATGCAAGCGAAAAATCTGATGCTAAATTAATTGCGATTAAAAACGCGATTGAAAAATTTAAGTGTTCTGAACAAGAAATTAGCATTATGGTTATAAAAAAAATTAATCATAATTAAATTGTACCGGTTTTCCAGATGGCTTCGATAAAATTTGGTTTTCTGTCATAATCACATTACCCCCAACAATTGTTATAACAGGAAATCCCCTGACTTTAACATTATCATATGGAGTCCAAGAAGACTTACTTGCAATCCATTCATTTTTTATTGTAAATTCTTTTTTTAAATCAACTATTGAAAAGTCGGCATCATTTCCAATTTTGATTTCTCCTTTGAATTTCATTTTATATATATGAGCAGGGTTTTTACAAACTAGTCTTACTAAATCACTAATAGAAATCTTCTCTTTGTTAACAAAATCTAACATTATTGGTAACAAAGTTTGAACACCAGTCATACCAGATGGAGATTTTGGATATTTCATTTTTTTTTCTTCTAAAGTATGAGGGGCGTGATCAGAACCAACAACATCAATAACCTTTTCTGTAACACCTTTCCATAAACCATTATTGTGATCCAAGCTCCTGATTGGAGGGTTCATTTGCACTAATGTTCCTAAATTTTCATAACAGGACGGGGAGTGAAAAAATAAATGTTGGGGTGTAACTTCACATGTGGAAATTCTTTTTTCTTTAGAAAGAATTGCAATTTCATCTTTAGTTGAAATGTGTAAAACATGAACATTTCTTTTAGTTTCTTTGGCAATCTTTAATAACCTCAAAGTACTATTAACAGCAGTTTCTGTATCTCTCCAAATTGGGTGATAATTAACATTAATATCATTATCATCTAATAAGTGAATTCTTTCTCTCAATCTATATTCATCTTCACTATGAACAGCTACTCTTCGTTTTCCTGATAACAAAATTTTCCTTAAACTTTCATCGTCTTCAACTAATAAATCTCCTGTGGAAGATCCCATAAAAATTTTCACCCCGCAACAACCAGGAGTTAACTCCAAATTTTTGAGGTTTTTAATATTTTCTTTAGCTGCTCCTACAAAAAAACTATAATTACAATAGGCATTATCTTGAGCAATCTCTAATTTTTGATTTAAAGCATCTATAGTTGTTGTTGAGGGGCTTGTATTTGGCATCTCAAATATAGTTGTAATACCACCCAAAACTGCGCCCTTTGTTCCACTATTTAAATCTTCTTTATGTGTAAGCCCAGGTTCTCTAAAATGTACCTGAGTATCAATTGCACCAGGTAAAACAAGCAAATTTTTTGCATCAATTTTATTTTTTGAATCCCTTCTGGATAATCACACATAATTCTACTATTTTTGAATCAATAATTCCTATATCAATTCTGTCAATAGTTTCATTAGGAAGAAAGACATCGGCATTTAATATAATTAAATCTAGGTGTTTCATTTCAGTTTTATATATTTAATTGGATATAATATCAAAAAAGTCACCATCAATTTTTTTATTTTTAAAACTAACACTATACCAAGCTGAAATAAAAATTAAATGCCAAAGAGCTCGAATATTTTTTTTTGAATAGGAAACAGATCTGCATAATTTAATAATTTCGTCTTTAGTAAAAAAATAGTTTAAAAAATCTACTCTTGGCAATAATTCTTCTAAAATTTTTGATTTTTTTGGTATCCAATCATTAATTGGAACACTAAAACCTTCTTTTTTATGAAAGGAATTATAACATTGAATCTTATTTTTCAAAAAATTTTTTATTAAAAACTTACCATGTCCATTATTAATCTTAAATGAATCATGAATATAAAAAAAATTTTCAAAAAGTTTTTTATCAATCAATGGTGTTCTCCCTTCCATTCCATAACTCATCAGACATCTATCCAATTTTACTAAAAGATTATTTGGTAGCCAGTTAATATAATCAAAGTATTGAGTTTTTTGAAGCTCAGTTAAATCAAGGTTTTCAACAATCTCTTTTGAGTTTTCGAAATTCCAATGATCTTTACTAAAATTTTTAAATCTTTTAAATGCTGGCTTGAAGTAAGTTCTGTTTTTAAGAATTCGAGTCTTATATCTTCCATAACCTCCAAACAGTTCATCCCCCCCCTCACCAGTTATAGCAACTTTAAAATCTTTTGATGCTTCTTTAGCCAATTTAAATGTTGGTAAAATTGCATAGTCGGCAATTGGCTCATCAATGTTTTTTGCCGCAAAAGGTATTAAATTCCAAAAATCTTTTTCATCAAAATTTATTTCATTAAATTCAAAATTAAATTGACTTGTAATTTTTTTTAACAAATCATTCCTTAAACTCTTACCTTTAATATTAATTTTGTATGATGTGACTTTTTTTAAATCCAATCTACTCATTAAATACATTATTAACATCGAATCTATTCCACCCGAAAAGAAAAGACAATATGGAACATCACTTCTAAGATGAGCGGATACACTTTCTTTTAATTTTTCTTCAATAAAACTCTCATCAATTTTTTTTTTTGAAACTTTTTTCTCTGGAAATTTCTGTAGGATACTATTTGAAATTTTACCATCTTCAATAACCAATAATTCTCCGGGAGTTATTCTTTGAATATTCTTATAAATAGTTCCTTTTCCAGAACAATATTGAAGTTCTAAATATTCTAAAAGTTTGGAATTTGAAATATCTTTTTCAATTAAATTAAGACTGATTAAAGGTCTAATTTCTGAACTAAAAATAATACCTTCTTTTATTTTTGAAAAATAGAGGGGTTTTATTCCAAAGACATCCCTACTTAAAATAGTACGGTTTTTCTTTTTGTCATATAATGCAAAAGCATACATACCCCTTAGTTTTTTTAAACCCTCAATGCCCTCTTCAAAGTAAAGACCAGTTATAGCCTCTGAATCAGAATTTGTCTTAAATTTGTATTTTTCTAATCTAGCTCTTATTTCTGGATCATTGTAGATTTCACCATTAGCAACTAAAACAATATTTTTATTTGATAAGGGTTGATTGCCTCCCCTAATATCAATGATTGATAGTCGTGTATGAATTAGTAAATTTTTTTGATCTTTAAATAAAGAAGAGGCATCTGGACCACGATGCTGAAGAGACTTAGAAATTTTCAGAACTTTAGAACATAACTTTTCATTTGGTTTATTTAGGAGGAGACCAGCTATTCCGCACATTATTTAGATACTTTTTGAAAGAATTTAATATATTTATCTATAATTAAGTGTTCTGCATATTTAGCTTTAAATTCTGAAAATCCATTTAAAATTATTTTTTTTTTAAGACTTAAATTATTTTGAATTAACTTAATTTTTTTTAATAAATCAAACATGTCCTCATTTTTAAATTTTAAGCCATTGAAATTATTTTTTACTATTACTTTAGGTCCCTCTGTTTCGGAAACTATGACTGGAATTTTATGAGCCCATGCTTCTACAATAACATTTCCAAATGGTTCATGTCTTGAAGGACAAATCAAAATATTAGAGGCATTTAAATATTTAGAAATATTATCTGTCCAATCATAAAAAAAAACTTTTTCTTCTAATTTGTATTGTTGAATTATCTGTTCATAAAGCTTTTTTTCTTCACCTCTACCAATTATCCATAAATCATAATCTGAAATATACGTCATGGCCTTAAGTAAAATATCTATTCCTTTGTTTTTGTGAAACCTTCCCAAACATATTATTACCTTTCTTGCCGATTTACTAATGACTTTTTCTTTGTTATTTTCATCAACAAAATTTGGGATAAACTCAACTTTTTCTGGATCCCAGCCATGTTCAATTGCATAATTTCTAAGATCAAAAGTGTTAGTAATTAAATAATCACAATTTACATAATTCTTTATTTTATAATACCCACCTATTCTTCCTATATTAACGCAGTTTTTTTTTTTTGGTAAAAGCCTTGATGCTCTATTCATCCAAGTAAGAGCTACATTTGGTCTAAATTTTTCAAAAATATCATTGATTTTTTTATGACAAAATGGGTTGTAGAAATAAAAATGTTTTATTTGATGTATAATTTTTATTTTATTAGTCAGTCTTTTGTATCTTTGATCACTTTTTCTAATAATAAGTTCTTGATGAATTTTTTTTTTTTCAAGTGCTAAAGATATTCTCTCAAAAAATTTTTCAGCACCACCCTCTTTAGCACCTCCTAAAATATTTAACACTCTCAATCTATTATCTTTTTCCATTTTCTCGCTACTTCTGACCAATCTAAATGATTATTATTACATAAAAGATTTTTATGCATTCTCATCCATGTTTTATCATCTTTCAAGAGTTTTATCGATTTTGCAGAAAATTCTTTTTCACTCTCACATACATATCCAGTTTCATCATTAATGACTCTTTCATTTAAACATCCTTCATTACACACAACAGCTGGTATACCTAAAACTTGTGATTCTGCTACTGCCATACAGAAAGTTTCATCACTTGTCCCTTTATACATTAAGACTCTTGATTTTCTGATTTGATTGAATAATTTTTCCCTTGAAAGAGGTAAACTAACTTGAACACCTCTATTTTTAAGGGATTTAGCCTTAAAAAGTATTCTATTAATCATATCTTTATGTTTGTTACCAAAACTTCCATAAGTTGCTATTCCTGCAAATAACTTTAGTTTTGCAGTGCTTACCTTTGGAAAAATTTCTTTTTCCCATCTATCTAAAACCCAATCTAATTTCCTCATAGGATTTGAAGTGAATATAGCATGAGGTTTAGGTAAATTTATTTTTTTACTATTTAGTTTTTGATCAACTCCATAAGGAATTACAATTTTTTTTTTTGCTGGGGCCCATTGCGGATATGTACTACAATGATAATTACTTGAAAAAACTATGATTGGCTTATTAAAAAGTAATTTTGACAAATATCTGTATTTGAGTAAATAATTTGCTGGATTATGGATCCAGAAAATTCTTCTTTTACATTGTTTTTTGAAGTTTAAATATTTATCTCCTCTATTAATTACCAAAACATCAAAATTCTCATCATTAATCTTTGAATTTAATTTTTTCCAATAAACACCCTTTATTAAACCAGGGTTTAGGCAGTTATTATAAACAACCACTTCATATTTTAAATTTGCAAGTTCTTCTACTAAAGATACAAATGCTACCTCAGCACCACCTAATGGTTTTTCTCTAAAAATAGTTGAATCAAAATTGATACCATTATCTACAAATAAGATTTTTGTCATTTTTTTATTTCTATTTTATATTTCAGGAATGAAATCAAAGGATAAAGTCCTGCTACCGTAGCAATTAAAAAACCTATTCTTTTTTCTTTAAAACCTTTTCTCAAGATAAATGATTTCCAAAATCTTGAAAATATTCTTCTTACATTCCTAAATAAAGTTTCACTAGAATTCATTTCATTTAAATCTTTTGCTCTTGCACTACTATAGCTATCAAGTTTACAAAAAAGATCAGAGACTGATTTACAATAAAAATGTTTTAAATTATTTTTTAAAGAAGGTCCCTGTTTTCCTTTAAGAACAATTTTAGGATGAACTCTTTGATTCCCCCATTTTTTGGTATTTTTTTTAAAAAGTCCTGCATATGAAGATTTACCAATATAAGCTCCCCAACCGTATCTAATTAATCTATTTCCAAAAAAATTATCTACATTAATTAAATGCCAATCACTATTACTTTGTTTGATTGTTTGAATAATTTCATTCTTCATTTTTATAGAAACTCTCTCATCTGCATCTATTTCTAATATCCATTTGCCATGACATTTTTTTAAGCCAAAATTTCTTCTTCTACCTTCAATATCCCAAGAACCTGAATAAATTTTTTTTGTAAATTTCTTTGAAATTTGTTTTGACCGATCAGAACATTTATCTAATACAATTACCAATTCATCCGCAAATGAAACTGTATCCAAACAATCTTTTAATTGTTTTTCTTCATTATGAACTATTATTAAAACAGACAAATTAATCATTTTAATTTTTTATAAAAACTTAGTATTTTTTCGTAAACAAACTTTACACTAAGGTCTAACATTAATGAATCAACTTTTTTAGAATTAAAACCCTTATAGCCCATTAATTCATCTGGAGTTTTTGGACTTTTTATCACAAATGTTTCTTTACCCCAAGGGCTATATTTTTTTGGATCACTTGGTCCGAAGATACCTACGGTCGGCACATTAGACAATGCTGCTAAATGCATCAAACCAGAATCGTTTCCGATAAATAATTTTGCATTTTTCATAATTAAAAAAATCTCAACTAAACTAAGCTTTCCAACAAGATTTAGAATATCTAATGAGCTATCATTTAATAAATCGTTCATTATCTCTTTTTCTTCTTCAGGACCGACAACAACAAAAAGTGTATCTGAAAATTTTCTAACCTTTGATAGTTTTTTTAGCATGGTGCAGTATCTTTTTGCTGGCCAAACTTTACCTATCCAATTAGCACCAGGTGCTACTATTACTATTTTTTTTTTTAACTTATTTACCATTGAAATGTATTTGCTCTTTTTTAATGTCTCAAAACTAAGGTTAATGTTTGGTCGCAAATTTATATTGGTAACTAATTTGGAAATTGTAGTTACTTTATGCTCAACTTTATCTTTTTTTGAAACAAATATTTTTCTCTGTTTACAAACAAGAGTGTAACTCAAAAGAGAACCTCGCAAGTCAATAACAATGTCCCAGAAATTAAAAAAAACTATCTTCCAGAGTTTAAACCAATGTAGAGAATATTTTTTTTTTTCTAAAATTATTAATTTATCAATATTATTACAATATCGAAAAAGCTGAGAGGGAACTTCACCACAAACAAAAGTAAGTTCTACATTATTATATTTTTCTTTAAAAAACTTATTTAATCCTGAAGATAGAATACAATCACCAAGTCTATTAGACGAAATTATTAAAATCTTTTTCATTTATTCTTTGTTGTTAAAATTAAAAAAACTAATATCTTTATTAACATGTTTCAAGAAAATGAATTTTTTATTTGCGAAGACTTTGGTTTAATTAACATAGAAGGTTTAGATAGATTTAAGTTTATTCAAGGAATAATTTCAAATGATATAGAAATCCTAAAAAAAAAACCATCTCTTTATTCATCTATACTTACACCACAAGGAAAATTTCTTTATGATTTTTTCTTATCTAATTATGATAATAAATTTATCCTTGAAACAAACAAACAAAATATCCAAGACTTAGTAAAAAGACTTACATTATTTAAACTCAGGTCTGATGTAACAATAACAAATAACGAAAATTTTAAAATTGTCTTAACTAAGAGTAAAATTGAAAATACTAACAGTCTAGCTAAAGCTTCATTGAGTTTTTATGACCCTAGATTTAAAAACTTTTTTTTCAGGTCATATGTTGAAAAAGATAAAATTAATTTACTCAAAAAAAATCTTCAAGAGCTTTCTATTAAAAAATATAATGAATTAAGGATTAAATATTCCATTCCTGACTTTACACTTGATTCAATTATTGAAAAATCATTGCTATTAGAAATGCGCTTTGATCAACTTAATGGTATATCATGGACTAAAGGATGTTATCTTGGTCAGGAAATAACTGCTAGAATGAAACACAGGAAAATTGTAAAAAAAAAAATCTATAAAGTTATCATTGACTATAAAACAAATATTAAAAAGGATTTAATATCAAACGATAAAATTGTTGGAGAACTATTCAGTCATACAAAAAAATATGGATTGGCATATATAAAAACGGATTTTTTAGATAACAAAGGTCCCAACATAATTAATTCAGGTGATTCAAGGTTAACGATTGATGAACCGTGGTGGGCTAAAAAAAATTAGTAATTAATTTTTTTTTTTATTAATTTAATGGTTGAAAAAGGATTTTTTAAGTAATTAATTTTTTTAATATTTTTATTAAAACCATGCAAACCAAATTCATTAATAACACATCTTTTTATCCACTCAAGATCTTGCTTCGAACGATAATGTTTTAATTTATTTAATTTATTTAACCAAACCCACCTTTCATTAATTTCTCTATAAAGCTTTTTTATTCCAATATTATTTTGCGCAGATGTTAAAATTATCTTTATATCCCATTCATTAACACTTCTAAAAAAACTGCTGCTGCCAGATAAATCTGAAAATGTTTGATTAGAAAGTTTCTCAATATCAGATTTTGTTATCACAATAATATCTGGTATTTCAAAAATTCCAGATTTCATAAATTGGATTGAGTCTCCACTTCCAGGTTGTACGCATAAAACTACACTATCCACAATATCTTTTATATTAGTCTCAGATTGTCCTACACCAACTGTCTCAATAATTAAGTAATCAAAGCTTGATCTCATAATTGACATTGTTGGAAAGGTGAGTTCTGACACACCCCCTAAATAATTTTTTGATGCCATAGATCTAACAAATATTCCATCATCGCTTGGATCTATTGCGAACCTTGTTCTATCACCAAGCAACGCACCCCCAGACCTTTTTGATGATGGGTCAATTGCAATTACACCAACAGTTTTATTTTTTTGTCTACAATTAAAAATCAACTTATCTATTAAGGAAGATTTTCCAACACCTGGTGGACCTGTTATTCCAATTACATGTGCCTTTGGATTTGAATGATATTTATCAAGAAGTTCTATTGTTTCCTGAGACTCTCTATCAACTTCAACTTTCTCAAGAATCTTAGATAACTTAATTTTTTTTTTTAGTTTATTTTGCATTATCTCCAATTTGAGAAAATTTGAAAAATGAATCGATTATTTCCTTTGACTTTAATAAAAGAGCTTTTCTATTATTTTTAACATCATCTCTATCAACATTTACCATAATGTTATCAAGAAATTTGTTAATACTATCTTTTATTTTAACAAAAATTTTATTGTTGAGATCAAATTTATTTTCTTCAACAAACTCTCTCATTTCAACAATAACTTTAAAAAGATTCTTTTCCTCGTTAGAAGCTAAAAGCTGCTGATTTATATTTTTAACGGGATTTTTTTCATCTACGATTGAATCTAATCTCTTAAAGGCTTGCATAAAGTCTTTACCTAAATTTGTGTTTAGAAAGTTATTAATAGCAATTACTTTTTTATAAATCTCATAAGGATTAAATGAATCATTACTCAAGCATGGTTTAATGACTTCAATTTGAAAACCATTTTCTGTCAAGTAATTCTCAAATCTTTTATCAAAAAAATCCTTAATCGTAGAAACGTCATTTATAAAATTAATACCTTGATTATTGTAAATTTGCTGACATTTTTTCAGTAATAAAACTAAATCTAAGCTAAAATTATTATCAACTAAAATTCTAATAATAGAAATGACCATTCGCCTTATACCAAATGGATCTCCAGATCCTGTAACTTTTTTTTTCGATGAAAAAAAGGCAAATATACTATCAAGTTTTTGAGATATTGATAATATTACTGACAAATCAACATTTTTTTTTTTCAAAATTACCTTATATTGTTCAGAGAAAGCTCTACAAATTTCAAAATTAAAATCAAAGCTTTCAGAATAAAAGGCACCAGCTTTTCCTTGAAGTGTTGGGTATTCTTTGACTATTTCTGTTGTTAAATCGAAATTGGAGTAAATTAAATGTTCCTTGAATTTTTCAATATTGAAACCAAGAAACTTTGAAATTGTTTCAGACAACTCAACTATTCTTTTGGATCTATCATAAAGGTTACCAAGGTTGTCATAAAAAATTATCGAAGATAACTTTTTTAATCTTTCTGAAAGACTTATCTTTTTATCTTCATCTATAAAAAATTTTGCATCATTAAACCTTGCCTTTAGAACATTTTGATTACCATTAATTAAGTTTTTTTTTTTTGAATGATCCTTGTTTGATACAAAAGCAAAGAAACTACTAAGAGTTCCATCTTTTTTATAAAAACAAAAATTATCTTGCTTTTCTGTTATTATCGTTTCTAAAAGAAAGTCAGGGATTTTAAAAAAATCTTTTTCATATTCTGCAAAGAAAACATTAGGCCATTCAACAGAATTACATATTCTTGTTAATAAATCACTATCAAATTCTGTTCTTAGTTGATTTTTTTGGCAAAAACTCTCCAGTGATTTTAAAATTTTTTTTTTTCTTTCTTCTCTATCTAAAATTACAAATTCTTTTTTTATATTTTTCTTAAAAGAATCAACATTAGAACATTTTATTTTTCTTGATGAATAATTATAGTTTCCATAAGTATTTAGACTAGAAGTTACACCAGCATAACAAAATTTAACCTTCTTACTTCCAAGAATACATAAAATATTTCTTATTGGTCTTATCCACTTTTCATCATTAAAGGACCATCGCATAGATTTTTTCCATTTAACAGAACTCAGTATAATAGGAGTTTCGTATTCAAAAATATTTTGAATTGAAAGTTGTTTGTTTTTTTTTAAAAAGAAATAATACTCTTTTTCATTAATTTTTTTTTTCTTGAGTTTTTTTATATCATTAATTTGATTGTTATTCATAAAACCGTCAATTGCAACTTTAGGAGCAGAAGTATTAGGTCCTCTTATCTCTGTTACATCTAATTTTTTGACTTTAGACAAATCATTTAAAAAAACTACAAATCTTCTAGCTGTAGAAAAAGTCTCTAATTTAGAAAAATTTATTTCATGCTTTTTAAGCATCAAAATAAAGAGATTTTTTATTTGATCCTCTGCGGAAATTTGAGAAGAACTTGGTATTTCTTCACCGTATATTTCTAGCAAAAAATCAGTCATTATTTTCAACAACTAACTTGCAACATTTTTGGACTAAGGTTCTTATTCTTAAAATATATGATTGTCTTTCAGTAACTGAAATAAATGACCTAGCATCAAGTAAATTAAAAAAATGGCTCGCCTTAATACATAATTCATACGCAGGAATTGCAAACTTATCATCAAGAAGTTTTTCACAACTTCTCTCAATACTATTAAATGAGTTCAATAAATATTCTTTATCAGCATAGAGAAAATTATAAGCAGACATTTCTTCTTCATTTTTTTTAAAAATATCCTCGTACTTTACTCCAGTCTTATCCCAAATAATATCAAAAACATTATCTATGTTTTGCACAAACATTGCTAATCTCTCAATACCGTAAGTGAGTTCCAAACTCACAGGTTTACAATCAATACCACCAATTTGTTGAAAATACGTAAATTGACTTATTTCCATACCATTACATTGAACCTCCCAACCAAGTCCTGCAGCACCTAGAGTAGGACTTTCCCAATTATCTTCAATAAATTTGATGTCGTTATACTCTGGATTAATTTCAATTGTCTTTAAACTATTAAGATACAATTCTTGAGAATTTTCTGGGCTAGGCTTTATGATGACTTGAAGTTGATAATAATGCTGAAGTCTGTTTGGGTTATTTCCAAACCTCCCATCTGCAGGCCTCCGACAAGGCTGGATAAAAACAGCATTCCATTCTTTTTTCCCCAATGATCTCAAAGCCGTACTGGGGTGAAAGGTTGCTGCACCCATTTCTAAATCATAAGGTTGTATCAACAAACAACCATTATTTAACCAATAATTCTGAAGCTTAATAATTATCTCTTGAAATGTTAACATATTAAATAATAATCTCTTTCTACAATATTTTTTTTAAAACACTATATTAATATAAATATCAACCTAAAATTAATGAATTTTTAAATAATAATATAAATTCTATGAAAATTATAAGCTTAAATAAATATAACAGCAGTAACACTTTTAAATACTTCATGGAATGGCTTCAAGATGACCTTAATAGTGTGAACAAAGTAATA
The DNA here is from genome assembly GCA_045563015.1 of Alphaproteobacteria bacterium. Classification (GTDB taxonomy): domain Bacteria; phylum Pseudomonadota; class Alphaproteobacteria; order Methylaequorales; family Methylaequoraceae. The sequence continues at coordinate 4,306 of JBJKUQ010000001.1, read as the reverse complement.
TTGGATAATCTAAGCAATAATTCTCCTTTGATCTCAGAAATGTCCAATTACATCATCAGTTCTGGAGGAAAGAGGATTAGACCATTAATAACTCTAGGTGTAACTCGTCTGTGCAATTATTCAGGTAATAGGCATATAGGTCTAGCAGCAGTAATTGAGTTTATTCATACAGCAACTTTGTTACATGATGATGTAATAGATAACAGTAAAAAAAGAAGAGGAAAGAAAACTGCTAATTTTGTATGGGATAATAAATCAAGTATTTTAGTTGGAGATTTTTTTCTTAGCAAAGCATTCAGAGTTTTAGTAAACGACGGTTCGTTAAAATGTATTGACATAATTTCTAAAGTATCTGAAAAAATTGCTTTTGGTGAAGTAAAACAATTAATATCAGTGGGCAATCTTAAATTAAGTGAATCAGATTATCTTGAAACAATAAGTTATAAAACTGCTGAATTATTTTCTGCAGCCTGTCAAATGGCGAGTGAGATTAGTGAGATAAAAGAAGAACAAAAAAAATCATTAAAAGATTTCGGAATGTTTTTAGGAATAGCATATCAAATAGTTGATGATACTTTAGATTATTTTTCTGAAGAAAAAAAACTAGGAAAGGAGCTAGGTAATGATTTTATTGAAAACAAAATAACATTGCCACTTATTCTTGCATACAAAAGAAGTAATAAGAAAGAAAAAAACTTTCTAGAGCACCTAATTAACAAGGAAAAAATAACCAAATCTGATCTATCATGGGTAATTCAAAAAATGAATCACTATGATGTTTTAAAAGACTGCATTAGAAAAGTAAAATATTTTTCCACTATGGCTAAAGACTCCCTAGGTAGTTTTTCAAAAAATCAAGCTAAAGACAAATTGATTGAACTAGTTGATTTTCTTGTTTTAAGAAAAAGTTAACATGGAATATTTTTTGCAAATAAAGGTTATGCAAAAAATTAATGTTAAAGCTAAAAATGATTATCTGAAAGTTAAAATTCTAGAGTTTGTAGTTAAAAACTATTTAATTTTTTCCTTAATTTTTATAATTCTTTTAATTTTAATTTAAATTTTCAAAATTTACATTAATTTATCATTTATGGATGAATTAAATAAATTCTCAAAAAGATTCAAAAGGTACACTAATCTTGGAACATCAGCTGGTTCAATAGCACTAAATCTTTTAAGCTCAAAGTTTTTTAGCTCTGAGGACAATAAAAACGCTGAGGATCTTTCAAAAATATTAGGAAATCTAAAAGGTCCTATAATGAAAATAGCACAGTTATTATCAACTGTTCCTGACTTATTACCAAAAGAATACTCAAATGAACTTGCAAAACTTCAATCTAGCGCTCCACCGATGGGATGGAATTTTGTGAAACGAAGAATGAGGAAGGAACTTGGTTTAGAGTGGTTAGAAATCTTTGACTTTTTTGATAAAGAGCCATTCGCAGCAGCATCTTTGGGACAAGTTCACAAAGCTAGTTTTAATAAAAATAAAATTGTCTGCAAATTACAATATCCAGACATGCTTTCAATTGTTGAAGCTGATATAAATCAGCTTAAACTTCTTTTTTCAATTTACAAAAAAATTGATAAAACTATTGATACCTCTGAAATTCAAAAAGAAATTTCTTCAAGGGTTAGAGAAGAACTTGACTATCTTTTAGAGCAAAAACACATACAACTTTTTAAATACATTTTTAAAGAAAAAAAAAATATTTTAGTTCCTAATATTTTTCAAGAAATCTCAACAGAGAGATTATTATGTATGAGCTTTCTTGATGGTAAAAAACTTCTTGAATTTAAAAATAAATCAAAAGTAGAAAGAAAAGAACTCGCTATTAACATGTTTCACGCTTGGTACTACCCTTTTTATAAATATGGAGTTATCCATGGGGACCCTCATTTGGGAAATTATTCTGCAAATAATAAACTTCAAATAAACCTATTAGATTTTGGTTGTATAAGAGTTTTTAAACCATCTTTCGTGGAAGGAGTTATAGACTTATATCATGCAATCATGAAAAGTGATGAAGAACTTGCTGTAAAAGCATATGAAAGTTGGGGCTTTGAGAACATTAGTAAAGAATTAATAAATATATTAAATATTTGGGCCAAATTTTTATATTCTCCACTTCTTGAAAACAAAGTTAGGAAAATGGAGGAAACAAATTCAACTGCTTACGGAGCAGAGGCCGCTAACAAAGTTCATAAAGAATTAAAAAAAATTGGTGGAGTTAAGCCTCCAAGAGAGTTTGTTTTTATGGACAGAGCTGCGATTGGCTTAGGTTCTGTCTTTCTTCACCTTGATGCCGAATTAAATTGGTTCAAAGTTTTCAACGAACTAATTGATGGTTTTAATAAGAAAAAATTAGAAAACTCTCAAAAAAAGGCTTTGTCAAAGGCTAAATTGGTAAAAACTCTTTAGCTTTTTCCTGCAAATTATCTGCAATGGAAAGAGATTTATCTAACGCAGCCATTGTTTTTGATAAATCGTCTGAATTATCTTCTAACCAAATTTTAAAAGTATATGAATAAATTATAAACAGAAAGTTTTTTTTAAACAAATCTATTGTTAACCCTTTGTAAGAATTAGAAATTTCAAGATAAAAATCCATAGAGTTAATAACGTTTTTTGAAATTACTGAAAATAAAGCAGGGTTTTTTTTTGCACTTTTAATCAATTTAGACAATGCAATTTTATATGGTTCCATTACATCAAACCTTAACATTATCACTTCAAATAGATTATCTTTTACAGATGACTCTCTCATCTCATCAAATGACAGATTAGATTCAACTTCAGAATCTATCATTTTTGTGAATCTTTCAATTAGACTATACTTACATGAAAAAAAAAATTTAATTTCTTCCTCAGATATTTTTTCTTTTTTAGATAACGTTTTTATATCAAAATTATTCCATCCTATTTCCTTAATTAAGGCAAAGCCTTTATTAATTAATTTTTTTTCATTGATGTTAAAAGAATTCATTGATTTTCTGGTTGTTTTTCAAATATATATATATATTCTTATAAAGTTGTAAATAAAAATAAATGGAGAGTTTAGATAATGCTAAAAAAATATTTTGTACTACCTTTAGTGGCCTTTTGCATGATATCAATTAATGTATTAGCTGGAGATGCTGAGAAGGGGAAAAAAGTTTTTAAGAAATGCGCTGCCTGTCATAATGTTGCTAGCGGAGCTAAACACAAAACTGGTCCAAATCTCTGGGGTATAATGGGTTCCAAAGCTGGTGTTCAAGATGGTTATAAATATTCAGATTGGCTCAAGGAGGCTGGTATTGAATGGAATGATGAAGCTTTAACTGCATGGGTTTCTAGCAAAAAAGTTAAAAAAGCCTATTTTGGTAAGGATGTTAAAAAGAGTAAAATGATTTTTGGTGGATTAAGAAAAGAAAATCAAATTAATGATTTACTTGCCTACCTCAAAACCTTGAAATAATTTTAAATATTATATGGATATTGAGGAAATTGAGTCGTACATAGGTAAGGTACCTGATTTCCAAAGCCAGGAATACTTTATTACGATATTTCCTCGTTGCTTATAAACGGAAAGGCTTTCTCAGAAACTGTAAAAAAATTATGCAGTTTACTAGATAATTATGATTTTGATACTATTGCAGCTATCGACGCAAGAGGCTTCATATTTGGATCAGCTATAGCAAACAAATTAAATATAGGCATGGTCATGATAAGGAAAAAAAATAAACTACCTGGTAAAACTATTTCTCATGATTATCAATTAGAGTACGGTAATGATACTTTAGAAATAAATGTTGATGCTAATAATAAAAGAATTATTTTAGTGGATGATCTCCTTGCGACTGGTGGAACAGCTAAAGCAGCAATTGATCTAATAGAAAAAGCGGGTGGAAAAGTTAAATGCTTTACTTCAGTTATTGAATTAAATTTCTTAAAAGGAAGAGAAAAAATTAAATTACCAATTGAATCTCTTATAAAATATGACTAGATCACATAAATTATTTCTAAATTGGTTATTGCAGTTCAACGTAATTTTTTTTTTCATTTTCTTTGCTTACGATCAAGGTTTAATATATAAAATCCTATCCTCAGATAAGAGCTACATAACAAGTTTAATTTCAATAATTTTTGTTTTCATTAGCTCTCATTGTGCATTCTTTACATTTAAAATCTCTAAGGAACTAAACAAAGCTCATATAATTAAAAAAAGTTTGCTAAAAGACAATGTTAAACTAAAAATCATTGGTGATAATCTTATCCTCACATCTAAAGGAGAAATTTCCGACGGTATTGTATGCGACTACTTTA